>JAFTYR010000010.1 GCA_017461315.1 Burkholderiaceae bacterium | reverse complement strand
TTGTATTTTTGTAAATAAAAAATGGAATTGGGCCAACCTGAAATAGTGAATTACTTACTTCTAGTAGGAGATACTATGAAGAAAAAAATTGGTTTAGCAATTATTTGTTCCCTCCTAATCGGAGCATCTGTGCCAACTTATGCTACGGAGTTATATGAACAATATATTTCCGATTTTGGAAATAAAGTTTCTGAAATTAAGGGGCGTGAATTCAAATTTTTAATTGATCCAAAAAAAGTTGATCAAAATATAAAGATCGCTTTTAAGGACATTTGGTTTCAAACGAAAACAGTTCTAGAAAAGAATGGCTTAAGAGTTTTAGAACGCGAGAAAAAAACTTGGGCATTAAAAACAGCCGTAAAAACATTTTTTGACACACCGAATATGGATCTTTGGAAAAAAGGATATCTTATTCGCACAACGACGACATTTCAGAAAAATCGTTATCCAGAAACACCAATAAAAATTGTGGTTAAGCGGATTAATCAGCCGTTTAACCAAATTATTCAAGCACGTTTATCGATGATTGACAATGAAACTTTTGGTGTTATAGAAGACAATGTTGGAGTTGGATCAAAAGGACAATTAGTCGGGTACATAGAGAAAACCGTTGGTTGGAGCATGGGACGGGGTAAATTAGGTGAAATAACCCTCGCCGATATTTCTCAATATGTTCCCGAGTTATCAAATTTAGGAATATCTCCACAAACAGAATTAATTGCTCATCCAGCATTTAGTACACGGTGTCGTCCAGGTTACGTTGAGATTTCTGGTCTTGAAGGTCGTGTAGCTGTGTCTATGGAAGCGTGGTCTCATACGTTTAATGGAAAACCTTTTATTTACGATTTTTCCTTGGGATATGAGGGCGATTTTATAAACATGAAAGAAACTCATAGATCCACAGAAAAGGCTTTTAAAGCATTATCGAAAGAACTTGGAACTAAATTGGGGTATCCGAATGCAGATCGCTATGTTGTGTCTAAGGTTCGTGTGTTGTTAAATCAACCTAGATAAGATTTAGTCAAAAAGTTAATGGAGAATTCTATGAATAAAACAATTTTTGCTTCATTGATAACGCTACCATTAGCACCTTTTGCTCAAGCCAATACGGGTATGACAGATCTTGATTTGGCATATGGGGTGGCTAATCGCCCATCATACATTAAACATTACGAAGTGGATAAGTATGGAGAAGTAATGCTTAATCCTTACTTACAAGTTGGTTCAAAGGAATATCCAGCGATATTAGATCCGAGTCGCCCTGTATATAACTATGTAGTAACACAAGAGGGAAATGTAGCACTTATCGAAGAAGCACCTCATCCTTATGGTCGTACTTATAAAAAAGGTTTTTTTCGACCAGAGGATCAATCGCAACGCAAGCCAGGATCTCAAGAAAAATATGGTCATCCGTCAGCTGTTGCTGGCGGAGCTGCGCGTATTGGAGGGGAAATTATTAATAATGAAAAAGCGGGTTGTTGGCTGGTTAATAATAAATCTGGCCGATATTCAAAACGGAATCATGATCGTACTCCGGAACAATTTTTAAATGCATATCGATTAATTCAAGAAGTAGTTGATCCTAATGGACAGCCCTTTTGTTCAGAAGGAATTTATCTTCTAGCGTATGCGCCTGATTATGTTGGTAAGGCTTTACGTCAATCACCAGACTTGGTTTATGAAGATCCTAAAAAGAAGAAAAATGCACATATCCTTGTAAAAAATGGGAAAGTGCCACATTTTGAAATACCAATTTATCGACATACTTCGACGGTTCAAGGGATCGAAGCACCTGTGAAATTAGAAAAAAAACTTGAGAAAGAACCAGAAAAAACTTCCATAAAAGGAAAAACAACCTATAACGATGATCCCTCCTAATTCAAGGTGATCCGTTTCAAATTGTTCAGTTTTAGAAGGATTTTCTATGATAAAAAGATTAATTGCTGGTGCAATATGCTGTTTTATGGTTCCTATGATATCGATGGCGACCGTTACGGTTCAACAATCTATTATTAAAGGAGAAAAACATTTTCTTACGGGATATAAGACCCACAATCTTGATGGTACTGTAAACGTTGTAATTGAAATTCCTGCTGGTACAACTGCCAAATATGAAGTTGAGCATAAATCGGGACAGATGGCTCTTGAACAGAAAAACGGTTATCCTCGTTATGTCCAATACATTGGTTATCCTGGAAACTATGGCATGATTCCTCGCACGATTCAGGCTAAAGAATTAGGGGGTGATGGAGATCCTCTTGATGCAATTGTTTTAGGTGATCCTGCAGATAGAGGTAGTGTAATTAAGGCTCGACCGATAGGTGTACTGAAGCTGACGGATCACGGAGAAGAAGACAGCAAGATTATTATGGTGGCAGTGGGTTCTCCATTTGAAAGAATCCATAGTATTAAAGATTTGGATGTGAAGTTCCCTGGTATTTCTAAAATTATTGAAATTTGGTTTACTTACTACAAAGGATATGATCAAAAGGGAAACATTCCAATGAAATCACTCGGTATCGCTGATCGTAGTGAAGCAATTAGAATGATTGGAGAAAGTGCCTTACTGTTTGAGCAAGGACAGGTTAGAGAAAGCGATCTTCCCAAACTAGATGAAAATGGGAATCCTCGCATTTTGTTCCATCCTAATGCGCGTAATATTGCGGATAATTAGCTAAATAATAGATTGGCTTTTTGCGTAGCTGTAAACTGCCTTATTTCTTGAAGTAGGTTATCACTTTGGACATGCTATGAGGTTGCGCGTCATGGTGATAACCTTTTTCATTTCGTAATTCATTATGGAAAATTCTTTTGTAAGAATCATTCATAATTCATACTTAACTATGATTTTCTAAAACGATTTATTTATGTTTTTACTTTTACCATCGCTTATTCTCATTATTTATGCCATAACCCGTGGCATTTTCCCATTACGAATAACGACTTGGAAAAAGTTCCTTTTATCGATCGTTATTATTTTTTGTGGTCTGAAATATCAAATTTATGGATTAGGAGAGGGCTCTTTAATTCAGCCTTCCGTTTCAAGAAGTGCTCAACTAGTTTTAGAAACGCTTTATGGATCTTTGATTTTTTTTGTTGGTTTTCTTTTCTTAAAGGATTTCTACCTTTTAGTCCAAAAGAGTAAAAAAGCGTTGAATTTATCTAATACCTCAAAATCAACCGTTTCAGGAAAATGGATTCTCTCTTTTGCAATTATTTCTTTAGTGAGTGGCACTATCGCAACTTATGAAGCAATAAAAGTTCCCGAAGTGACTTCCGTTCAAATTCGAATTCCCTCATTAAGTTCTTCTTGGCAAGGTCTTCGTATTGTTCAGTTAAGTGACCTTCATATCGGGGCAATTCAAAAAAAGGAATGGCTTGCAAAAGTAGTCAAAAAGGTTAATGCCTTAAATCCAGACTTAGTCGTTATTACCGGAGACTTTGTCGACGGTTCGGTCAAAAAACTCTATTCAGAGTTGACTCCCTTAAAAGAAATCAAAGCCCCTTATAGCGTTTATGGGATTGTGGGTAACCACGAATATTATTCAGGATATCAAGACTGGGTTGATGCCTTACATACATTAAATATCACAATGCTTGAAAACAAAAGTGTCGTTCTGGAAAGAAATGGTGCCTCCTTAGTGTTAGGAGGTACAACAGACTTTGGCGCTTATCGCTTTAATATGCCCAATCCTGATTTGAAGAAGACGTTTCAGGACACTCCGGTGGCACCTCGTATTTTATTAACCCATCAACCTAAGACGACTTATCGCAGTACAGAATCCTTTGATTTACAACTTTCGGGACATACGCACGGAGCCCACTTGTTCTTCTTATATCCTTTAGTTGGTTGGTTTAATGATTGGCTGGTAAGTGGTCATTACAAAAGAGGAGATAGACAAATTTATGTTAATCGAGGTACGGGACTTTGGAATGGTTTTACGCAACGTTTAGGTGTGCCTAGCGAAATCACTTTGATCACACTTCATTAAATTCGGTGTGAACCTTCTCGAGGAAGGTAGAGTTCCTTTTCAAGAATATAGTCTTGAACTTTAGAATCCAATCCTGCAATTGGCTTAAAGCGATTGTCATCAAAAAGAGCGGTTCGAATTTCAGTCGAAGAAACATCGAACCGGGGTGCTGTTAACTGAATAATCGAATGATTTAAAGTTGGATTCTGATTAAAAGATTCAACGGTTTGTACGCTAATGTCAGATCCATATGGATTTTGAAATAAGTCTTCATCGCGTTCAAAGAGCGCTAAATTGACTAAATCAGGGAAGTGCTTCCACTGAATCCAGGTCGGAAGGTTTTTCCATTGATCGCCTCCCAAAATAAAGAAGAGCGCATCTGTTGGAAACTGTTTACGGAATGAATAAAGCGTATCAATCGAATAACTTTGTCCAGCTCGCTGAAGTTCTCGCTCATCAATCTCAAGTTCTGGATAATCCCGGCATGCGATTTGAAGCATGCGTAATCGGTCTTCGTCACTGGCTCGAGCAGTTTTTTGCCAAGGGCGAGTGGGAACCAAGAAAATTCGATCAAGATTTAGCTGTTTTTTAGCTTGAAGTGCTAAAACAATATGAGCGGTATGTACCGGATCAAAAGTTCCACCAAGAATACCGAGTCTTAAAGGTTGGTTAGTTTGCGACATCTTCAACCACCGAAATCAAGCGAACGATTCGTCCTTCTTTTTCTTGAATCGCAAAAAGATTCAAGTGAGTATGTCCTGATTTATTCATAGAAGGTTGTTGCGAAAACCAATATTTCCAACCGTCTTCGGGATTTTCAACCACAGGTGGAATTGAAAGAGTTTGCGTAGCAACTTCAGTCGTCATACCAATCGTTAACTGAGCTAAAGAAGGTATAGGATTGTCCTCAGAAAAAGCGGGACACTGCAGTGAGGAGGCTGGAACTTCTTCCATTCGGACTTCACGAATTTGTCCTCGATCGCCAAGAATGAACCATATGTTTTGATGTATCTGAGTTTCGCTAGAAGGCTCTTCTGTTGTCGTTTTAATTGGAGCCGAGAAGCAAAGATAATCTTCCTTCAAGCTATTGTGATGTAGTTCAGCTCGTGTTTTTTTAGTAATCTCAGACAATCTTGTTTTTCCAAGTTCAATCTGATTTTCGCCAAAGAAAACGGTGCCAGCGATTTTTTCGGGTAAATCAAAGATAGCATCGGCAAAACCCACTGGGTAGGTAAAGGGTTTTGGAGTCGGGTCTGGTTCTATTGGAGTCCGTAACGGGGAAGTGACTTGGGCTACGACACTACTGACCCAAAAGCTAAGAACCAGAAAAAGAAAACGCATAATTACCTAAAAAACAAACCGTCTAAAAGAGTGATATAGCTCATCACAGTTTAGACGGTTTTAATAAGAAAAAGATTAAAGAGCGCGATATCCAATATCACGGCGCATTTGAGCACCCTTGAACTGAATTTGATCGCAAACTTCATAAGCTTTATCTCGAGCTTGTTGCAACGTGTCTCCTAAACCGACAACACAAAGTACTCGACCACCTGAGGTAACGACTTCTTGCTGGTCATTAAACTTGGTGCCGGCGTGGAATGTAATGGCATCAGCAGTTTCTTCTGGAATACCAGTAATGACATCACCTTTTCGAGGACTTTCTGGATAGCCTTCAGAAGCTAATACAACACCTAAGGCTTTGCGAGAATCCCATTCGGGATTTACTTGATCTAAACGACCTTCGATACCCGCTAAAACCAACTGAGCGAAGTCACTCTTTAAGCGACTCATGATAGGCTGAGTTTCTGGGTCACCAAATCGGCAGTTAAATTCAAGAGTTTTAACGGTTGGTTTGCCGTTAGCGTCTTTACTGATCATCAAACCTGCGTAAAGGAAGCCGGTATAGACGTGGCCTTCTTTAGCCATACCTTGCACGGTCGGCATCATGATTTGTTGCATAACCATCTGATGGATTTCGTCGGTTACGACTGGGGCTGGAGAATAAGCACCCATACCACCGGTATTTGGACCCTGATCACCGTCTAAAAGACGCTTATGGTCTTGGCTTGTTGCCATCGGTAATACGTGAGTACCATCAACCATAGCGATAAAGCTAGCTTCTTCGCCTTCAAGGAATTCTTCGATGACGACGCGAGCACCCGCATCGCCAAACTTGTGTCCTCCTAACATATCGTCAATTGCATCATGAGCTTCTTGAAGGCTCATTGCAACGACGACACCTTTACCCGCAGCGAGGCCATCGGCCTTAATCACAATCGGAGCACCCTTGGCATCAATATAAGCATGAGCTTCTTCTGCGCAGGTGAAAGTTTCATATTCAGCAGTCGGAATACCGTGGCGTTTCATGAACGCTTTAGCAAAGTCCTTAGAGCTTTCTAACTGAGCTGAGGCTTGAGTTGGACCAAAAATCTTAAGACCCTTACCACGGAATACATCAACGACACCTTTGGAAAGAGGAGCTTCAGGGCCTACAACCGTAAAATCAATCGATTCGTCTTGAGCGAATTTGGCTAATTCGTCGATGTCCGTAATAGCGATATTTTCAAGGTCTTTATCGAGCGCTGTACCAGCGTTACCTGGAGCTACAAAGACTTTTTGGACGTTGGCGCTTTTTGCAAGGCGCCAGGCAAGAGAGTGTTCACGACCACCGCTACCGATAACAAGAATCTTCATAAAGCAATATGCCTCAGGATAAATGTGCGTTAAATGCACAAACGGGTTAGAAAATAGTTTTTATATGTTTAATAAGAAAAAGGAGTCGCACGAAGGCGGACTCCTAAAATCGAAATTTATTCGATCACAGCGGTGGTATAAACCTGCTGAACATCATCAAGATCTTCGAGGTTATCGAGGAGTCGTTGCATACGTTCTCCATCTTCACCGGTTAAGACCGTTTCAGAATCGCTCTTCCAAGTGATTTCTGCCACTTCAGGTTCCCAGCCTTTATCTGTGAAAGTCTTATGGACGTCTTCAAAAGCAGAGGGTTCACAAACAACTTCGATTGCGCCTTCTTCATCGGCAACAACATCATCGGCACCAGCTTCTAAAGCAACTTCCATGACTTCATCTTCAGAAAGACCTGGAGCAAAGAGGAAGTAACCAACGTGCTTAAACATGAAGGAAACACTGCCGTCAGTACCGAGGTTTCCACCGGCTTTCGTTAAGAGGTGGCGAACATCAGCAACGGTACGAGTGCGGTTATCGGTTGTGCAGTCGATCATGAGAGCGGCACCGCCAATACCATAACCTTCATAGCGAATTTCTTCGTAGTTGACGCCTTCAAGCTTACCAGAGCCCTTCAAAATTGCATTCTTAACAGTATCTTTAGGAACATTGGCACCTCGAGCTTTTAATAAAGCCATACGCAAACGTGGGTTTGTATCGGCTTCGGGACCACCGAGTTTGACGGCAACAATAATTTCACGGATCAATTTGGTCCACATAGTGGAGCGCTTAGCGTCCTGACGGCCTTTTCTATGTTGAATATTGGCCCATTTGGAGTGTCCAGCCATGCTGAAAATCCTTCTCTTGTTTCTGATGGGAATAAAAATAAATATTTTAATGATTTAAAGTGACCAATGCCAAAATTACCCCTTACATATCAAAAAATAATTGTGGTGATTAAGCAACTTGTTTTTACTTAATGCAAAAAAATCGTAAATTTGTTTGGTATTAACCCTAAAAAATCTCACCGTGTTGAGTGATTTGTGCCAATATCTATCTGTTTAAGTACAAGGAAAATGGGTTCTTAGAATTTAAAGAGCCATAAAATCAGGGAGAGTGTTCGTGAAGACATATGAATACGCCTATGGGCGAGGAACTAAACAGTTTACGATTGACGAAAGCCTTGTTTTGAAAGAAGTCAAAACAGCTAAGTTTGAACCTTTGAAGGATATTAAGGCATCTGTTCTTGAAGCGATCAATAATCCTATTGGTAGTGAGCCATTGTGTGAGCGAGTCAAGCCAGGTGACAAGATTGCTTTCATTTGTAACGACTTGACCCGAGTGGCCAATAGCTACGACTTTATGCCGGTTTTTCTTGATGAAATGAATCGGTTAGGGGTCAAAGACGAAGATATGAAGATTGTTTTCTCTTTAGGCACTCACCGTGATATGACCAAAGAGGAAATGGAAATCGCAGTCGGTAAAGATGTCGTTGCCCGCGTTGCTTGCTATAACAGTACTGCAACCAAAGAAGAAGATTTTGAGTACTTTGGTAAAACGAGTCGTGGTACTCCTTTGTGGTTCAATAAACATCTTTGTGATGTTGACCATATCATTATGACCGGTACCATTGTCCATCACTATTTCTCCGGTTACGGTGGTGGTCGTAAGGCGATTCTTCCAGGATGCTCAGCGATGGAAACCGTTCGTGTTAACCACAGCTTCATGTTGAGTCCAGAAGCTGGTCTTGGTAAGACAACCAACAATCCATGCTATGAAGATCAAATGGAAGGGGTTGCCGTTTTTGCTAAGGACCATTCTTTGTTCTTATTTAATGCCGTATTAGATGCTCAGCATCAGTTCTTGAAGATGTTTGCGGGTGACTACATCGAAGCTCATAAGGTCGCTTGTAAGTTTGTCGATGAGGTCTATGGTGCGGTTATTCCTCATGAAGCTGATGTCGTGATTGTTTCTTGCGGTGGCTATCCAAAAGACATCAACGTTTATCAGATGCAAAAAACGATGGACAACGCTGCGTTAGCGGTTCGTCAGGGCGGTTCTGTTATTCTTTTAGGTGATTGCGAAGAAGGTAGCGGTTCTAAGCTGTTAGAAGAAACTTGTAAGCGTTTGGGCTCAGCTGACGCAATTGAGAAAGAATTGGAAACCAATTTCAAGATTGGTGCTAATAAAGCTTTTGCAGTGACCCGTTTGATGAAGAAAGCCGATTACTATCTTGTAACTAGCTTAGATCCTCAAATGGCTAAGGAAATGCTCTTTGCGGGTACATTCTCAACGGTTGAAGACGCTTTGAAAGCTTCTGAAGAAAAACATGGTAAGCCGACTAGCATTATTTTGATGCCAGAAGGTAGCTTGACGGTACCTCGTGTTGAAGGTTAATTTATAACCGAGTACAGAAGTTAATGAAAAACCGCACAATTCTTTAAAGATTTGTGCGGTTTCGTTTTTTAACTGAATCTCAAAAACGAAAAGCCTCTGCAATCAATACAGAGGCTAGACGTTGGATAGTTAGTTTATTCCCAACGAAAATGACAACTCAAATTTAGCAATGACCAAAGGCAAATAAAGCACCATTTGGAATGCCTTCAAAAACCTTATCCCCATAGACTAAAGCGGTTTTTTCGATAGTCATGCTTGGCCACTGATCGAATTGAACTTCGTTAGCCTTTAATAGAGCAATCGCTGTTGGAGTAATAGTTTCACCTTTTGTGGCAATCGGTCTAACTGCAACGCCCTCAAGGAGCATTTGGACCGCTGGAGCTGGAGACGGGATCACGCCATGTGCGCAGACTATGGAACCGTCAGCAATCGGAAGAGGGCTTACGACAATCTGATCTGGATCTAATAAAGATAAAAGTTCACAGGCTAAACAAATATCTAAAATACTGTCAAGAGCGCCTACTTCATGGAAATGTACTTCAGTAAACGGAATACTGTGAACACTACCTTCTGCTTGAGCTAAGAGAGTGAAGGTTTTTTCTGCACGTTTTGCGCCTTCTGGACTCATATCGCTTGTACGAATGATCTCAAGAATATCTTTAAGTGTGCGATGTTCGTGTTCGTGAGGTAGTTCAATGTGTGAATGCCAACCGGAAATATGTTGAATTTCTTTTTTTTCAAGCTTCAAAATACATTTAAAAGCTGGATAAATGTTAATCAATAGTTCATCGATTTTTTCTTGTGGTAAATCAAGCATTTTCAATAAACCACATAGAATCATATCTCCGGACAAACCAGAGTAAGAACGAATCGTCAAAATTGACTTAATGTGATGGGCATGAGATTGGTGATGATGACCACAACAGCAACCATGTTCACCATGGTGGTGATGGTCGTGATGGCCACAGCAATGGTCGTGATCGTGATGGTGTTCGTGTGTATGACTCATGATGAAATACGCTTAAAGGTGTGCAAAATACGGCTAGCGGCGCAGGCAGCGCCATAACCGTTGTCAATATTCATAACGGTAATTCCAGGGGAACAGCAAGCAAGCATACTGTGTAAGGCGGTTTTACCACCTTCACATACGCCATAGCCGACTGAGGTTGGAACACCAATAATAGGGTGAGAACTGAGACCACCGAGGATGGTAGTGAGAGCGGCTTCTAGACCAGCTACAACAACAATAACGTCATGACGATTAATTTCTGGTAGATGTTTTTGAATACGCCATAGTCCTGCTACGCCACAATCCTCAAATACTTTAAAGGGAACCCCAAGATACTGAAGTGTACGAGCAACCTCCCAGGTGACTGGGCCATCTGCAGAACCCGCTGAAACAACTGCAACACTACCTCTGACTGTAGTTTCTAGTGGGTGAGTAAAGGCGGTACAAGAAATCGGATCGTAATCGTAAGCTTTTTGAATGGATTCGGGTACTGTACGAAACACCGATTCAGAGAGCCGTGTAAAAAGAATCGACGGATGTGAACAAGAAGCAAATTCTTCGAGAAGATTTAATAAGACCGCAATCGGTTTTCCTTCACAAAAAACAGCCTCTGGTAAGCCAATACGGCGGGTTCTTTCAAAATCAAAATCGACGTGTTCCAAGGCAATGACTCTGTTACTAGAAAATAATTTCGACATTTTAACCAAGCTTTTCTTAGAAGAATACCGAAAATCAATTCGTAAATAACATCAAAACTAACCATCTATACGTTTTAGGGGTATCTACTAATGATCCATGGAAATGAAGAGGTATTACCCTAGGAAAATCAAGATAAAAATGATAACTTTAACCTAACCCCATTTCTGCATATGCTGTGATTCTATGAACTATTCAGGTCTATTGGTAACAAGTAATCCCCAAGAACTTCAAGCAACATTAAAGGCACTTAAAAAGATGCCAAATGTTGAAATTTATCAAGTTCAAGAAGAAGCGAGTCGTTGCATCATTGTGATGGAAGGTCAAAGTGTTGCAGACGAAGTAGATGGTTTTAAAGCGATTTCAGAGTTGCCTTCAGTGGTGGATGTTTCACTCATTGTTCATCATTTTGACGAAGAGGCTTATATAAAACCAATGACAGAGATGACTCCATTAAATTAATTTTCGATTAATTTCCTCCCAGCTCCAGGAGAACTAAATATGACGACTAAGCTCCCTCAAATCAGACGTCGTGAACTCATCAAGAGTGGTGTGGCTGCCTCCGCAGCGATGGCGGTTGGTATTCCGGTATCGGAAGTGGCGCGGGCCGCGGCACAAAGCGTTGAAGGCGGTATTGTATGGACCAAAGGTGTGTGTCGTTTTTGTGGTACCGGTTGTGGTCTTTCCGTTGGCGTTAAAAATGGTCGGGTCGTGGCAACGAAAGGCGATCCCGATGCTCCAGTGAACCGTGGATTGAATTGTATTAAAGGTTATTTTAATGCCAAGATCCTCTACGGTAAGGATCGATTAACTCAGCCGTTAATGCGCCGTACAAATGGTAAATTCGATAAAAACGGTAAATTTGAACCGGTCAGCTGGGAAGAAGCTTTTGATGAAATGGAACGTCAGTTTAGACGTGCCTATACCAAATTAGGTCCTACTGGGATTGCGATTACCGGTTCTGGTCAGTATACGATTCCGGAGGCCTACGCGGCGAGTAAGTTCATCAAGGGTGGTTTGAGATCTAACAATATTGACCCGAATGCTCGTTTATGTATGGCATCAGCAGTGGTTGGTTTCTATCAGACATTCGGTATTGATGAACCAGCTAACAACTATACCGATATCGAAAAATGCAATACCATGATTCTTTGGGGTAACAATATGGCAGAAGCCCATCCGGTTCTTTGGAGCCGTGTGGCAGACCGTAAGTTAACTCACAAAGAAACTAAAATCATTAACCTGACGACCTATCGTAACATGAGTTCAAATTTGGCTGATGAAACCATCATCTTTAAGCCGAATACGGACCTTGCTATTGCCAACTATCTCTTGCGTGAAATCATTGCTCGAGACGCTTGGGATAAAGATTTTGTCAATAAGCATTGTATCTTTGCAACAGGTGCTGTCGATATCGGTTACGGTATGAGACCGACTGACAAATATGCCTTCCCAGAAGAAAAAGATGTACAAGCTAAACAGAATGTTATTAAGTTGGATAAGTGGGAAGCGATTGCTCAAGGCAGAACTGACGGTCAAGAGGTTAAACAAGTTCAGCAAGGTGGAAAAGCCGGTGCTCATTGGCATATTACATTCGAAGAATTTAAGCGTGGCTTAGAGCCTTATACCTTAGATTTTGTTGCTGAATTAGCCAAGGGTGATGTGGATGAAAGCTTAGACGACTTCAAGAAAAAATTACAACGCTTGGCAGATCTTTATATTGATTCCAAGCGTGATGTGATGAGCTTCTGGTGTATGGGTGTAAATCAGCATCAACGTGGTGTTTGGGTCAATGAACAGATTTATGCGTTGCATCTGTTGCTTGCTAAACACGCTAGACCGGGTAACGGTGCATTCTCCTTGACGGGACAACCATCTGCTTGTGGTTCTGCGCGAGAAGTCGGTACGTTCTGCCATCGTTTACCATCGGATATGTTGGTCGCAGCAAAGCCGGCTCGCGTCAAAACGGAAAAGATCTGGGGATTGCCGGAAAATACGTTAAATCCAAAGGTCGGCGCTGCGTTTATGAATATTTTGCGTGGCCTTGAAGATGGATCGATTGACTTCTTGTGGACTCAGGTGGTTAACCCGTTCCAGGCGGCTCCCAATAGTAACCACTGGCTCAAAGCGGCTCGACGTCCCGATTCCTTTATTGTCGTTGCTGATGCCTATCCGACTTACTCATGTAAAGTCGCTGACTTGATTTTGCCGTGTGCCATGATCTTTGAAAAATGGGGCCTTTACGGTAACGCCGAACGTCGTACACAGGGTTGGCAACAGATGGCAGTTCCTCCAGGACAGGCTAGGACCGACATTTGGATGTTGATGGAATTTTCCAAGCGCATCAAACTGAAGGACGTATGGTGTGAACAAAAAGTTCCAGGCTTGAAATCTCCAGGTTTTGAAGACGGTAAGTTGCCGAATGTTTTAAAACAAGCTCAAGAAATGGGCTACACACCGGAAACGACGCTGTATGAAGTACTTTATGCTAGACCAGCTAATCTAAAGGTTGCTTGGCCAGATCCAGCCTTCAGTTGCAAGATCAACAGCACAACGGCTCCAGATAATCTGGCTTGGTTCCCTGAAAAAGCACTTTTCGATGAATATCGTCAATTTACGCTTGGCAATGGTCATGACTTAGCTACGTTTGATGATTATCTCAATTCGAAGACTCGAGGTTTCTTGTGGCCAGTGGTAAACGGCAAAGAAACTCAGTATCGCTTCAATAAGGACTATGACCCTTATGTCAAGGAAGGTCAGTATGAGTTTTATGGTAAGTTGATGAAGGCCATCCCGACAGGGAATTTGCAAGGTGTGACGGATCCGAAACCTGTACCATTGGCTGGTAAGGCAAAGATTTTCTATCGTCCGTACGCGGCTCCTGTGGAACAACCCGATGAAAAATACGATTTATGGCTTTGTACCGGTCGTATCTTGGAACACTGGCATACTGGAACCATGACTATGCGTGTACCAGAGTTGTATCGTGCTCAACCCGATGCGTTCTTGTACATGAATCCATCAGATGCTGAAAAGCGTGGTCTTAAGAACGGTGATTTGGCTAAAGTAACCAGTCGTCGTGGTCAAGTAAAGGCAATTGTTCAAACGAATCAGCGTAATTACATGCCGAAGGGAACCACTTGGTTAGCTTTCTTTGATGAAAAAGTTCAAACCAATCAAGTAGTGATCGATGCAACCGATCCGATTTCTGAAGAACCTGATTTCAAGAAATCTGCGGTTCGAGTTGAGAAGGCTGAATGATAGATAATTCGTAACTGAGGTGGGGTGGCAAGAGCTCATCCCACGTTTGCTATGTCTGAAATAAAAACGAACCGACGTGATTTTGTAACTCGTGCAGTGCAGGTTTGTGCTTTGGGAGCGAGTGCAGGGTTACTTTGGAACGCCTTATTACAAAAGAGCGCAAAAGCACACGGTTTTGTACCAAGACCACCTGGTGCATTAGAACCGGGAGCGTTCGAAGTGGCTTGTAGTAAGTGCGGTATGTGTGTATCGGCTTGTCCTTACGATACGTTAAAGCTAGCTCAGATTGTTGACGATGCAGTACAAGGAACGCCCTTTTTTGATCCAAGACACATTCCTTGCTATATGTGTCGTGATATTCCTTGCGTGAAAGCGTGTCCAACGGGTGCTTTAGATCCAGCTTTAACCGATATTCGAGATGCACGGATGGGGATTGCGGTTATCGATCCAGCCAGTTGCCTAGCTTATCAAGGATTGCGCTGTGAAGTCTGTTACCGAGATTGTCCAGAGCAGGGTAAGGCAATTACGATTGAAATGACACCGCGTCAGATCAGTCGTCATGCGATGTTTACCCCCAAAGTTAATCCAGATGCTTGCACGGGATGTGGACTTTGTGTTCGAAGCTGTCCAACTGCGCTTCCTGCTATTAATATTTTGGATCGAACTAAGTTCTTAGGTCGATTAGGGGATCATTATCGTTTAGGTTGGAAGGAGGCCGATGATGTTCGTCCTATTCCAGAAGCGCCCATGAAACAAGGTAACGTTGCTGATAAGGATGTGCCAGCGGGAGGTCTCGACTATTTGAATTCTGAGGGGCTACCATGAAAATCGAACGAAAACAGATTCGACATCTGGAAGAGCCGAAGACTTTAAAAGAAAAGCTGTATCGTCTGCGCTATACCCTTGCAAGACGTATCGTCCAATTCGGACTTCTTTTCTTGTTTATTGGAACCGCTCGTTGTGGATGGACATTATTTGGAAAACCTATATTAAACGGAGATTTATCGACTTCGAGAATATTAGATACGATTCCGCTATCGGATCCATTTGCAACCTTACAACGACTCTGTGCTCAGTGGTGGTTGTCTTCTGAGACCTTAATAGGAGCTTTCTTTGTTTTGCTCATCTATATTTTTGTTTCAGGTCGTTCGTTCTGTTCTTGGGTTTGTCCGATGAATCTTGTTACCGATGCTTCTGCTTGGTGCCGAGAAAAATTGGGATTAAAAACAGAATTTTTTCACATACCGAACTGGGCTCGATATATTGTGATGGTTCTGTCGCTTTTAGTTTCTTTGGTTTCGGGAGTCGCAGCGTTCGAGGCGGTAAGTCCTCAAGCTATGATTTGGAGAGAAATCGTCTACGGTATTGGCCTTGGTTTTATCAGTACGGTTTTTGGGGTCTTCGCCTTTGATCTTGCTGTTGCGAAACGAGGTTGGTGTGGTCATGTATGCCCACTTGGTGCATTCTGGGCGACTGTTGGTTCTATTGGTCAGATTAAGGTCCAATATGATGCTTCGACGTGTTCTCGTTGTGGCGATTGTTTAAAGGTTTGTCCAGAACCTCAGGTTTTAAACTTTAATCGAGCTTCAGAGCGTGGTATGGTTGCTTCTGGAGAGTGCACTAATTGCGGAAAATGTATCGCTATTTGTCCAGAAAATAGTTTGAAATTCGGTTTACGTAGTAAAGTAAAACATAAAAAACAAAATAAAATAAGCTAAAACTCTGATAGGAGAGTGACATATGATGAGAAAAGCTCTTTTTATAGTAGCGGTAATGCCGTTCTTGGCTTCTTCGGCATGGTCTGCTGAAGTAACTCCAACAGAACAATTTACGCCAGCGTTGATTCCGCATCCCGTTGCCACTTATTTACCGATTACAGCAGAAAAAAATATGTGCATCATGTGCCATCAACCTGGTGTTCAAGGACAGAAAAAAGTTGCTGGAGTGCCATCTGCTCAACCTCCAAGCCACGTCCTTAACGGTAAAGTAGCGCCTAACCGTTATGAATGCATGTTGTGCCACGCTGAAAAGAAATAATTGATAAGAAGCTTTGGTAACAAAAAACGACTTCTAGGAAGTCGTTTTTTGTTGAAATTTAGAAGAAATTAGGTAAGGGATTTCTTTCGTTCTTGCTCAGACATCCAAACAGCGGCTTCGACCCGGGATCGGAACGATAGTTTGCGAAGTACGTGTTTTACATGGACTTTAACGGTTCCATCCGATATTTCTAATTTTTGAGCAATGACCTTATTGCTATACCCCTTAGAAAGATACTCTAAAACAACGATTTCTCGTTGCGTTAAGTCTTTTAAATCTCGTTCTTTGAATTGAGGTGATTCTTTTTTTAAAGTGTCTGACAAAGCCTTCATGAGGTTAGGACTTAATACAGTCTTTCCTTCAATACCTTGCTTAATAGAGCGAAGGACATCATCAGGATCCAAGTCTTTTAATAAGTAACCGTCGACACCGGCACGAATTGCCTGAATCAAATCATCAGGATTATCCGATACGGTTAGCATAATGACGCGAATTGAAGGATCAAAAGATTTAATAGCAGTCAGTATTTCGATACCACTAGTTCCCTTCATATTTAAATCAAGAAGAACGAGATCTGGATTAAATCTCATAACCGAAGTGACCGCCTCTTCATAATTACCGGCTTCGGCATCAACCTGAAAGGATTTATCAAGATCTAATAGCTGAATGACGCCTTTACGGAACAAAGGATGGTCATCAATCACAATCACATGACAAATACTGTTTTCCATATTACGTCCTAGGAACTGTTCGCTTTGAATTCTAATCTTAAAATAGTTCCCTGGGGGGTAGCGTTTTTAAAATAGATTTTTCCACCTAAGGCTTGAGCTCTATCCCTCATAATGCCTAGACCAAAGTGACCATCTTTTTCCTGGAAATTAAAGCCAATTCCATTATCTTCTATTGTTAACTCAATCGTACTACCCGATTTCACCATAAAAGAGATCCGTACGAAATTGGCATGCGAATGTTTTGCGACATTAGAAAGGGCTTCGCTGAGAATCTGGAGAATGTGTATCTGTTGATTAATACTAATTTCATAACCAATAATTTCGTTATTAATTTCAAATTTTATGGAAGTTCTATGATGAAAGTCTTCAGTAATTGATCGAACCGAATGTCGAAAATCAGTACTAGAGGGTTTTAAACGGAATGTTGTCAGTACTTCACGTAACTGTTGGTAAGCAGTTGTAATCCCTGTTTTTAATTCATCAATGATTGGAGAACAGTCTGTAATATTTTTATTATCCACGACCGCATGAGACAGACGCGTTAATTGAATCTTAGCGTAAGCCAAAGATTGAGCAATCGAATCGTGGAGCTCTCGGGCAATGGTACTTCGCTCTTCATATAATGCAAGACGAAAATCTTCTTCTTGCTTGTCTGAAGTATTCAGAATAGAGGCAATCAAATCAGCTGTACTCTTCATTAACTGCAGTTCTTGAGGTTCGATTACGGATTTTTTAGTCGTTAACAGTAAACAACCAAGATATTTAGTATTACATCTCAAGGGGAGAATACAAGTACTGTAGGAAGCTCCCATGTGCTCAAAAACGGTTGTATTGACTTCTTGAGTTTTTATTTCAGATTTTTCGATTAATTTCAAAGGATTAAATTTTTGAAATTCATCGTTTAATAGGGCTCGGGCGGCGACCAACGCACGATTATCCATCCCTCTAAAAAGGATAATGGAACAATCATCAGTTTTAAAATGTTGAGCAATTAGCCAAAGGGTGTTGTGTAATAGCTCGCGATTGAGTTCTTTTTCAGATAGTGTACTTCTTAAGGTATAAAGTAAGTTAAGAGCTTTATTTCGTTCATCTAAGTCTGCGGTTTTAATGCGAACTTGTTCTTCTAATGATTCATAGAGTCGGGACAAATCCTGAATCATGTAATTCATGCTTTCACATAAATAACCAATTTCATTCTTTTTAGAGTAATCCGAACGAATCGAGAAATTTCCAGATCGTACCTCTGAGGCAATATTTGATAAATCATGAAGTGGTCTGAAAAGAACCCAATAAAGGTACAGTAGGAAAACAACACCAATTAAAAGCGCTAAAAACATTGTGATGGTTAAACCAAGTTTTAAGGTTTGAACCCGTTCTTCAAGCAAAGTTTCTAATTCCAGTACAAATATGTCTACTTCTTCAACAAAGACAGGAATGGATTGCAAAAAAAGCGTTTTATTTTTAGGGCTAATGATGACTTGCTCCGCTAAAGGGCGGATGTTGTCGTAGAAATTTTTTTTTATTTTTTCGTATGAACGGCGAATTGGATCATTTGCAAGGGGCGGTATGGCATCGACCAAGCTAGGACTAAGTAGGCGACGCTCAAATTCAATAATGGCATTTCCAACCGTTGTAGTTCTTTGAACGTCATCAGTAGTACTACTGTTGGCAACTGCAAGCGCCATTACGTAACTTTGCATTCTTAATGAACCCGAAACGTTAATAGCGCTTCCTTTTCCAGAAGATTCCTCAGAAAAAAGGAAAATTGCGAATATAAAAGTAATGGCTGTAACAGAAACAGTAGCAAGCAAAGTAGATAGTTGAAGAAACAATGCGTTGCTATGCTTTCTATTAACAGCCATGGTTTTAAATTTTATTGAATAGCTTTTTCTGGGTAATTTTTAATTGCTTCTAATAAAACAGCAGTTCCCTGCATGAAGTCAGAAATCTTCATTTCTTCATATGGGTTGTGAGAGCCGTTTTGGTTGGCTACGAAAATCATCGCGGCGGGGACACCTAAATTACCGAATACACAAGTGTCGTGACCAGCACCAGAAGGTAGGCGACGAGCAGGAACACCTGCTGTTTGTGCACTTTGATAAAGGTGTTCACTGAGTTTTTCGTGAATAGCCAATGGCTTACTGCTAATTAAACCATCAAATTCAAACTTAACTCCACGTTCCTGAGCAATTCTTTCTGCTTCTTGCAATAAAAGACCATGGAAATGCTCAAGTGTTTCTTGATGTAACGAACGCATATCAACGCAGAAGGTAACTTCACCCGGAACGACGGCAATCGCCGAAGAAGCTGAAGTGTGGACTACACCAATCGTGAAAACTAAGTCCTTGCCTGCTTGAAGTTCTTCGTCCCAAAGGCAATCCATGCGATGAGCTAATTCAGCAAAAGCAAGTAAAGCATCATGACGGAATTGTTTGTCAACAGCGCCAGAGTGTGCGGTCTGACCAATACAACGAATATTCTTATGACGCAAGTTGCCACGAATACCTGTGACGATACCGGTGCGAATGGTTTCATCAGAATCGAGTGTTGGACCTTGTTCGATATGTAATTCAATAAATCCAGCAATCTTAGACAAATCAACAACTGGTTTTCCAGTAGTTAATTCATCAGGATTAAATCCGCAACTACGAATGGTCTCAGATAAGGTTTTACCGGTTGAACGGTGTTTCAAAGCTAAGTCTTTATCAGTTAATTGGCCAGTCATACCTAACGAACCAACGTAGCACTTACCGAACCAAGAACTTTCTTCCATTCTCATGATAAGAACAGTGTAGTCACGTTGAGGTTGAATTTCTTGTAGTTTCATCCAACGAGCTACGGTGATCGCAGCAACGACTCCGGCAAGACCATCATAGTTTCCACCCTGAGGAACAGAGTCAGCGTGAGAGCCACTAACAATAGCAGGAAGTGTGCGATCCTTACCTGGTAAAGTCATCCAGACATTACCGGCTTTATCAGTTTTAATTTCAAGATCAAGTTCTTTGCCAATGTTGATAAAGTAATCAATAACCTTTGTTTCAAGTTCACTATAACCTTGACGTGATACTCCCAGTGTATCGTGAGACATTTCTCGAATTTCTTCGAAACATTTCTCCGCAAAACTGTTCATTTCAGTTTGAAATTCTGTAGTCATTGATCCTCCAAATTCGTTAATTTTGTTATGTAAGCCTAACAATTCAGTCTAATTGATTTTGATTAATAACACACTAAGGGTTAAGTCGTAGGAGACAATATCCCTATCATAGGTGGAATCAAAAAACTCAAAAATAGCGCTGATGGGGATTTCATTTACTTTCGTAAGTTGGAAGAGTACGATTACATTGATCCTGTATTTATTTTATCAGTAGGCAAAAAATCAAGGAGCAAGCTAAAAATGGTAGATTTTTACAAACAACTCGTAGAACAACGTCGTGAATTGCATCAGTGGCCAGAAGAAGGTTGGACTGAATTCTGGACCACAGCGTACATCACAGAGCATTTGCGTGAGTGGGGCTATGAGGTTCTCTTAGGTCTTAAGGTTATTGACAAAGAGAATGTTTTCGGTCGTAATCAGGAATTGGTTGACGCCGCGATCGAGGCTGCTAAGAACCGTGGCGTATCGCAAGCACTTCTCGATGAAATGCAAGGCTATACCGGTGCTGTTGCAGTGTTGGATACAGGTAAAGAGGGTCCTGTAACCGCATTCCGCTTTGATATCGACTGTGTCTGCGTACAAGAAACAGATGATGCTTCTCACAAGCCAAATCAAGAAGGATTCCGTAGTGTTCATGATGGCTATATGCATGCTTGTGGACATGACTGCCATGCTTCTATCGGTTTGACTTTGGCCCGTTGGCTGATGGAAAACAAAGATAGTTTGAAGGGCAAATTCAAGATTGTATTCCAGCCAGCAGAAGAAGGTGTTCGCGGTGCTTCTGCAATCGCAGCCTCTGGTGTTTTAGATGACGCCGATTATCTCTTCGGAAGCCATATTTCATTTATGGCTGATACTGGGGAAGTCGTTGTTGCTCCATACGGGCTTCTCTGTACAACTAAGTATGATGTTACGTTCCGTGGTGCTCCTGCACACGCAGGTAAAGAGCCAAATGCAGGTCGCAATGCATTGGCTGCAGCTTGTAACGCAGTTGTTCAAATGATGGGCATTGCTCGTCACGGTGGTGGTATGACTCGTATCAACGTAGGTACATTGCGTGCTGGCGAAGGTCGTAACGTTATTCCATGCACTGCTCATATGGCATTAGAAGTTCGTGGCGAAACAAGCGAAATCAATGATTACATGGCTCAACAGGTTAAGAATATTATCGAAGGCATTGCTAAGAGCTTTGGTGTTACTTATGAAATTTCAACCATGGGCGCTGCAGTTGATTTCTTGAATGATGCTGAACTAAACGACATTATCAGCGATGTTGCTAAGACGGTACCAACTGTTAACAAGATCGTTGCAGATGGTAATTTCGGTGGTAGCGAAGATTATTCTATTATGGGTCGCAGAGTTCAGACTCATGGTGGCAAGGCTGCTTTCTTTATCTGTGGTGCTGATCGTACAGCAGGTCACCATCAAGGCAAGTTTGATATCGATGAAACTGGTTTAACAACCGCATTCGATATGTATAAGGGTATTGTTGAAAAAACTAATAAGTAATTTCAAGCTTTACTAATAGACTTAAAAGTCAGTAACCCGGGTTGATCCCGGGTTATTTTTATTTCTTGGAAGGAATTTCAAAAAGAAATCTCTGTATTGAAGGAACCATCAAAATTATCATTCATAAAAGTGAATCGATTATGAATAGAACAAATAGTGATATCGTTCTTTAGGATAGGAAGAAAATGTAAAAGCCCTTCGCGGGCTTTCTGTTTGATATGGCTGGGAATATGTACGGACTTACTCTTTAGGTGTCCAAGAATTCCATACCACTTCAAATTTTTTAGGTATAAAAAAACGCTCCTATGAAGGAGCGTTTCACTAGATCAGTAAAGAAGAATTAGTTCTTCTTTAAGCGATCAGGCCACCAATCTGGATATGGAGCGGTCTGAGGAGTCTGGAGCCAGCCTGGAACGTATTTTTCTGTACCGGCCTGAGCAGCTTCCTTACCAGCATCGTTGTAGCCGAGGATTGCGAAGGAACCGCAAACGATCATTAATGCTGTAACAACGATCGTGAGCTTACGAGCTGTAGCGCGAGCAGCGTTCGAAGGTCCACACCACTTCATGTAGAGACGGTACAAACCGATCATGCCGTGCAATTCGGTAACGATCAAGAAGAAGAATACCACCCATAACCAGGAATGATAAACTTCAAGACCACTAGCGTAAGGACCAATAGCTTCAGGGTTAGTCAACATTGGGAGCATGTGTGGGAAAACCAATGCAGTCAATGCAACACCAGTGAGGAACTGGATCCACCACCAAGTTGTATCACCGTGGCGAAGCAACTTGTAGTGACCACGCATAGTGCGGAAAGCGCGATAGTTAGTTGGGAACTTACGTAATGCAAGGATAGCGTGAACGATCACAACTACAAAGATGATACCAACGAAGAGGCTGTGCATCCAAAGATGGTCAACGCCGTCAAAGAAGTAGCCACCAGTAAAGGCAACGAGACTCCAGAAGATATCCTTACCACCCCAAACGATGGAGCTTGTGAAAGCCATGTGGCAGAAAAGGAACAAACCGAGGATCAAACCGGTGCCAGATTGTAAAACGTCGCACCAAGCATAAGCTTTAGAGCGGTTCTTTGTTTCAGTTAAATCAACTCCGTTGATGATAGTTTCACCCGTAGGAGTTACGCTATAACGCTTGGAGATGTCTTTAAAATCATCAGACATGATAGGACCTTGTTAATGAATGTAAAAAACTAATGGCCGTATGATGCTCCTCTAAAAAAAAATATTATTGATGTAGATCAATAAAAATATTAAATTTTTTTAATATTTAAAGCGCAGATCAATAAATATTAGGGTATATGCTTATTATGTGTATATTTAATGCACTTATATGGTGCATTCCTGTTTAGGTATTCGATATTTTGTAAGGAGGATGTCACAAAATAGAGGCGCTTCTAAAAGAAGTTAAATCAAAAAATTTATGTTTTTATATTTAGGAGCAATAAACTCTTTATTGGTAAGGAAGTGCTGACAAGTGTGAGGTTTACGAGTATTCTGACTGAATCTCGAGTAGGTAATTAAGTAAAGGTAATTTATGAGATATATTGTTTTGGTGATTGCGCTATTGATCAGTGGTGCGTTTATGGTAGTCAACTGGTCTGCCATCAATCAAACGACTACGGTAGATTTGTTCTTTACTAAGGGTGAAGCACCATTGTCTCTGATGCTCGTTATTATTTTTGGCATTCTAATTTTAATTTTACTTACGACATTGGTACTTCAACAGGGCTCGGCTCTTTTGGGTTATCGTCGTATGATCAGGGATCTTGAAGCTCAAAAGAAATTAGCATCGAATGCAGAGAACTCTCGGCTTGAATTGGTCAAAAAAGAATTCGATGCCAAGATGCTTGAAATGAATCAGCAACGTCAACAAGATAATGAAAACTTACAGGCTCGTTTAGATGAGTCGGCTCAGAAGCAATTGGAATCTCTAACACAGGTGATTCGTGAAATCAAAGAAAGTAACCAAGAGTTATCTTTGTCTGTAGATCGGTCTTTGCAAACTATGGACGATAAGGTAACGAAGGCGTTGATCGCGGCAAATCAAGTGGCTCAAGTCGTTGGGATGCAGAGTCGAGCGCTTCCTAAAGACATTACTTCAGAAAACGAATAAATTCATTCAATAAAAATCCGGTTTTGTACTTTATTCATGACAAAACCGGATTTTTTATTTGAATCTACAAATTAGTTCTTGTGATAAGCCGTAACACGTTCAACTTCTTCTTTAGCACCTAAGAATACAGCGACTCGTTGGTGAAGTTTTTCTGGTTGAATATCTAGAATATTTTCATGTCCGTTTGTGGCAACACCACCGGCTTGTTCAATCAAGAAAGCCATTGGATTGGCCTCATACATGAGACGAAGTTTGCCGGGTTTTGAAGGATCTCGGTTGTCCTTAGGATACATGAAGATACCACCGCGACAAAGGACTCGGTGAACTTCAGCAACCATCGCAGCGACCCATCGCATATTAAAGTCTTTTCCGATTGGTCCAGTTTTTCCTGCAAGTAATTCACCTACATATCGTTGAACAGGGGCTTCCCAATGACGTTGGTTTGACATGTTGATGGCAAATTCTTGAGTCTGAGGGGCGATAGTGACTTTAGAACGAGTCTGAAGGTACTCTCCGGTATTGTTATTCAAAGTGAACATATCCACACCCTCTCCAACCGTCAGAGTTAGGATAGTTTGTGGGGAGTACATGATGTAGCCTGCGGCGACCTGTTCTCTACCTTTATTTAAAAAACTCTCATCCGTTACTTCATCTACAGTGGCTGGAGCGCGTGTAATAGAGAAAATTGTTCCAATTGGTGCGTTGATATCAATATTACTAGAACCATCTAGTGGATCAAACATGATGAGATATTGACCACGTTGGAATTGTTGTGGTGTTGGTAAGCAGTGATCCATTTCTTCACTAGCCATACCAGCGATAGAGCCCGTCCACTGAACACCATTGACAAAAATCTCATTGGAAATTACATCCAGTTTCTTCTGTTGTTCTCCTTGAATATTATCGGTTCCTGCGGTACCGAGAACGCCAACCAGTTCTCCGTGACGAACCTTGTCATTAATATCTTTGCTCAAAGATGCAACGGCCTCCAACAACAAAGAAAGTTCTGCGTCAATTGTGCCAGCACACTTGAGTTCCGTGAGGTATTGTTTGAAAGATTTAAACACTTCGGTGTCCTTAAAATTAGACGGGTTCAAATAAAGCTTTGTCTACAACTTCTCGTACATCTTGAGAAAGTTGTTTTTGATTACTTACGTATCGTAATGCCTTATACATCATACTCGCCAATGAGGGTTTATATCGCTTCCAGTTTTCAAGAGAGCGAGCCAGGCGAGAGGCAACTTGTGGGTTGAAGGAATCAATTTCTAAAACGGCTTCTAACCAAAGTTGGTATCCTTTGCCATCAGGCGTGTGGAATTCGGAACCACCCGACTTAAAGAATGTTCCTAATAAAGAATAAACGTTATTTGGATTACGAATCGAAAAAGCAGGGTGAACCATTAAAGAGCGAATGAGATCAACTGTTGCAATAGTATTGTTCTGACTTCTAGATAATGCTTGAATTTGAAGCCATTTATTCATCAATAAAGGTTCTAAGTGCCATTCCATAGCGCTCTGTTCAAGCATTTCTCGACCAAAAGGTAAGCCTGAAGTAACGGCTACTTTTAGAGCCTCAATGCGATCAGTTGTGTTATTCCCCTTAGTAAAAAGGTTACGGGCTTCTTGTAAGCCTTTGGCGTCCTGAGCGGCGACTAAGTAGGAAAGTGCTAAATGTCTGAAAGCCCGTTTACCGGCTTCTTCTGCAGTCGGTTTGTATACACTGGTGGTCTGATAGAGTTTTAAAATATAGTCAAAATGAGACTTCAGACGTTTGCCGATAATACGTCTCAAATGATCGAGCGCTGAACGAATGACTTCTGGTTCAATCAAACAACATTCTTCACCAATCAACTGCTCTGAGGGCAAACTTAACGTAAAGGCTTTATAGGCGGGAGAAAGCGTTTGATCATTTAGAATATTTACGAAAACGTAAAGATACGATTCTGGGATCAGCGGATTAGAACTTCCTTTAGTCTGAATTTCATTCATGACCTGAAGAACTGTCATGACCGTTAACTTTTGAAATGCTTCAGCTCGGTTAAAGAGATCACTATCGTTACTAGCTAGGAATATGAGTTCATCTCGGCTGTGTTCTGTTTCGAAAATGACTGGAGCAGAAAATCCTCTTCCGATAGAAAGAACGGGTCTTTCTTTAATGTCAGAGAAAGTCCAGCTCTGCGTTTCTTTAGTCATGATCAGAGTTGTTTCTTTCTTAGGCTGATTTTCTGGCTCACCCACAACAGATAAAAGCATTTCTTTTCCCTGTGGGTTCAATAATCCCATAGTAATAGGGATTAAAAGCGGTTGAGGTTTTTTCTGACCAGGTATGACACGGTTTGTTTGATGGCAAGTTAGTGTCAATGTTTTGTCTGTTTCATTCCAATCGGTATGAACAGATAGGTGAGGTGTACCGCACTGAGAATACCAAAGGTCGAATTGAGATAAATCCATATCATTGGCTTCAGCCATAGCACAACGGAAGTCGTCGCAGGTAGCGGCGGAGCCATCATATCGCCTTAAATATTCTTGTAACCCACGAGCAAAGCCTTCTTTACCAAATAGTGTCTGGTACATTCGTACAATTTCCGCACCCTTTTCATATACAGTCATCGTATAGAAGTTATTAATTTCTGTATAACTGTCAGGACGTACCGGATGAGACATAGGACCCGCATCTTCAGGGAATTGCAGTGTTCTTAAAAGTTGTACGTCTTGAAGTCGCTTAACAACTTGTGCTGATTTATTTCCCAAAGAATCACTAACAAATTCTTGTTCACGGAAAACGGTTAATCCTTCTTTTAGTGAAAGTTGGAACCAGTCTCGGCATGTCACACGATTGCCGGTCCAATTATGGAAATATTCATGGCCAATAACGGCTTCAATATTGGCGTAATCGGTATCAGTTGCAACCTGAGGGTTTGCAAGAACATATTTGGAGTTAAAAATATTTAACCCTTTATTTTCCATAGCCCCCATGTTGAAGTCATCTGTAGCAACGATCATGAATCGGTCTAAATCTAAAGAAAGACCAAAACGTTTTTCATCCCAAAGAATGGCCTTTTTAAGACTTTCCATGGCATGAGCCGTTTTATTTTCATTGCCGGGTTCAACCCATATCTGTAATAAAACCTCTCTGCCATCCATCAATGTGAGCTTTTCCTCATTGACGAGGAAGTTCCCAGCTACTAAAGCAAATAGATAGGATGGTTTGGGAAAGGGGTCTTCCCAAACAGCGTAACGGCGACCATCTGGAAGGTTACCTTCTTCAAGGAGGTTACCGTTAGATAACAACACCGTCATATCATGAGGAGCATGAATTCTCGTCGTAAATTGAGCCAAAATGTCGGGACGATCCGGGAAATAGGTAATTCGTCGAAATCCTTCAGCTTCACACTGAGTAATGAAGTTGTCCTTTGACATGTACAACCCAGAAAATTCAAGGTTTGTTTTTGGGTTAATTCGATTCTGGATTTCAATGACGGTAGATTCACTGACATGATGAATAATGAGCTTTCCTGGAACCATGTCATATTGTTCTCTTGAGGCTTGCTCTCCATTAATTTTGATGGAAAGGAGTTCAAGATCTTCACCATCGAGTTGTAAATCATCGCTGTTGCGATCAATTAACGGTTCGACCTCCATCACACTAGTAACAACAGTATTGTTGGGAACCAGGTCAAACGTTAGATGAATCTTTTTGATGTTGTGATCGGGTGGAAGATAATCCTTACGGAAAACAATATGAGAGGTACTGCTTGTCATCAGAGAATCCTTTATATAGAACCGTCACATTGTAGCGTTTTAGTAAACTTTTGATGGCAAAACGGGATGATTTCATATGTAAGAAATCATCCCGTTTGAAAAACTAAAACCTTAAAGATTTACTTTGTAGCCGAGGTATTTTTCTTGACAAATTCAGCTACAGCTTCGGTCGTAGGCCACTTGTTTTCAGCTTTGATATACGCATCAACATCTTTGTAGTTGTGACCTACATTTCTGTGACACATGACACAATTTGTTTCAGGTTTGTCAATCAAACTTTCATGCATTTTGCCAACGAATGGCTTCTTTTCGTTGTACATCAAACTTAGATCATGGCAACCACGACAATTCGAAAATCCGGAATCTTTCATAAAAGTGAGAACATTCTTTGAAAGTTCATCGCGTTTTTCCAACCATTTTTCTGGAGTATTGATTGAACCTGTGATATGACCCCATCCAGAAATAGAACCTGCTTTTACTTTGTTAGCTAAAAGAGCGACATATTTAGTGGGAGTCAATGGATGCTGAGTTTCATTTAAGAGATGACAGTCTGAGCATCCAGCATGAACTCCACTAGCGGTTTTGTAGTGAGTACCCGATTTATAAGCGACTGTGACAGGATCCATCGAATGGCACCAGCCTGTACAAAAATCATTACTTCCAGCCCACTGAACGGTTCGAACCATACCAGCTGTTAATAAAATGCCAATAAAAGCACCAATCACTAAGAGCCAGAACAGGCCCCATTTAGAATTACGGGACATACTCAATCTCCTCTCAATACTTTACTTTTGGGGATGTAAGTAAAGTGACATCTTTGTAGTTTTTAAGAAAATTATTCCTAGATTTTACGTCAATCAACGTAAGAAAAAATTATTTAAGGAGAAATTAAGAGGTAGTACTGAGGGGTTATTGACAGGAACGAAAAAATAATTTTCGCTCCCAAAAGATGATTTAACTATTTCCAGCCATAGAAGTCCTTAACAACCTTTCGGGCTATGCTTTGTAGATGTTGAATGTCTTTTCGGCTAGAGGTTTAGCGCAACCTTCTGCAAATTTAAGACCTTCAGAGCTTTCTTTAAAAAGTAAGGAGTACGCCAAAGCACCAAATAAGCAGGAGCCAGTGGCAGAGGGATGAGTTTTATCCGTGTGATGCAAAATCAAATCAGGACGATTCTTTAAACTTTCTTCAAAGACTAGGTCAATTGGAAGGACAATCGTATTATTCGAATTCGCCTCTGTAATGCTTACATCGGCTAATTCTCGAGACATTTTTGAATTGCCTTGCCAACTCTAGGTAGCGACAACAACAGGTTCAGTTCCTGCTTTGCGTACTGATTCGATGTGTTTCTTTAGGTATTTCTTAAATGAAACATTGGCCCTATTTTTCGTATTAATCGGTTCAATGGATGGGGCTTGTAAAAGACAACATCAAACAAATTGCCCTTGGCCTTAGGATTGAACGTTTCTTGCTCTAAGTCATTTCTCAAGTATTCATCAATTGGATGGTAACTAAATCTTCCTGCACTGATCGTAATTATGCGGACTTTCCAATTGGGTTTATTCACTACTCGGGCTAGTTCTGAAATATATCCATTAAGACCGCAGTTATAGTAAGTATAGAAATTATCCACTAACAGAAGAGTAGTTGGATTTTTAGTTTGTAGTTCTTATATCTTTTAAGAGTGAGATTTTTATAATGCTTGATTGACTACTTAAGCGCTCGTTATGAAAGTAGTGCCACAATGACGCTGTCTTCTTCAATCGTTAGATAAGCTTTCGTTCCTATGGTCAAGGTATGAGGGCTTTTAATGAATCCTACAACGCTAATATTATTAGGAAGAAGGAGGGTGACTTCGCCACCTCGGCCTTTCTGTGGTAGCCTCGTAACGATACCTTCAAGATATTTGGTGCTATTTTCTGGTGGCTTGTGGTCGCAGATGCTCGCAGCTGTAGCTTTGAAAAGGGCTAAGACCGTTAACCCCACATGGATTCCTAAAAGTTGAGCACTTTCTGTTGTAATACTTGCCCTTAATGTATTACCAAAACATACTTCAAGCGTTAGTTTTTCCATAGAAAGCCCTCCTTTCATTTCGAGAACTTTGCATGGAATAATGTTCCGAACACTCATTCGAAGTGCAGAAGAGGTGAGGGTAGCAAGAGTACGGTGCTGACCGTTAGGAAGATCGTTTAAAACTTGATTTCTTATCTTAGAGAGCGTAGCTGAGGCCTCTAGGATCGCTTTTCCTGATGCCGTCAATTGTGCACCACCACCACCTGAACCGCCAACAACTTTGTGAACGACAGGTTCGCCAGCGAGTGTGCTTAGGGTTTCGATGGCTTGCCAAGCTGCCTTGTAGCTAATGCCGGCGGAGCGAGCGGCTTTCGATATGCTT
>JAFTYR010000062.1 GCA_017461315.1 Burkholderiaceae bacterium | reverse complement strand
CAAGTAGGCGTAACTGTGCCTTCTGAAAATTCGCCCTTTTGGGTCGAATTTTGATTAGCTGAAAAATCGCCTGTAGGCGTTTTTTCAGATGGGGATAATGGGGAGATATTAGACGGGGTCTGTTCGCCCGTCTCAGCTCGTTTTAATAAGCCTAATTCGATTAATTTATCCGTTTGTTTGGGGTCATTCATGGCTTGTAGGTAGTTTCCAACGTCATTACCAAACATGAGTCTGATCTGACTTGGGAGAGCTTCAAAATACTCTTTGACCTGGCAAAGGCGATTTTGTTGCTCTTGATACCCCACCAAGTCAGAGAAGTCACCGAACATAGGAGTTCTGGTTGATTTCTCTAACGGATTAACTAAAAAACCTGTTTGTTGGTAGCGTTTCAGGATGACGTCAATCTCACAATCATTTTTGTGACACTGCTCTGTTAAAGATGGATTTTTAAAATAAATAGAGACCTTCGGAGGTCTCTTAAAACGTGAGTAGAGTGTTGGCATAATAGCTCCATTGATACATACGAGCGAATGGGGCTACCAGGTTCAGGCGCTTACTTTTGAGGAGTTCGCCTGACCTGATAGCGGTCTGGCGTTGATACGATTTAAGCGCCGGAATCAATACCACGATCTGCGACAAAAGCAGACGCATCAATTAAATGTTTACGTTCAACAGGCTTGAGTTCACCAGAATTCTCATCAAAAGTACCAAGTAACCAAAGAGAGAAATCTTCAGGGTGTTTAAAAACAAGGGTTTGAACATCATTAGCTAAATCCATGAAGTTGCGGATAGCAACACCATCAGATAAAGCAAAAAACGGGGTATTGAAGGATAAGGACTTCTCGTCCTTGATTGAATAAACTCGCAACATGTTGTAAACCTCAAAATATTTAAATCTCTAGACTTCGCACAAGTCTGGAGAATCGCTCTAACTGAACTTCCTCTTTCGCACTGAGGCGCTCAGGAGTATGTTGTTCTACATACTCAGGTGAGATTATAACCTCTTCCATGTGTTCATCACGTTCTAATTTGATTTCATTCATCATTTCGGGGTCAATCACATCAAAAACTTTGTCATAGTAGCGAGGAGGGCGGAGTTTTAGACCTTTATTAAAAGTAATAAAATCTTTTGGATAGACATCGGAATAAAATCGATTAATCCATTCTCGAGCAATACCAGGACGACGAGACGACAACAAAAACTCAGGCTGATTATCTCCATACCAAAATTCAGAATCTTTACCGGTAACTTTTTTGGTCACGTATCTGGCGACATATGCGCAAGAATCAAAAGTAACAGAACCAATCGAGGAAAAGCCGTAAGGCCAAAGTTTTTCTAAAATAGCGGATCGATACAAGGGCAAACCGTTTCTAACCGTGAAAAGCTCCTTGTCAGGAAAATCAAAATCAAAAAGAATGGCGTGATAGTGAGCATGGCGAAATCGAGTAACTACGCCAAAATCGGGATCAATTGTGGGTTTACCGTATTCACCACAATACAAAACACGAATTCCATCTTTCTTACCAAGTTTACGTGAAGCAAATTCACGGAGGCGTTTCATGAAAGCACTAAATAAAGGCTTAGATAAGTTATGAAATAAATCAGGATGACGATCGGGGTCAATCGTAAGAGTAATAAAAGTATTTTCTTCATGTAAGGAAGCCTCATGACATGAGCGTAAAGCCCAAACTCTTGAATAATCCAAACGACAACCAATGCATTGACGACAAGCCAATGTTTGTTGTTTATAAACAATATCAGGATCTAATTTAGCTTCATTAAAAACAGCCTTTCGCCTAACACGCTTTAGCGTGTCTTGGTCTATAATTGCCTGGAATGCTTTAAGTGGATGATAACAAGGCATTCAAAACCTCAATCTATTAATGCTCGCAACATTAATAATAAAACGATCGGGAGAAGTTCGCACCTTCTCCCGATTTTCTTTTACCTAATTAGAGTCTAAAGCCACCACGCATGGGCGTGGCTTGTAAGTTTTTAACCTGAACTTTCGAAGTTTCCTTGAAGATGTGTTTTGAAGTAGGCTTCGATAATTTAGAACGATATTTAGTCATTTTTACCTCTCAAAAAGTGATAAAACTTAATCACAGCGGAGCCGATCGACTTCACCAGATCGGCAATTTGTACAAAAAATGCACTAGTTAACTTCATATCAATAACCGTAATATTGATCATTATTAAGATTCTTCGCCTTATCTCGAAGAGCTTTAGCAGAGAAAGAAGAATTATCTTGGTGATTTTTTTTATTGGACAAAAAATTCACAACACCAGCTACAGCACCACCAACAGTTTTGGCATGTTGCGCACCGTAAGTAGTGCGGAAAAAGTCCGTATTTTCGGCGTTGTAATAGTTTTGAGTACGAGCAGTATTAACCATCAAATTTTTAGTTTGTTGTTTAATCTGATCAATCTGGGCATCAGTTAAACGATTCTGATTATTAACCTCTGCATCATTCTTTTTTACTTGAGACTCCATGAGTTTTTCTTGAGTCTCAGCTTGTTTAGCAGAATTGATAGTAGAACCAAAATCACTAAAAAAGCCAGACGGAGCGGAAATACCGCCCGTAGAGGCACCAGAACCACCAGCAGATAGAACGGGATTGAGTCCAGCATTTCTCAAATCCTGGACTTCCCATTGATGGGCATTCTGGGCTCTCTCTCGTTCCCACTCGATCTGGCGCTGTTGCATTTGTTTAGCAGTTTTGTAATTCAAATAACTGCTCAAAGCAGAACCAGCAACACCAAGTGCAGAACTTGCAAAAGAACTCCATCCCATTTTTAAGACTCCTTAAAAATGATCGACCATACCTGGAACAGAATAAACAGGCATCGGGCGAACTGTTCTTAAATCAAACCAGAAATCAGCCAGAAACTGAGGTTCATCTGTGACAGAAAGGACACGATCAAGAGGAGGATTTTCATCAATGAAATCCGAGTTCAAAGTCGGAAGGCTGGAGAACTCTTGGGCTAAGTGCCAAACGTCAAGAGACTGAGGATCAGTTGATCTCATCTTTCCTGTGATCATTGAAGGTTTGTATCGATACTCTGCGTATCTTTCTTGATAACCAAAAACTTGATCATCTACGTCAGTACCCTGAGCGTAGATTTCCTTGTTCAAAATAGCTTGTTCACCAAGATGAGCGAGGACAGGCCAATAGAAGTCAAAACGTCCTCTACGACTCCACATTCTATTAATACCTTGCTGATAGTTAAGATCAGCACGAACATTGGCTAAGCCAATGATGTATCCATGTTCAACAAAAGATTTTGAGAAACCTGGAGAAACATCACCGCCGGTAACGTAAGCAGAAACGTTACCTTGAGCGGAAACGGAATCAGTTGAGGAAGTCTGAACAACCGTATTCACATGAATACGAACTGAATTACCTCCTAAGTATTCAGGACGCTGAAGGCGTGCGTCTGGAGACACTACGGAGAAGTGCGCACGAAGGATTTCGGCATAGCGGGTGCCGCCTCTGGCGTCTCTCTCGTACAGTCTTTGAATTTGGAAAGCCTGACGCAAGTCATTGATACTAATTGGGGTAGCATTCGATAAATCCGCAGTTCCCGTAATACCAGAAACTTGCAACGAAGGAATAGTAAACGGTAAAGAAGCATTACGAGACTGACCTAAGGTCATACTAGTCGAGAAATTACCAAGTCCCTGACGATAAACATCAGTAGAACCATCAGAAGCTTCAATCCGAGTTAAATCAGCATAAGCTTGTAAAGCTCGACTTGTACCATTATCCAAGTAAGTCGTAATTGAACCAGTATAAGAAGGTGTTGAACCTCCACTAAGCGTCACATTCGCAGAGCCTCCAATTGAAATCTCAACACCTGGGCCTTTTTGAGGCCAGGGCAGGGCCGACGTGAAATAATCATGTCTTTTTGCTCTCTTACGAAGAACATAAGAGTCCAAATTATCTGGACCATCACCAAAGTTTTCGGTAGATGGATTTACAAGATTTTCATCACGGAACCATTCATTGAAAATCAAGTTGTAGGCTCGGAAAGGCAGGGCGTTAATTGATAAGTTCGACACGCCTGTGGGAAGTCCGAAATAATCGGCAAGACTTCCGACTGCAAATCCGGAAGAACCAGAAGATACAGTAGGAATAAGGTAATCAGTACTCTGATTAAGAGTATCTTGGGCGCCGTTAAAGTTTTCCCAATGTTGCCAAACCAAACGATTAGGAACAAAAAAGAAAAACGTATCTAACCAAAGATTATCCATAAAAGGAACAACAGGAGGGTTAGACATACGAACAAAAGACGAAAGACCTAATGTAAAAGTATCACCAGGAAGTACCTCATCAATAAAAATTGGCACCAAATAACCAGAATCAAACGCAGTTTTTACGCTATGATCACGATTCATGGCAGAACGTTCAATGTCAACGGAAGGGATCATAGAAAAGTGATTAGATACCCTACCTGAAAACGCATTATTTTGACTCATAATTTTCAAACCTCAATCTAAGGGTTAACCCATGCTTTCTGTCAGTCGGCACAGTTACATCAAGTAGGCGTAACTGTGCCTTCTGAAAATTCGCCCTTTTGGGTCGAATTTTGATTAGCTGAAAAATCGCCTGTAGGCGTTTTTTCAGATGGGGATAATGGGGAGATATTAGACGGGGTCTGTTCGCCCGTCTCAGCTCGT
>JAFTYR010000009.1 GCA_017461315.1 Burkholderiaceae bacterium | reverse complement strand
GTACTCCAGTCTGTTCTCAAGCGTCTTAAGACTTCCCCCTTAACTCCATCTCCTTCAAGTCCATTGATGTTGATTAGGCGCTGGGTTAGGGCACAAAGGTTATCCGCGGCTCTTGTTGAAAGAGCAATCTGACGATCTTCTAGTGCACCATGCAAATCTTTTTTGATAAAGCCCAAACTCTGTCCAATCGATTTCAAGCGATCAATCAAAGACTGGCTCTGAAGGTTTTCCTTATCAGTGGTCAACTTGACCATGTGTTGCGCCATAGCTTCAATAGAAGAGGCGTAAACAGTTTGACGATTACGGATCCAAGTATTGTGTAAAGAAGCAAAGGTTGGACGTTCTTTATCCGAAAGTGCTTTTTCAATTTGATTCCACAATTCGTATTCTTGTACCCAACAGCGAGCAAAGGCATCAAGAGGAAGAACAGATTTAACCAATGGATAGTCCTTTAAAAACTCCTGCCAAAGCTTAACTTCTTCTGCTTCTTCATCAACCGAATGAATTTCTCCCATTTGATTCAATAACACGATCACCGGCTTTTGAATCCAATTAAGAATCTGCATTTCGCTTTTCACATAAGGAATAGACTGAGGTGGCTCACTCGCATTGACTAAATAAAGAATAATGTTGGACTTATCCCGAATGTGTTTTAAAGCTTGTTGATTCAGCCACAATGATTTAGAGGTAAAACGGTCCCAAATTTCGCTGGTAAACCAACCAATTGGGTTTGAGCGTCCTTCAAGTCTTTTTGCTAGACGTACGCTATCGCCAAACCCCGGAGTATCCCAAAGAATTAACTCTGAATCATCTGGAGAACGGATTAATACATAATCTTCCGGTACAGTTGTCACATGGGAGCGATCCTCAACTTCACCAATATCTCGACCTAATAAAGTTCTCGCTAAGGTCGTTTTTCCCACATTGGTATGGCTAACTAGTGAGAGGTTGATTCGCTGTAAATCTTGCCTCATGTTCATTCCTTTATCCAAATCCTATTACTTAATATCCTCTGCGGACATATTCTTAAGATTAACTATAGCAAAGGGTTGTTGGTATGTTGTCAGAAACTCACTCCATGCATGTTTACGTTGTTCAATTCGAAGGGGTATTTTCTTAAATCGTTCTTCAAATGAGGCAGAATTCACAAAAATTCGGATTGTATTCTTTTCCTGAGAACAGAGTTTGACTAGGTCACGAATAAACTGTCCTTGAACATCCTCTTCACCCGTAGCTCCCATTGAAAATACAACCCAACATTCACTTTGACCGTCTAATTTAGGTAAATCGGTATCTTCATAAAAAGTAGGATGATCAACAAATTGAGTTTTTCCTAACTCCAATGAAGCCGTTAATTTTTCTAGTTGTAAATGTTCTTCCACTGAAATGGTCGTTGCAAAGGGAATCAAGTGGATTTTCATAGTTTTTCCGTCCCGTTGTCGAATAATGTTTTGAAAATAAGGTTGATTAAAATAAAAATCAAAGTGATTCGTTGCCTGCTTCTGTTTCCAAAGTGAAAATAATGCTAAAAATCCTCGAGGAATAATGACCAAAAGCGAAACCATCATCATAAGACGTAACAACCAAGGTCCAGCATAAATACCGGAATAATTCACATCAAAGTGCATCTGCTGGACGGATTGAAGCGTAATTTCTTGATTCACTAATGGAAGCCAACCATAGACAGTATTTAAAATGTACTGAACCATTTCAGGTTGATTAAAAAACCAAGTACTTTCCCAACCAACTGTAATTGAAGTAGCGAATCCATGAAAGGCTAAACCTAGCACAACGCCTAAACCAAGACATAGAGCTGAAACATGGAGTAAAAAACTACTGTACTGACGAATTATTGGAGTACATAAAGGCAAGAATGCATTCCAAAATGCCTCTTCTATCGGTCCCTTATGAGATTTTCTTTGAAATTTTACAATCCATGAAGTAATCCGAGTACGAAAGGGAAGATTTATATTCTTTTTGAGCAAACGTAAAGACAAATTGATCAAAATCAATAAATAAACGATTAAATTCCAAACAATTAAACCTAAAAAAGGTGGGGATAATAAATTAATTCGACTCGATCCCGATGTAATTTGCCCAATCAAGACACCTAAAAGAAGACTGAGAACAATCGAAACAAAAGTCAATGGCCAAGTCTTGATCCAAGCATAAGATTGAATTAAATGAGGATCGGATTTAGGCAAAAGACGGTTTAATAATTTTGCTCTACTTAAGAAAAAGGTTTTTAAAGAAGATTTTTCTCCGACTTGCTTCGATGCTTCTATTGTAAGTGACAGAGAATCCTCAGGCGATATTTGATTTGAGCGCAACGCCTCCTTTTCGATCACTTGCATTCGAATTAAGGTGGCAACTTCTTCTGCATTCATATTTTCTTGAGTTTTTCTTCTTATATCCTGACTAACCATGACAACTTCTTATTCAAACCTAGTTTCATTATAGGTTCATGCCTAGATCTTGGCTATTTACAATTCGCCTAGATTAAGTCCAAAAGGAAAACGGCACGATTTTTGTTTCGTACCGTTTCGCTTGGATTCTATCTTAATATTAGTGATCGGATTTAAGTCCTGCACCACACATCGTAATCAGTGTATCCGGTGTTGGTCCGTAGAGTTCACAGTACTTAAGGTATGCGGCGTAGTTTGCTGCGGTTGTATGTTCACAGTAAATGCCTCGACGAGCAATAGCAAGACGCGCCTCCATAATACGATCCTCAGGAGAGGTCACTACTTTAATATTATGTCGACGGATCATATCCAATATCTCTGCACCACGCATTGGTTCACCAATTGCAATTCCTTCAGCTAAGGTAGGTTGTGCTTTCACTTTGGCAGGCACCTCTAATCCTTCTTTAACCGCTTGATAAATTGGGTCACAGAGTTCACTTTGATACGCAATGATATTGGGGAAGTGACAAATAACACCGGATTTTTCCAAGTGTTCTAGTGCTTTAACAGCTCCAATAAACAATGTTCCATTGCCGAGTGGAATCACAATATTGGATGGAATTCGATGTAATTGTTCGAACGTTTCATAGATGTAACACTTCATGCCTTCATAGAAGAAGGGGTTATAGACGTGGTTGGCATAATAAGCACCTTCTTCTCGAACCTTAGATCGACAGACATCTGCACAGTGGTCTCGACTGCCTTCGACAACATGACACTTTGCACCGTGCGCCCGAATCATATCGATCTTCTTTGGACTTGTGCCTTCCGGTACAAAGATCTCACATTCAATCCCGGCTTTTGCACAGTAGGCCGCGACCGAATTTCCTGCATTACCACTAGAATCTTGAACACACTTCTTTACACCAATAGCAACCATGTGGGCAACAAGAGTCGCTGCCCCTCTATCCTTAAAGGATAGAGTCGGCATCATGTAATCCATCTTAAATAGAACATTTTCATCAAATGGGATAATTGGTGTTAAACCTTCTCCCATGGAAACTCGTTCCCAGGTATTACCATCTAAAGCCATGAAATCACGATAACGGAACTGACTCCAGGTTTCTCGATGAATTCGGCTATCTTTCCAGACGGGTGGTTCAAAATCTAATTCAAATAGTCCACCACATGAACAAGCTGGTTGCATTGTGGCAACATCCACACGAGCACCGCATTTTGTACATACGTATTCCATGAGAGTCTCCTCGGTTTAATTAACTCATTTCAGCCATGGCTTCAATTTCAACTAGGCAACCAAAATGTAATGTATTGGTTGATACGATAATGCGTCCAGGTTTATGTTCACCAAAGAATTGGGCATATACCTCATTAATCACATTCCAGTTTTCAACATCAGGTGTGTAAATTCGACAAAACACGACCTGATCGCGTCGACAGGAAGCCGCCTTTAAAACACGATCCACATTATCTAAGGCTAACTGAGTATGTTCACGAATACCACCCTGACATACCTGACGCGTGTCTGGGTCAATTGAAAGTTGACCCGATACATAGAGCATATTGCCACTGATGACTCCTGGTGTGTAGTGTCCTTTATTTTGGCCTTTAAAATCGGGATGAATAAATTTCATAATGACAACCTTTTATTGTTTAAGATTTTTTATTTCGTCTAAATCACTATATAGCGTTACTTTGGAGATACCGAGACGAGTTGAAACATAATCAATCGATCCTTTCATCAAAAAAACGCCTCTTGATTGCATAAACGCAATCATTTCAAGTCGTTTTTCTCGTGAAATCCGTTTTTCTGGATTTTCATCAATAATTCGATCGATAAACTCAGTCACCATATCGTTGACGGATGTATTAGCCGGAGTCGATACTTTTTCTACAGAACGCTTAAAGTTTGGAAGCATTTCTTCTAGCCACTGTAAACCTTGACGAACTCGTTCTGTGTCGATATTAATACACAAAGCACCAATCAACTTATTTTCATCGTCTCGAATCAAAAGAAAAGAAGATCGAATCAATTTGCCATGATCTTCAAAGTAATAATTTAGAACCATACCGTCCGAAGCATCGGATTTTTTTAGAATTTCTGAAACTAAATGACGAAAGCCGGTTCCGGTTTGACGATGAGTCACTGTATTGTTGGCAACATAAACCACAGAATGCTGGGGCTTTGTTAAATCATGCAAAATGACTTCACAATCTTTTCCAAACGTACCTACGATAAGATCTGCTACCGCTTTATAAGGAATCAGAAGCGTATTCATAATAAATATAAAAAAATATATATTTCGTATAAGAAATTATATAAAATTCCACTTGTTCATTCACATCCTTTTCATAATTGATTGATATGTCTAAATCCAAAACGCTATTTGAAAAGATCTTAGAAACACACACGATCAAAACACTTGATAAAGACAATGTACTACTTTACGTAGATGCTCATTTTGCAAATGAGTACACCAGTCCTCAAGCTTTTTCTGGGGTTGAAAATCGTAAGTGCGGTGTCTTTTCTCCTGATAGTCACCTTTGTGTCGTAGATCATATTATTCCTTCAACTCCGACAACACCTCGTGTGATTCATGATCCTGCAAGCGCCTTACAAGCTTCAAATCTAGAAAAGAATTGTCAAATTTTTGGCATTAAGGCCTTCTATGGAACTAACGATCCCTATCAGGGGGTTGAACACGTTCTTATGGACGAGCAGGGAATTGTTAGACCCGGTATGGTTGTGATTTGCGGTGACAGCCACACGACTACTCACGGTGCTTTAGGAGCTTTAGCTTTTGGTATTGGAACCTCTGAAATTGAACATGTTTTAGCGACTTCCACTTTGGTTTACAGAGTTCCTAAGAAGATGTTGGTTCGTATTAATGGAACTCTTCCTGAAGGATCAACTGCCAAGGATATGGCGCTTACCGTACTGAGAACCATTTCTGCCCGAGGTGCTTTAGGTCATATCGTTGAATATCAGGGTGAAGCCGTTGATGCATTAACAGTTGAAGGTCGCATGACTCTTTGTAATTTAACGGTTGAAGCAGGTTCTCGTGGTGCTTTGATTGCTCCTGATGAAAAAGCCATTCAATGGGTTAAAGAACATGCAATAGACTTTACTCCCGAAGACTGGAATCAGGCTCTCGAATACTGGGCTACTCTAAAGAGTGATCCGGATGCAGAATATGACCGCGTTGTCGATATTGATATTTCTAACGTCACTCCAATGGTTACTTGGGGAACAAGTCCAGACCAGGTTGTTGGAATTAATGAAGTGATTCCAGAATTGGATACTTTTACGGATCCTGTTGCCCGCACCGCTGCGGAACGTGGTTTATCCTACCAAGGTTTGAAACCCGGTGATTCTATGGCTGGTATCCCGATCAATCACGTTTATATTGGTTCTTGCACGAATGCACGGTTGGCAGACCTTAGAGCCGCAGCCAATGTATTAAAAGGTCACAAAGTCGCCCCGGGTGTTCGGGCTCAAGTGGTTCCTGGCTCTATGTGGACTCGCCGTCAGGCTGAAAAAGAAGGTATTGCTCAAATTTTCATTGATGCTGGATTTGAATGGCGTATGAGCGGTTGTGCTCTATGTTTAGCCATGAATGATGATTTGTTATAAGAGGGCACACGCTGTGCTTCGACAACAAACCGTAATTTTGAAGGCAGACAGGGTAGAGGTTCTCGAACCCATTTGGTTAGCCCAGAGATGGCAGCGGCTGCTGCGATCACGGGCAAATTAGTTGATTGGCGTACACTATAAATTAAGGATTTAAAGATGGAAAAATTGATTCAAATTACAGCCGTTGCAGCTCCTCTGCCAATCGACAATTTGGATACAGACCAAATTATTCCTAAGCAATTTTTAAGAGGTATTGACCGACAAGGATTGCAAAAGGGGTGCTTTTACAACATGCGCTTTAATTCCGATGGTTCTCCGAGAAGCGAATGCGTTTTTAATCGAGCTGGTTTTGAAACAACTCAGATTATTGTTGCAGGGCCTAATTATGGATGTGGTTCGAGTCGAGAACACGCCGTATGGTCTCAACAACAAATGGGCATTCGTGTGGTGATTGCCCCAAGCTTTGGTGAAATCTTCTATTCCAACTGTTTTAATAATGGACTACTCGCGGCTAAGGTTTCTGAAGCCGATGGTAAAGAAATTCTTTCGCTCTTATCGGACGTAGAACCTACTAAGCTGACCGTTGATGTAGAGAAGAGAGAAATTCGTCTCGATGATCACTGTTGGAGCTTTGCTATCAGCGATCGACATCAACGCATGATTTTAGAAGGCTTGGATATGGTGGAATCAACCTTAGCTGATATTGAAGAAATTAAGGCCTTTAGAGACCAACATGAAAAGCGTTTCCCGTGGATGGCTAAACTACCCGCTATTGCAAAGGCTCATTTAGTACGTTGTGGTGATTAATCGATTATTTTAATTATCTCAATTATTAAGCGATTCGCTTTTAGACGAATCGCTTAATTTTTAGGCTAAAGAAATAAAACTAGGATAATACGGCACCTGATGTACCAGAACTGACAAGCTTAGCGTAACGAGATAAGTAGCCCCAGGTAATCTTAGGTTGACGTGGTTTCCATTCTTTACGACGATTTTCAAGTTCTTCGTCACTCAAATCCACATCAATCTTATGATTTGGAATATCAATCTTGATGATATCGCCCTCACGAATCAAACCAATAGGACCGCCATCTGCCGCTTCTGGAGAAACGTGTCCAATCGCAGCGCCTCGGGTTGCTCCCGAGAAACGACCATCGGTAATCAGAGCAACGCTAGAGCCTAAACCACTACCAATAATGGCACTCGTGGGTGAAAGCATTTCACGCATACCAGGGCCACCCTTAGGACCTTCGTAGCGAATCACAACGACATCACCGGCCTGAATCTTTCCACCCCAGATCGCGGCGATCGCTTCCTCTTCAGAATCAAAGACTCGAGCAGGACCCTCATGAACAAGCATCTCTTCGGCTACAGCAGCTCGTTTAACCACACAACCTTCTGGTGCTAAATTGCCGAATAGCGCAGCGATACCACCCGTTCTCGAATAAGGATTTTCAGCTGAGCGGATAATTTCCGGATCTTTAATCTGAGCTTTTGCAATATTTTCACCAACGGTCTTACCGGTTACGGTTAGACAATTTGTTTTCAGCAATCCCAGTTTATCGATTTCTTTCATAACCGCAGGAATACCACCGGCTTCATTCAGTTCTTCAATGAAGTGTGGACCGACTGGAGATAAATGGCAAAGGTTCGGAGTTCTTTCTGAAATTTCATTAGCTAAATGCATATCCAATTTGATACCACATTCATGCGCAATTGCAGGAAGATGTAACATCGAATTGGTTGAGCAACCTAAAGCCATATCCATGGTCATCGCATTCATGAAGGCATCTTCGGTCATGATATCGCGTGGAAGGATATTGTTTTTAACCAATTCCATAATCTGCATACCGGCTTCTTTAGCTAAACGAATACGAGCGCTTTCTACCGCTGGAATGGTTCCGTTACCAGGAAGTCCCATACCGATTACTTCAGTAAGACAGTTCATAGAATTTGCAGTAAACATACCGGAACAAGAACCACAAGTTGGACAGCACTTAGATTCAATTTCATGTAACTGCTCAGCATCGATCTTGCCGGTCTTGTATGCGGCGACCCCTTCAAACGCAGAAACTAAAGAAAGTTTCTTGCCTTTGATCTTTCCGGCACTCATGGCACCACCGGAAACGAGAATTGCTGGGATGTTTAGACGAGCCGCGGCCATCAATAAACCCGGCACATTTTTATCGCAGTTTGGAACCATTACCAAGCCATCAAACTGGTGAGCCATCGACATAGCTTCAGTGCTATCAGCAATCAATTCACGACTAACCAAGGAATACTTCATTCCTTCGTGTCCCATGGCGATACCGTCACAAACAGCAATAGCAGGGAAAACGATCGGAACGCCACCAGCTAATGCAACGCCTTGTTTTACTGCATCGACAATCTTGTCCAGGTTCATATGACCGGGAACAATATCGTTCTTAGAGCTCACGATACCGATGATCGGTTTTTCGATTTCTTTGTCAGTTAAACCAAGAGCGTAGAGAAGGGAACGGTGAGGTGCGGCCTGGGGACCTTTTTTAATTTTGTCACTGCGCATAATAAATTCTCTTTGGATAATGATCGAATGTTTTACGAATTCTTTAAATATAGACCGACTAAAGTCGTTTTTTAATTAATTGAAATATAAATTATGGGAATACTCGGCGAATCGAAACCAATCTATTCTTCCAATAAACTTTTTTTATCGATTCCAATCGTACATACCCGCCACTAGAGGGCGCATGAAGAAAACGATTTTTATCTGCCATTAACCCCGTATGAAGTCGTTTGCCAAAACGAAATACAACAATATCGCCTTGACGAGATTGACCTAATCGAACTGATTTCCCAACTTTGGCTTGACGAGATGTATGTCTAGGTAATTTTTTCCCATGCTCCTTATAAGCCCACCAGATAAGCCCTGAACAATCAAACCCTTTATAAGGAGTCGCTTTTCCATAAGAATAGGGAGTACCCACTTGAGTCATGGCGGTTTTCAAAACTAAGGAACCCTTAGAGCCATCATAGTCAACGGGCGCATAACCTTCAATCGAATGCGATCTAAAGATCGAACAGCCACTTAAAGTAAATAAAACAAGCGTTACAAACAAAAGGCCAAGAATCCTACGCCTTAAACGAAAATCAATTCTAAATAAAAGCATAGAAAACTCTCTAATAAATCAAGTGGTTTTAAGCAAATCCGTTTGAAAATAAATCATACACGTTCGCGATATCAACCCTCAATCTTTTTAGGTATTGATAAATAGATAGGATCTGTGTACGATATAAGGATATACGTCAACTTATGTCGCAAACAAAATGGCTCCAAAACCGAATCAAACTACAAAGACTACTGTCATTCTTGAAATTTTGAATCGCATTCCAGTTACCAATCGCTTAGTTACTTTAGATGAAATTATTCGATCTCTTTCGGAAGCCGGTATTGTGCTCAAGAAGCGAACGGCACAACGCTATTTAAGTGAAATGAGTGAGGAGGTCAAATACGGAATTGTCCGAGATACTCGGGATACCGCTTATGGATACCGTCGAGTTCGAGAAGATTGCAAATTCAATCAACTCAAATTAGCACCGAATGAATGTTTGCTTTTAAGACTTGCACAAGAGTATATGAAATTTCAAATGCCTTCTGCGATTGTGAAGTCTTTAGACTTTGTTTTTGATGAAGCAGAAAGAATGCT
>JAFTYR010000061.1 GCA_017461315.1 Burkholderiaceae bacterium | reverse complement strand
ATCCTGCTTCTCTCTGACCGCTTTCTTATATCTGAGGTCAAAGAGTAGTTCCTAACTACAACACGATGGGTATTGCCAAGGCTGCGTTAGAGGCCTCGACTCGCTACTTAGCAGCTTCCCTCGGTCCCAAGAACATCCGAGTCAACGCCATCTCTGCTGGTCCAATTAAGACGTTAGCGGCTAGTGGCATTAAGGACTTCAACAAGTTACTCCACTTCATGGAAGCTACTTCTCCATTGCGTCGTAATGTCACAATTGAGGAAGTGGAGAACGCAGCGGCCTTTATGCTTTCAGACTATGCTTCTGGTATTACAGGCGATATTCTTTATGTGGATTCCGGCTTCCACTGCGTAGTCGCAGCAAATCCTGAGGACGTTGAATAATGCAACATTTCTGGGCCTTAATTGCAACCCTGCATCTTGCCTTTGGCATCGCTTTCGGTGCCTATTATGCCTATGATGCCTCTGTTGTCTCTATTTCGGCCCAGTATCCCATAAGACTCTTTGAATACGCTCTTTTGAGTCACTTTATTAACGGTTTTGGATTCTTTGCCGTTGCTTGGAGTTCCACTCAATTTAGAGCTGGAATGGTTAATTTTTCTGGTACTTTATTGTTAATTGGCTCCCTAATCTTAGTCGCTAATCTATTTAGCGTTGCACTAGGTTACTGTGATATAGCATCGCTACTATTTATCCTGAGTATGGGATTTATTGTGATTGGCTGGCTGGTTATGGCTATTGCCACTTTAACAAATCACCTTTACCAAAGCCGTTGGTAACCAACTTCAGAGAACTGATCCCACACAGCGTATGTTGTGTGGGTATTTTTATTGGATCCTATTTATAATTTTATAAGGCTTTGAATCAACTTAAGAGACTAGTATGTCGTTTCCTATTCTTCTTGCAACCGATTGCTCTGAATACCCACCAGAGAACCTTGTAAAGAAATTAGTATCTGAAAATTTGATTCAATATCTAAAGCAACATCCTGATGTACCATCAAAAGCTTTATTGTGGAACCGTTTATTATTAACAACCATCCCCATGCAGATTGACCCTAGTGGTCGACATCAGTTTGGATACGAAGAAAACTTTTCTTTTGAACCTCCAATAACAGGCAATATTTTTTCCTACTGTAGCGTGGATCACAAAGAAAATAATTTGGTTTTATGTCTATCCAAATTACCAATTTCTGTGACGAGTTTTCACATGAATCTGTCACAAGAACAAATTGGTCAAATTCGTAAGACTTTTTCAGCTCCCATTAACGCTTGGATTGATCGCCAAGAAAACTCTGTCTTTGCCTTCTATCAATACCTAACTTCGCAAGCTGTGATTGAAAAAAAGAATCAAGCATTACTTGAATTAAGAATTTCTGATGAAGATTCTCTCGATGTCAGTTATCCTTCGATCTATTTGAAACAAACATTAACGTTTTGGCAACACAATGATTGGATTTATACGATTCTTGGTATGATGCTTCATCCGTTACTTACCGAATATCGAACCACAGAAAAAACCATTAAGATGCTAAAAAACCTCTTGGGAACATCGGCGTAAAGGAATTTCATGACTACCCATTTTAAGAAAATTGCCGTTTTTGGTAAGCGAGGTAACACTGCCATTGAACCATTAAATCGAATTCGTGAACTCATTGAATCAATAGGTTTAGAAGTTCTTTTTGAGCGTTCCACAGCAAAAGCCTTAGGTTTACCAGGAGGATTTGATCTTGCTGAAATTGGAGAACGAGCAGATATGGCAGTCATCTTTGGAGGTGATGGTACCATGCTCGGAATTTCAAGACGTTTAGCTCGATTTAATATTCCATTTGTGGGTATCAATGCAGGGCACTTAGGCTTTATTACTGATATTCCGGCCAACGATTACGAAAAAGAGCTTGTTGAAATTTTAAATGGTAACTACAGCATTGATTCTCGTCTCATGCTCCAGGCAGAACTTCTTAGAGAAGGTAAGTCCATTTATCAAAACATCGCACTAAACGATATTGTCATATCGCGTGGGATCTCCGGTAGCATGCTCGAGTTCACGATTCAGATCGATTCTCAACCAATGTCGGTACAACGCTCTGATGGTCTAATCATTGCGACTCCAACCGGTTCTACAGCTTATGCTTTAAGTTGTGGTGGACCGATTATTCATCCAACGGTCTCTGGTATGTTAATAGTTCCAGTAGCTCCTCATACGTTAACGAATCGTCCGATTCTAGTTCCTGAAACTTCTATTATTGACATTCAGATTTCAGACATTGGCGATGGAGCCTTGTATTACGACATGCAAGATCAAATGCAAGTGCAACAAGATGATATTGTGAGGATTTCACGTTATCCTCATCCTATGCATTTTATGCATCCAAAAAATCATAATTTTTATGATACGTTGCGCCAGAAATTACATTGGAATTTCATGCTGACTTCTTTAGACTCACACTGATTTCAAATGCTTACTTCACTGAATATCCGTAACTTTGTTTTGATCAAGTCACTCGAACTTGAGTTTCATTCTGGTTTTACAACTTTGACCGGTGAAACCGGTACCGGTAAATCCATTTTGATTGATGCGTTACAGATGCTCTTTGGAGCCCGTTCTGACGTTGGAACGATTCGTCATGGTGAAGAAAAAAGCGAACTCAGTGCTTCGTTTACTCTAAACAAGGCAACGAAAGAATGGCTTGTTGCAGAAGAATTGGATACTGAAGAAGACGAATTGATTATCCGAAGAACTCTAGACCGTAGTGGACGAAGCCGTTCTTGGATTAATGGTACTTCGGTAACAACAGCGCAGTTAAAAGAATTAAGCCAGCGACTCGTTTTTTTACACGGTCAACACGCTTATCAGTCCCTGACCCGAAAAAATGCTCAGCTCGATATTTTGGATCATTTCGGTTCCCTCGAAAACGAAGTCGAAGCAACTAAAAAAGCTTGGCAAACTTGGCGTACTGCTCAACACAATTTAGCGATCGCGACTCAAGAGCAGGAAGTACAGCAAGCTGAAAAAGAGCGATTAAGCTGGTTTTTAGAAGATATTGAGTCATTAAAACCAGAAAAAAACGAGTGGGAATCACTTAATGAGGAACACGCTCGTCTTTCTCGGTATACCGAAATCCTTCAAGCAGGAGAAAGAGCTAAAGTCCTACTTAAGGAAAACGAAGAAAGCGCTTTAGAACTCGTTGATAATGCAATTTCTTCGTTGGAATTCGTTTCCGATACTGATAAATCTCTTGAAGAGATTGTAACTACACTCACTGATGCACGTGAATTATTAGACGATGCATCAAAAAAGGTCGAACACTATCTATCCCGTCTCGATTATGACGAAGCACGATATGAAGAACTTGATGAGCGAATCTCTACGTATTTAAAGTTAGCTCACAAGTACCATATTGAACCTGCTGAGCTTTATGTCATGGGACTTAAAGCACAGAAAAAATGGATTGCATTAGAAGAGATTTGTAATATTTCTGCTTTAGAAACAAAATGTCGTGAATCAGAAGCTCTGTATTACAAAGAAGCGCGTCAATTAAGTCAAAAAAGACAAACCGTTGCAAAAGACCTATCTGAAAAAGTTTCTTTACTTATGCAATCGTTGGCTATGGTTGGTAGCCGTTTTGTGGTTTCAATCACAGAACAGAAAACACCCACCTCTACAGGCTTAGACAATTGCGAATTTTTAGTTTCAAGTCACTCGAGTCTTGAAGCCAAACCGTTATCCAAAGTTGCCTCTGGTGGAGAATTAGCTCGTATCAGCTTAGCTATTGCGGTTACAAATAGTACGGACACAACGGTAGATACTCTGATTTTTGACGAAGTGGATACAGGAATTGGCGGTGCTGTAGCTGAAATTGTCGGAGAACTTCTGAAAAAATTAGGCGTTCACCAGCAGGTACTTTGTGTGACTCACTTACCTCAAGTAGCTAGTTGCGCTGACCATCAATTCCAAATCACTAAAAAATCAGGAGACGAAACACAGAGTCCAGAATCGAGTGCTCGTCCCCTTACGAAAAAAGAAAGAATTCAAGAAATTGCTCGAATGCTTGGTGGCGTCAACATCACGGAAACAACTCTTCAACACGCTAAAGAAATGTTGGGTTGCCACAACGAAAACGCCACGTAGTGGTCTTGAGTAAGAACCTAGAATTATTTTTTCTTTTGGCAATCCAGGCAGATGCCATAAAGCGCCATGGAGTGGTCGCAAAGTTCATAGTTGAACTTGTTTGCGATAGCACTTTGTAATTTTTCAATTTCAGGATCAATAAACTCTTCGACCTTACCGCATTTCACGCAGATCATGTGGTCATGGTGATGACCATCGTCGAGTTCATAAACAGCGGTTCCCGTTTCAAAGGTACGACGCACCAGGATACCAGCACTCGCAAATTGAGCTAAGACGCGGTAAACCGTTGCTAAACCGATGTCATCCCCCTCATTCACGAGCTGTCTGTAAACCTCTTCAGCACTCAGATGTCTTTGCTGACCTTTTTCTAAGGTTTTACGGAAAATCTCTAAAATTCTCAGTCTTGGTCCAGTTGCTTTTAATCCTAGACCTTTCAGATCAATACTTTTATCGGTTTCTGTCATAAAACTTGGCTTTAATTTAAAACTACACTTGTAGTTACGATCAAATAGTGAAAAATATCTGCATACTCCGTTATGATAACGTTAGTAAGATTTTAATGTGTAAGAATGGTTCTTATATGAAAAAAATTTCTATTGTTGCGATATCCGTTGCCCTTATGACTTTGTCTGGTTGTTCCACTGTTAAGGATTACATACCGGATGTGACCGATTACATTCCTAACTTTTTAAAACCCTATACACCGGATGTTCATCAAGGGAACATTGTGACATCTGAAATGATTGAGTCTTTGCACGAAGGTATGACTCGAAATCAAGTTTTATTTTTGTTAGGTAGCCCTACTTTAAGAAGTACCTTCCATCAAAACGAATGGGATTATGTCTACTATCTAGAACCGAGAAATGGCGAAGTTCAATTACGACGCTTAACCGTAAAATTTGATGAAGATGGACGCGTTGGTGAATTTATTTCTGATCCAATGCCGAATGAAACAAATGCCGACTTGTTGATTCTCGGAGAAAGAGCACGAGAAAACACAGTGAAAAAAGTTCAAGGTAACCAGAACACATTAAATGATGAAACGAGTGCTGATAAGCAATAATCGATTTACAACAAAGGAGTTATAAGATGTTACGTGTCGCAATTAGCGGTGCAGATGGACGCATGGGTAAAATGTTAGTTGAAACAGCGTTAAACGCAGATGATGTTAAGCTGACAGCGACGCTTACAGCTCCTGAATCACCTAATCTAGGTAAAGATGCCGGCGCTTTCATTGGATGTGATGCTGGTGTCTGTATTACAGACGACCTAAATCAACTTGATTGTGACGGTATTGATGTTCTGATTGATTTCACACGTCCTAAAGGAACGTTGACCTTTCTTCCCATCTGCCAAAAAAACAACATTGCAATGGTTATTGGTACCACGGGTTTTAGCGCAGAAGAAAAGACTCAAATTCTTGAAGCCTCTCGTACGATCCCGATCGTATTAGCTCCTAATATGAGTACGGGTGTTAACGTGACGTTAAAACTCCTAGAGCAAGCGGCTAAGGTACTCAAGGACTACGACTGTGAAATCCTTGAAATGCATCACAGCCTTAAAGTAGATGCTCCAAGTGGTACCGCAATTGAAATGGGAAGAACGATCGCTAATGCTCGAGGACAAAATCTAGATGATGTTGCCGTTTGGGCCCGAGAAGGTCACACCGGAGAGCGAGTTCCAGGAACCATTGGTTTTGCTACCTTACGTGGTGGTGATGTGGTGGGCGACCATCGTGTAATCTTTGCAAGCAAGGGCGAACGAATTGAAATTGCACATCTGTCTTCAAGTCGACAAGGCTATGCTGATGGTGCGTTCAAGGCAGCTCGTTTCCTTGTCAATGCCAAACCTGGGCTTTATTCCATGTCTGATGTATTAGGTCTATAACCTATGGCTAAAGACAAATTTGATGAACTGCAATTAAAAATCACGAAGATGGCTTCGTGCATAGAGTCACTAAGAGAAGAAAATAATAAACTTAAAGAAACTCTACAGACGCAACAAATCGAGATTTCTTCACTGAAATATAAAGCAGATATTGCGGTTGATCGAATTAACTCCTTGATTGAGCAACTTAAAAAAGGTTTAGGAAAAAATCCGTAAATGAGCGATCCCATTAGCGTGAGCATCTATGGCCGAAATCTGAACTTCCGAGTCGATAGCGAAGAAAGAGAACTTTTTCTCGCAGCGGCGAAGGCAGTGGACACCTACACCCGTGATCTAAATGGATCACGGGATACGTCTTCTCGTTTTCTACAAGCAGCGCTCTTTTTTGCTATGGAATGCGAAAAAAGAAACAGTAGATCCACCTCAGACATCGAAAACAAACTACAAAAACTCATCGATACCTGTGATCAAGCGCTAAACTCCGCTAGCACAAAAAACACTTTATGACTATTTTGGATTTTTCTAGCTAGCAATTATCACCTCCTCTCGGTACAATACCAATACTTCCTGCGGAATGCGAGCATCGGCTAGTTGTTCTTTGAACCAATGCTATATTGCATGGGTGCTGACTCGGTAGGTACTTAGTTGAGCGACGTACGTTGCTCCTTCGGTTTATCGGAGGCGCCCAACCTGAACCCTCGGTTCAGGACACAAGCCGGACGCTTCATGCGGGAAGTTTTTTATTGTCTTTTTTCTCTATAAGCCCAAAGAATCATCCCGATACCTGCAATGATCAATGGTACCGAAAGCCACTGACCTCGACTTAAAGATAAGGCTTGAAGTCCTAAGAAACTATCAGGTTCACGGAAGAATTCCACCACAAAACGACCTAAACCATATCCCGATAGGAAAATACCGGATACAAAGCCGATAGGTCGTGGTTTTCTTGAGTAAAACCAACAAACAATAAAGAGTAAAACTCCTTCTAGAACGGCCTCGTACAACTGAGAAGGATGACGAGCAAACCAGTCTCCACTTTGGGGGAAGATCATGCCCCAAGGTAAATCTTCACTGGCAACTCTTCCCCATAATTCACCATTAATAAAATTACCGATTCTTCCAGCACAAAAACCAAGCGGTACTAAAGGAGCTACAAAATCACCGACTTGTAGAGGATTTTTTCCTCTTTTCCAAGCAAACCAAAGAATAGCTAAAATCACTCCAACAAAGCCACCATGAGCACTCATGCCACCTTGCCATACGAAGAAAATCTCTAGTGGATGAGCAAAGTAATAGGACGATTGATAGAACAAAACATAACCAAGACGCCCTCCTACAATTACCCCCATCATTCCGAGAAACAACAAGTCTTCGAGTTCAGTTTTATTGATCCCTCGCCAGACATCTCGAGTACGCCACAGTCCTAAAACGTAAAAAAGAGTAAAACCAATCAAATACATCAAGCCGTACCAATGTATTTGAAGAGGACCTAATGAGATCGCAATGGGATCAAATCCGGGATGAAGTAGCATAAGTTACAGCATAAATTCTGATTGAAAATTCTCTCCGTAATCGGAAAGTTCCTCGAGTAGCTCCATTTGATCCGGCCGTTCAATACGAAGCACTTCAATTTTTCTGAAAAATTCATCAAACGTTAAGCTTTTATCTCGACCGGTAATCAAACGTTCAGCCCGATAACGTTGCCACTTTTCTGCTTCTTCAGGATCTTCAATCGTTTCTGGAAAGTTTCTTGCTCGATAACGTAGTAGCAAATCATCAAAAGCCGAGTTCTCGAACTCTACAGTACGAACCCTATCGGCTAATTCTTCTGCGGAAAGTTGACGCAAACTCTCAAATAGCTGTTTATCTTTAAAAGACGGAAAACCAATACTATAAAGAGAAGATTCAACATCAGCCTGTTCTGCTACGGAACGCTCTTTTAGATTGTCTGCTACTTCGGCCCATAATCCATGTAAGAAAGTCAGATCGGTATTGTGAAACCAAGCGACTCGCTGATTCATTTCCGCTTTAGTTACGTCTAGTAATTGTTCATTATCGGGCGTCATATATGGAGAAGCCTTAACGACAAACGGTTGTTGATTCAGTCGTAACGTAATAATCGGAATCGGTTCAACCCCTTGATCCCTCTTTTCTTTACTTACATAGAGTCGTTCTTTGACATCCTGAGAAGTTAAAAACTGTAATTGTTTCGGATCATGAGACAAGTCCCAACAAAACCATTCGTTTGGTTTGTTTGGATTCGGCATCATCGGGTAAATTAAAGAAAGATAATGTTTTGCTTGCCCTACAAATGGATTGATCATTAAAAGCGGAATCGCTGAATTCAGAATACGGGTGGTTGTCTGTTTATCAATCAAACTTAAGGCATAGTTCCACAACTTAGGTTGTCGCTCTTTAATTAAACGAGCTAAGCCTAAAGTTGCCTTGACGTCCGATAAAGCATCATGAGCATGACTATGATCAATTTGATTTTCTTTAGAAAGATGCTCTAATTTAAGAGAATATAGCCCATCTTCGCGTCGTGGCCACTTCAAAGTATCCGGTTTAAAGGCATATACAGCGTAAATCAAATTGAATAAATCAAACCGTCCTCTTCCAGAACCGAATTCTCGAGCATAAGGCGGAATTAGATTACGCCAAAACATAAAGCGCGTCAGTTCATCATCGAATCGAATATTGTTGTATCCAACACCAATGGTTTCAGGTTCAGAAAAGCGTTGATAAATTTTTTGTGCAAAATTAGCTTCCGGTAATCCCTCGTCAAGACAGGTAAAAGGCGTAATCCCCGTGATGACACAAGCATCTGGATCCGGTAAATAGTCGTCAGCAGGCTGACAATAGAAAATTTCACCTGATCCTATTGGATTCAAATTTTCGTCTGTACGAAGACCTGCAAATTGCGCCGGTCTATCTCTTCTTGCATCCGCACCAAATGTTTCGTAATCAAACCAATAAAAAGTTCTGCTCATGTCTTCCAGACTAAACGGTCCGCTCCTGCCTTCTTTTGCGACAAAGTCTCTTATTTATCCATTCATTCAATAACGAAAAAGTCACAGAGTCGGTTCGAAATAAGGTTCTAAACTTTTCCATTCTACTTCGCTAACCGGGGTAATCGATAAACGGTTACCCTTTTGCAAAATTTTCATCGTTTCACACCCTGCAATCGTACGAAGTTGAGTTAATGGAATCTTTTTAATCTTTTGTAAAACCTTAACATCAACTTGTTGCCACCGAGGTTTCTCTAGACTACTTCGTGGATCGTAATACTTTGATTTAGGGTCAAATTGTAACGGATCTGGATAGGGCTGACTGACCACTTCGGCAATCCCTACAATACCAGGTTCACTGCATGATGAATGATAAAAAAGTATCGGTTGACCGATTCGAAAATCATCTCTCATGAAGTTTCTCGCTTGATAATTTCGAACTCCAAACCAACCAACCGTATGATTTGGCATCGCCCATACATCATCAATAGAACATTCCGTAGGTTCAGTTTTCATCAACCAACCATAACTTATGTAATTCAAGGCATCCCCTCCAGAATTTTTTGAGAATTTTACATAAGGATATCGTTTCATTTTATTATGAAAAAAATTTAGACGATAAAGATGAACCCTATGCCTAGCGAAGTTTTATCTACAATAGAAGTCGCTCGTGAACTTAAGCGACTTCGTCAAATTAATCCACTCATTCACTGCTTAACCAATGAAGTAGTACAAGAAATTACAGCTAATGTACTCTTGGCTTCTGGAGCCTCGCCGGCTATGGTGGTTGCACAAGATGAAGTGGAGTCTTTTGCTTCTATTGCATCTGCCATTTTGGTAAATCTAGGTACACCGTATGAGTCTCGCTTAAATGCAATGCGCCTAGCGGTTAAAGTAGCAAATCAAGTAGGAATTCCTTGGGTACTAGATCCGGTCGCGGCGGGTGTTATGCCTTGGCGTAACACCATTATTCAAGAATTTGTTTCATTAAAGCCGACGGTTATTCGCGGTAATGCTTCTGAAATTCTCTATTTAGCTGGAGTCGGTCAAGGGGGAAAAGGTGTCGATAGCACCGATTCTTCACAAGTGGCCCTAGAACCAGCTATTCAGCTAGCTCAAAAAACAGGATGTATTGTCGCTGTCACTGGGAAGGTTGATTACATCACGGATGGGAAACGAACGCTTGAAGCTCATGGAGGACATCCTTTAATCACCAAGGTGGTAGGAACAGGATGTTCGCTTTCGGCTTTAATCGCTGCTTTCCTTGTGAAATCTCCCGATCCACTCATATCCGTCGCATCATGTTGTGCTTTTGTTAATAAAGCATCTGAATTAGCCACAGAACAAAGTGCTGGCCCCGGTAGCTTCCATACACACTACCTAGATATGTTGTACCGCCTTACACCTGAAGACTTTACCTTGTAATTGTTATGCGTAACCCTATCGATTTATCCGTTTATTTGGTTTTAGATGCCAATCTCTGTAAAACGCCACAGAAAATGGTTGAAGTGGCCTTAGAAGCTGTGAATGCAGGCGCAACCGTTGTCCAACTAAGAGCACCCGAATGGAAAAAACGTCGTCTTCTTGAAGCCGCTCGTCTTCTCAAAACCAATCTACAAGGACGAGTGCCACTTATTATCAATGATCATCTAGACGTGGCCCTTTTAAGTGGTGCCGAGGGGGTTCATCTTGGACAAGATGACATCTCGGTTGATGATGCTCGTGCTGTGTTAGGAGATAAGGCCATCATCGGTCTTTCGGCTGGTAATTTACAGGAATTACCTGAAAAGGAGACTACTGTCGATTATTTAGGCGTGGGGCCCGTTTTTGCTACCGCAACGAAAAAAGATGCCGGAAGCGCAATTGGAATTGAAGGTCTTTTAGAAGTGATTCAAAACACAGATTTACCCATCGTTGCGATTGGCGGTATTCACGCAGGAAATGCACCATCTGTGATGCAGGCCCACACAGATGGTATCGCGGTGGTATCGGCGATTTGTGCAAGCCCGCACCCTGCTCAGGCTACTCAAGAATTAGTTGAAATTGTTTCTAAAGCAAAGTACCAATAAATAAAAGGTAAAACGAGGTCTTCGTATTAAGACTTCGTTTTTACATTACGAGTCTTTTTAGTCACAATTCGATTGTAGATACGCGAAAAGACCGTAAAAAAGACAATAATTCCGAGCCAAACACCAATAAAGGAAAACGTAATTTTGATGCTTTTATCTTTGGCTACTTTTTGAGCATGTGAGGCATAAAGACGTTTAGCCTCCTCTAGGGAATCAACGCAATAAAGTGGATTTTCTGCATTGAAAATACCCGTTTTGGCTTCTAGAGCTTGATTTTGATAAGCTGATAAACCATTTTTTTCGCAATATGAAGCCAAGCTTGTCTGTTTATTTTTTTGGACCCATTCCCAATTTTGCTCTGCTTGAACGCGTCCTCGATCCTTTGCACCAGTACTGTCATAAATTGTCCAAGAAGCACAAATTAAAAATGAAATAAGAAACCAAATTTGCCAACGAATTGTCATCTAAAACCCTAAATACTGTTACAACCTAATGAACCATATCGGTCACAATTAAGATCAATTTTCTTTATTCTAAGGTATTGTCCCATCAATCGTGATTGAGTCTACTCGTAAACTTAAGATGAATAATATTCAAAGATATGTTGCCGTTTTATTGGTTGTAGCGACTACGTCGATCTACGCTTCTGAACCGAACAACCCTCCTTCAGTTGAAAATCAACAAACAGAAAGCTGGACCAATCGAGTCAGTGATTCACTTCGTCTCTGGATGGATAAAATTCCTGAAATTCCAAACAACATCGAAAGATATTCATCTGAATTGCAAAATAAGTGGCCAGACATTAAAAACAAATTTCAACAAGAGTGGAACACTGAAATCAACAAAGGAAAAGAAATTAATGAAAATTTCCAAACTTGGTTATCCTCCACTTTGAGTAGCCAAGAAGTCGAAAAAGCAGAAAATTGGCTAAAGAATTTTAAGGAAGGAACTAAAGAGACAATTATTGATCCACTCGTCCCCTATTTATTATCGTTGCGTTATGCCAACCCACTCGACGAATGGCAAGAAGGCTATCGCCGATCCTATTCGGTATTGCTCGATAAGGATCATGCACCACTTCAGATTACGCTTCCTTTGTCATGGACGATCGATGCAAAATCTCAGTCACAAAAGAATCAACTTTTATGTTGGAAAAGTGAAAATGGTTCGGGAAATTTAAGCCTCTCTTTATCGGAATTCAAAAATAAAGACGATGTCGTAAACTTCATCGAACATGCCTCTGAAAAATATCCTTCAGTTCAAATCAATCAAATTCCTGAAACTGAAATACAACGTATTTTGTTCTCCCCTGACTCGAGCGGAAAAGAAATCATTAGGCACTACATCATTCCTTATCGAAATTCTTTTATCGTCTTAAAAACACAACAGGATCTAACAAAAAATCAATCAGACACATCAATTGAAAAAATTTCCTCATTCTTTGACACAGTAGCTAAAAATATTTCGTAGAACGACGTGAAATTGAAGATATCTTTAATCTTATTTTCGTTTCTATGAGCTAGAACTTTTAAAATTAAGCTACTTAAAAATTGTCAATTCCTGCAAGGAGGGGTGATGTCCGAATTAGTTCAATCCAGTATTCAATCTTTGCCATTAGTTTATCGTGGTAAGGTCAGAGACAGTTATGCTGTTGGCGATGATAAGTTACTTATTATTGCCTCCGATCGTATTTCTGCTTTCGACGTCATTCTTGGCGATCCCATTCCTAAAAAAGGAAAAATCCTTACCGCATTAACCGACTTTTGGTTTAAAGAATTAAAGGACATCGTCCCGAATCATTTAACTGACATTGATCCAACTACGGTCGTGAGCGAAGCAGAACAAGATCAAGTGCGCGGTCGCGCCGTAGTAGCTAAGCGCTTAAAGCCAATTTTGGTCGAATGCGTTGCCCGTGGTTATCTTGCAGGTAGCGGTTGGAAAGAGTATCAGGAAAACGGCATGGTTTGTGGCGTTCCACTTCCTGCCGGATTAAAGAAAAACGATAAGCTCCCAGAGCCAATTTTCACGCCTGCAGCTAAGGCAGAAGTAGGTTCTCATGATGAAAACATCACATTTGAACAAGTCTGTAAATTAGTCGGGAACGATATTGCAGAAAAGATTCGTGAATACACGTTGACGTTGTATAAGAGAGCTGCAGACTACGCTGCGACCAAAGGCATCATCATCTCCGACACTAAGTTTGAATTTGGTCTTGATGAAGACGGTACCATTGTTTTGATGGATGAAGTTCTCACGCCAGACAGTTCCCGATTCTGGCCAGCCGATCAGTACGAACCAGGAAAAACAGAACCAAGTTTTGATAAGCAATTTATTCGCGATTGGCTTGAAACACAGACTTGGAATAAGCAACCTCCAGCACCGAAAATCCCTGCCGACGTTTTGCAAAAAACAAGCGAAAAATACGAAGAGGCCCTTATCCGCCTTACTGGCAAAGGTATTGAGTAATTATTAAATTTTCTTGTAGAGCGCACTACCCCTAGTGCGCTCTACTTGTCGTTCAAGGAATAGAAAAATGACAACACAGGTCAAACCCATCGTCGGTATTGTTATGGGTTCCAACTCTGATTGGGAAACCATGAAAAACGCAGCACTTATGCTCAAGGACTTTGGTGTTCCTTTTGAAGCTAAAGTGGTTTCCGCCCACCGTATGCCCGATGAAATGTTCGAATACGCTGAAACGGCTCGTGATCGTGGTCTTAAAGTCATTATTGCCGGGGCGGGGGGAGCAGCTCATCTACCAGGCATGATCGCAGCGAAGACTACACTACCCGTTTGCGGTGTTCCCGTTGCCAGTAAATATTTGAGAGGTCAGGATTCACTGTTGTCTATTGTTCAGATGCCAAAGGGAGTCCCGGTTGCTACCTTTGCCATTGGGGAGGCAGGAGCCGCCAACGCAGCGCTCTACGCGGTTCAAATCCTCTCTGTCACTTGTCCTGATTTAGCCGAAAAATTAGCATCATTCCGTAAAGCTCAGAATGATAAAGCGCGTGCTATGGAACTCCCTGAACTGGAAACCAAATGAAATTAGATACTTATCAACCCGGTTCATGGCTTGGACTGTTAGGTGGCGGTCAGCTTGGAAGAATGTTTGCACAGGCCGCGGCCACACTCGGGTACCGAGTCTGCGTCTTAGAGCCAGATAAAAATGCCCCGGCAGCGACTGTTTGTGAACGACACCTTTGTTATTCATACACAGATCCCAAGGCACTCGACGAATTGGGACAACTTTGCTGTGCGATTACAACCGAATTTGAAAACGTTCCAGCTGAAACGTTAAAAACCTTGGCAAATTACGGTCGTACTTGTCCTAATGCTCACTCGGTTTCAATTACTCAAGATCGTTTTTCTGAAAAAGAATTTATTTCTTCAATCGGAGTACCTGTAGCTCCCTACGCTTTGATTGAATCCGAACAAGACTGTGAGAAGGTTAGTCCAGATCATTTCCCTGCTATTCTCAAAACCGCTCGACTCGGTTACGACGGTAAGGGACAGATTTCCGTATCTCAACTAAGTGATCTAAAAAAAGCTTTTGAAACTTTAGGGAAGGTTCGTTGCGTTCTCGAAAAGAAATTAGACTTAGTTCGTGAAATCTCAGTAATTGCTGTCCGAAATCCACAAGGCGAAATCAAAACCTTCCCTGTATGTGAAAATCATCACAAAAACGGCATCTTAGCCTACACTGTTATGCCCGCTCGAATTAGTGATGATTTAGCCAATAAGGCTAGGATCATTGCTTCCCGTATCGTCGATCAGCTTGATTACACTGGAGTGCTTTGTACCGAACTTTTCGTACTTGATCACGATGAGTTAGTCGTTAATGAATTAGCTCCAAGACCTCATAACTCGGGCCACGCTACGATTGAGGCTTGTATCAGTAGTCAATACGATCAACAGGTTCGAGCCATGTGTGGCATGCCTTTAGGTAATACGGACCAGATTTGTTTTGCGGTTATGATCAACTTATTAGGTGATATTTGGTTTGGTGAAAACGATCAAATCCAAACCCCAGATTGGTCTCAGATTCTTAAACTTCCGAATGCGAAGCTTCATCTATACGGTAAGCATCAACCTCGGAAAGCTAGAAAAATGGGGCACATCACTTGCTTAGGCAATACCGCTGAAGAAGCAATGGAAACTGCGAATACTGTTTGTAAGTTGTTAAATCTGCCTTTATTAAAGTAACTATGACAACACTGACACCGGATGTCTTTCAAAAAGCGCTTGATATCTTGAATCAAGGTGGTTTGGTTGCAATACCAACGGAAACGGTCTATGGCTTGGCTGCGGATGCCGAAAACTCCCAAGCGGTTGCGGGCATTTACTCAGCCAAACGGCGACCGGCCAATCATCCACTCATTGTTCATTTGGCGAATTCGGATGCACTTTCCTACTGGGCATCAAACGTTCCAGAAGAAGCAATTCAATTGACTAAAGCCTATTGGCCAGGTCCTTTGACAATTGTCTTAAAGCGTAGTAAACGCGCAAAAGACTTCATCACCGGAGGTCAAGATACGGTTGCCCTGCGTTGCCCGGCTCATCCTATTATCAGAAAACTTTTAGAAGCTTTTGACGAAGGAAAGGGACGAGGTTTAGCAGCCCCTAGCGCGAACTCCTTTGGACAAATCAGTCCAACGATAGCTGAGCATGTTCGAGAGGATCTTGGTGAAAAACCAACCGGTGCGGTTGACCTCATTCTTGACGGTGGACCATGTACGGTAGGAATTGAATCTACTATTTTAGATTTAAGTTCCTCTACTCCGAGAATTCTACGAGAAGGTGCCATCACCGCATCTATGATTGAAGCGGTAATCGGAAAGACCGTACAACAAGGTTCTTCTAGCAACTCCCCTCGTGTATCGGGTTCTTTAAAAAGTCATTACGCACCACAACATCCTTTAACCCTTGTCAGTGCAGAAAACTTGGCTGGAAAAGCTCAATTCATCGCCCGTCACTTTCAATCTTTTGCGCTCATAGCACCAACAGAAATTGAAAAGCGATTTCATGCTTTGGCCGTTAAGTCTTTTGCATATAGCCTAGAAAAACCAGAAGATTTAAGAATGCATCTTTATGGTTGGATGCATGAACTTGATAAGGCCAATATTGACCATATACTCGTTGTACCACCTCCATGCCAATCGGAATGGTTTGGCGTACTTGATCGATTGCAACGAGCTTCAGTAAAGAAATAGTTTGATTTTATGGTTAAAAAGTTTTTCTCAAAGCCCACTTGTCATATTCCAAATACAAACGCTCAGTCTGTAAATACGAAAGAAAATGAGCTAGGTGTTCGTCTTTCAAAACGAATCAGTGAGCTTGGACTTGCTAGTCGCAGAGAAGCGGATGAATGGATTGCCAAAGGATGGGTAAAGGTAGACGGACAAACAATTGATCAGCTCGGCACACGAGTCTTTCCTTACCAAAGAATTGAGCTGGATACACGAGCTCGAGCTGAACAAAATTCTCGTGTCACGATTTTGATCAATAAACCGTTAGGATACGTGAGTGGTCAAGCTGAAGATGGCTATGAACCAGCAAAGGTTCTTATTAACGCTCAAAACCACTGGATTGGGGATTCCAATAAGTTACGTTTTCATCCATCCATGTTAAAAAGCTTAGTGCCTGCAGGTCGACTCGACATTAATTCAACTGGACTCTTGGTACTAACTCAAGATGGTCGCATCGCTAAACAGATCATTGGTGAGTCGAGTACGGTAGAAAAAGAATACATTGTTCGGGTTGCTCAGGTAAATGGTCGTCCTAATAAAGAATTTGAACCAGAAAAACTAAAACTTCTAAATCATGGTTTAAAACTCGATGGAAAACCTTTGCTTCCGGCCGAAGTCAGTTGGCTTAATGAAGATCAACTCAAATTTATTCTTCACGAAGGTCGTAATCGTCAGATTCGACGAATGTGCGAACTAGTAGGTCTTAAGGTTCTACAGCTCAAACGAGTTCGAATTGGGTCCGTGAAATTAGGAAAATTACCGGTCGGCAAATGGCGTTACCTTAACCAAGAAGAATCTTTTGAAAGAAACGCTACACAAAAAAGATCACGAGGTCATGAGTGATTTCTAATCCCAAAAACACCAACATTCCAGAACTAACTTTAGTTTTGGTTTCGGCATTGTGGGGAAGTTCTTTCATTCTGCTTTCAATTGCCCTTGAATCCATTTCTCCTGCCCTTCTTGTTGGATTACGATTTGGTTTAGGGGCTTTCTTAGTTGCAATGATCCTGCGTTCCAAGCTTTTCCGTCTAAAACGTACGGATTGGATCGCTGGTTTTTGGACCGGTCTTTTTATTTTTTTGGGTTATTTCCTTCAAACAATCGGATTACAGTGGATTTCTAGTTCTATATCGGCATTTTTAACCGCACTTTATGTCCCCTTTGTCCCATTGTTACAACTGCTTCTTTTCCGAAAAATACCAAATAAAATCACAACGATAGGAATTGCAGTCGCTTTCTGTGGCATGCTTTTGATCATTAATCCGTTTAACATGACGTTAGACGGTAATTTAGGTGAATATTTAACGGTAATTAGTGCCTTAGCCTGCGCACTAGAAATCATTGTGATTAGCCATTTTGCCACTCGTTGCGAACCGATGGTATTCTGTTTTACGCAACTTGTAGTTGTTGCTATCCTTTCTCTTACCTATTGTTTTTTCATTGAAACCATTCGATTTACACCTACTCCTTCCTTATTTATCTCTTTGGGCATTTTGGTTGGAATGATTGCATTTAATCAATATGCAATTTCTTGGGCTCAACGATTTGTTTCCCCTGTGAGAGCCGTTCTTATCTATACATTAGAACCTGTATTTGCTGGAATTATTGGTTACTTTTTTGGAGAAAAAATTAGTTTCCTCGCATTCTGTGGTTGTATATTGGTAATCAGTAGTGTTCTTTTGAGTTCGTGGCTTCCAAAATATCTTAGTGAGAAAAAGCCATCGGGAAATTAAATGCTTAAAACTTCAATTGGGATTTTTGATTCTGGCCTAGGTGGTCTTTCCGTCATGAAGGCAATACGGAAGGAGTTACCAGGAGAAAATCTAATTTATTTTGGTGATTGTCAGTATGCTCCTTACGGAGATCGATCCCAAGCCTTTATTACTAATCGAGTTTTAGCTATTACTGATTTTCTTATGAATCAACGCATTAAAGCATTGGTGTTCGCATGTAATACTGCGACGATGATGTCTATTGCAGAAGTTAGAAAACGGTTAAAAATCCCCGTTATTGGTATTGAACCTGCGATCAAACCCGCTATAAAAGAATCACAAACCGGTTGTATCGGAGTGATGGCAACCACTCGCACGATACAAAGTTCTCGTTTTTCTTGGCTTATTGAACAATTTGTTCAAAAAGGTTCTCGTGTCATCCCTCAAGCCTGTCCAGGATTGGCTGATGCCGTTGAATCGGGCCAAAATAATGAGCCCCATACCAAAGAACTCATCAAAAAATACACACTCCCTTTTATCGAAAATCATTGTGATCGCATCGTTCTTGGATGCACACACTATCCTCTTTTAACAGACCAAATTCTTGAAGTCTTTCCACCGGAGACAGTCAAACTGATTGATCCAAGTGATGCCGTAGCTCGTCAACTAAAAAGACGTCTTATCGAAATTCAAGGATTATCCTCGAATTCTGTCGGATCAGAATCTTTTTGGATTTCTGGCCTTACGGATCGAACCAAAGTAGCAGTTGAACAACTTTGGGGAACGCCTATCGTAGTTCAAAACGCTAACATTTTTTCCGTACTAGAAAACTTACCGAATCAAGTAAGCTCTAACGGGAGAAGCTTCGACTCCAACCCATTTTAGAGGAACAGCATGTAATTCGTATTGACCATCGGTAACCTGATTTAGATCCAGATTTTCGATTAAAAACATCCCTAGATTTAAGGCGGTATGATGAGCGGGATAATTTGAATTAGAAATTGCATCGATGGAATCTGAAGAGGTTCCAATAACACGTACTCCAAGCTCTGATAACCACTGAACTAATTCTGAAGATAACCCCTGACCTTCATATTTCATCGCAAAAAGAATTCGGGTAGTCATAATCACCTTAGAGTCGATATCTTCTTTTGCTAAAACTTCATGATTCGTTAAAGGTGTAATCACTTGGCATGGTCCAACAAATAGGTCTAGTGGTACATTCTCCATACCACACGAACCATAACCAAAATGCCATGGGGCATCAATGTGAGTTCCAACGTGGGGCGTAAACATAACTTCCGAAGTATAGACATCATCTTGCGTTAACCAACGCTTTTGAAAAGCTGTATCTCCTGGATAAACTGGAGTTTCAGTGGAAACATAGCGCGATATATCAATAATCCTATTTTGATAACTTCTTTCTCGCATTGGTATCACCTTTTCCAGTTGCTTTCGTGTAAAAATATACGTGTTTTAAGGAGTTAGTCAATTGCATAAATCCGAACCAATTATTCAGCAACTACAATCGCGTAGATCAATCGGAGCAAAATTTCTCGAAGTCCCTGTACCAGAAATAAGTCAATATTTAGACGCTGTCAAAATCGCCTTGTGCCAACCTGATCATAAAAAGTTACACCCTTGTCGAGTTGTTTTAATTGAAGATACAGCAAAATTGGGCCTTCTTTTTAAGCAAGGTGCCCTTGCTCTCGGTGCAACAATAGAAGAAGCCAACAAAGCTCAATCTAAAGCGACAAAAGCTCCAGCGACGTTAGCCTTTATCGCAAAAATTGATGAAACAAATCCTGAAGTTCCCATTCACGAACAATGGATGACTTGCGGGGCTTTTGCCTCTAGCGTTTTAACCTCACTTGAACTGATGGGATTTGGTGGAAAAATCGTTAGTGGTTCTTCAACCACTTATCCCGAGGTCAATCAAGCCCTCTGCGATTCGGGTGAGCGGATCATTGCTTGGCTGATGTTAGGCACTCCCAAAGTCGCGGAAAACAAACCAACAGAGCGACCTGACCCACAAAACTATTTTTCAATATGGTCTTAAGATTGTGTTGAAATCCATGGAGATCGTATGAAGTACTTATTTAGAATTTTTTTAACCTTATTTTTAGTCACTTCCCTTACCGGTTGTGGATACAACACCATTCAATCTTTGGATGAAGGGGTTAATGCCAGTTGGAGTGAAGTATTAAATCAATATCAAAGAAGAAATGATTTAATTCCAAATGTCGTAAGTTCCGTTAAAGCTGAAGCTAATTTTGAAAAATCAACTCTTGTTGATGTAATCAATGCTCGTTCCAAAGCAACGGCCATTCAAGCCACTCCGGAACTTTTAAATCATCCAGAATCGTTCGCAAAATTTACCCAAGCTCAAAATGAACTTTCGAGTGCTTTGAGTCGTTTGTTAGTTACCGTAGAAAAATACCCTAACTTAAATACCAATAAAGCATTCCAGGATCTCAGAATCCAATTAGAGGGATGTGAAAACCGTATTGCGATTGCACGGAATCGTTATATCAAATCCGTTCAATCCTTTAATACTTATATTCGACAATTCCCTCAGAAATTCTGGACCTGGGTTTTAGACTATCAAACCAAGCCTCAGTATTCCGTTTCTGATCCATCTATTACCAAAGTACCGAATGTTGACTTTGACCTCAATGCTCAAAAGTGATTTTTATTCCTTTCTTTTAAAAATCCTTTTCATCTGCTCCATTTGGGTAAATGGGAGTTGTGCTTTAGCTAACTCCCTACCCATTCCCTCGGTTGCTTATGTTAATGACACGGCACAGCTCCTTTCGGTAGAACAGAAAGCCAGGTTAGAAAAAAAATTAGAGCAGTTCGAAAAAGATTTTGGTTCTCAGATTGGTGTCATCATTGTTCCTTCATTACAAGGAGAAACAATTGAGGCCTATGCTCATCGAGTTGGCGATCAATGGAAACTTGGCCGAAAAAATATCGGTGATGGTTTGCTGTTTATTGTTGCTTTAAAAGAACATCGAGTACGTATTGATGTATTTCGTGCTCTTGAAGGAGCAATTCCTGACGTTACTGCCTCTCGAATTCTCAACGAAGCGGTCATTCCGGCTTTTAAAACAGAGCAATACTATCTAGGAATCAATCAGGGGCTCGACCGTATTTTTGCTTGTATTAAAAACGAAAATCTTCCCAAACCTGGTGAAGAAAGTGACAGTGTATTTGATCAAGCTTTGTGGGATCAGCCTTGGGTGGCCATTATCTTTATTGGATGGGTAGCCACGATGATGCTACGCCAACTGTTAGGACGCAAAAGAGCTGCTCCCATCGCTGGTCTTGTCGTAGGTAGCTTTGGAACTTTTGTAATGCAGTCGGTTGTTGCTGGAATTATCATTGCGGTCATTGCAGTTTCGGCTTGTATGCTCATTCCAGACCGAGTACTTGAAGCCGGAACTAAGAGAACGCAACGCATGTACCGTACTCGCCGTCGTAGAAGAGGAGATAATTCAATTTATCCAGGATACGGTGATGGAGGTATGGGTGGTCACGGAGGCGGACACGGTTCTAGCAGTGGTATGGGAGGTGGTTCGGGTTCCGGTGGTGGAGGTGATTCCGGTGGAGGTGGAGCTAGTGGAAGCTGGTAGAACCCAAACAATCGTTTTTAAGAGATTTATTTTCCCCTCTAATAAGAGACGGACATTGTTGGATCTAAATATTTTAAAATCTAAAAATTATTTGCCTTTTTTGAGATAAATTTCATGGAACTTAATGCTCTTACCGCAATTTCACCACTTGATGGTCGCTATGGCAAGCAAACAAACGTTTTAAGAGATGTTTTTTCTGAATTTGCCCTGATGCACGCTCGCGTCACAGTTGAAATCGAATGGCTGATCGCTTTATCAGAATTTAACCTTCCCGAATTTGAAGAAATTTCTGAAGAAAATAAAGCTTACTTACGTGGTCTTGCCCAACAATTTACCCTTGATGATTGCAAAGCAATTAAAGAAATCGAAAAGACCACAAACCATGATGTGAAAGCGGTTGAATATTGGATTAAAAGCAAGATGAAAATCAATTCACAGTTAGCTGAAGCGAGTGAATTTGTTCATTTCTCTTGTACTTCTGAAGATATTAACAACACCTCCCATGCATTGATGCTCCAAAAAGGCAGAAAAGTATTAGTTGCTTCTATCGAAGAAATTATTAAGACTCTTAGAAATTACGCTCACAATTGGGCTGATATTTCTATGCTGTCTCGCACACACGGTCAGCATGCAAGCCCTACTACCGTTGGTAAAGAAATTGCTAACGTAGTAGCACGCTTAGAGTACGCTTTAGAGTCTATCAAGGCAGTTAAACTCTTCGCTAAAATGAATGGTGCCGTTGGAAACTACAACGCTCACGTTATTGCATACCCAGAAAAGGACTGGCCTGCATTTTCTCGTAACGTAGTCGAAAATCGCCTTCACTTAACGTTTAACCCATACACAATTCAGATTGAACCTCACGACTATATGGCTGAACTCTTTACAGCCATCTCCCGTCTAAATACGATTTTGATTGATTTAGACCGCGATGTCTGGGGTTACATTTCCTTGAACTACTTCAAACAGCAGTTGAAAGAAGGTGAAGTAGGTTCTTCAACTATGCCACATAAGGTCAACCCAATTGATTTCGAAAATTCTGAAGGGAATTTGGGTATGGCTAATAGCTTCTTGTCGTTTCTTGCTGAAAAATTGCCTATTTCCCGTTGGCAAAGAGACTTAACAGACTCAACAGTCCTTAGAAACATGGGAGTTGCTTTTGGTTATAGCCTCTGTGGTTACGCAGCGTTGCAACGTGGTCTCGGCAAATTGCAGATCAACACTGTTGCTATTTCTGCTGATTTAGACCAGTCTTGGGAAGTTTTAGCTGAAGCAATTCAAACTGTTATGCGTCGCTATGGTGTGGCCAATCCATACGAACAGCTCAAGGCCCTAACACGTGGTAAAGGTATCACGCCTGAATCATTGCATAACTTTGTAGCTACTTTGGATATTCCAGCGGATGCTAAGGAAAGCTTACAGCGCTTGACACCTCACGACTATATTGGTATCGCTAAGAAATTAGCCTCTGAAATCTAATTTTTAGTCACTTCATTTGATAAACGGATGAAGAGTAAAAACTTCATCCGTTCTTTTATGGATTAAGCAAATAGATTCGTAAATCTATGCACTAAGATGGTGAGCCAGACAATGGCACAAATAAGAAGCGCTAAGAACACCGCTGCGCTACCGAGATCTTTAGCTTTTCCAGAAAGTGGATGAATTTCCTCACCAAATCGATCTACAACCGCTTCTAAAGCACTGTTTAAGATCTCAACGGTTAAAACATTAATAACCGCAATAACCATAAGTAACTTTTCCATCCAATCCAATGGTAAAAGGATTGCGACTGGTAGCATCACACAGGCCAAAATCAATTCTTGGCGAAATGCTTGTTCAGTTCGCCATGCGGCTATAAACCCCTGTTTCGAATATCGTAGCGCATTAAACAAACGCAAAATACCGGATTTGCCTTTGAGTTCAGAAGCCTTCTTCGCTGTATTTTCCATAGGTATAGACCAAGAAAGCCACCCGAAGAAGGCGGCCTCTTTTTTAACTCATCAAATTATCTAACTTGCTGTTGAAGTTTGCCTTCAGCGTAAAGTCTAGCTACGCCATCAAGTGCAATTGGCTTAATCTTAGAAGCTTGACCTTCACAACCAAAAGCAAGATAACGAGACTTACACATTTCAACGGAAGCCGCACGCGCTACCTTCAAATAAGCTCTCGGGTCAAATGCTTCAGGATTTTCAACAAAGTACTTGCGGATCGCAGCGGTCATCGCTAAACGGATATCCGTATCAATATTGACCTTACGTACACCGTACTTAATCGCTTCTACGATTTCTTCCACTGGTACACCGTAGGTAGTACGGAATTCACCACCGTACTGACGAATCATTTCCAAGTATTCCTGAGGAACGGATGAAGAACCGTGCATAACTAAATGGGTATTAGGAATACGAGCGTGAATTTCTTTTACACGCTGAATAGAAAGAATGTCACCTGTAGGTTTACGGGTAAATTTGTAAGCACCGTGACTGGTTCCAATCGCAATGGCAAGTGCATCGACTTGAGTTTCTTTTACAAACTCTGCGGCCTGGTCGGGATCTGTAAGAAGTTGATCACGGGTCATCACTGCGTCAGTACCGTGACCGTCTTCTTTATCACCCTTCATCGTTTCTAAGGAACCCAAACAACCGAGTTCACCTTCAACGGAAACACCGATCTTGTGCGCGGCTTCGACCACCTCTTTCGTAACGTTAACGTTATATTCAAATGTCGCAATCGTTTTACCATCGCTCTGTAATGAACCATCCATCATTACGGAAGAAAAGCCTAAATTCATAGCGCCTCGACATACATCAGGGCTTTGACCATGGTCTTGATGCATACAAACAGGGATTTCAGGATAGGATTCGATCGCAGCCTTGATCAAATGTTCCAGGAAAACTTCCCCAGCATATTTACGTGCTCCTGCAGACGCTTGCATGATGACCGGTGCATTGACCTCACTCGCAGCCTGCATAATTGCCTGAACCTGCTCAAGGTTATTTACGTTAAAGGCAGGAATGCCATAATTGTTTTCTGCCGCATGGTCCAACAACTGGCGCAAAGATACAAGAGCCATAGTTTAATTCTCCGATATGAATCTTAATAAAACGAATCGACAATTTGATTGATATAGTTTTCTAATTTTAAAGAAGTCTAGGGCATTTGAAAATTAATCCTGTGCAACTTTAAAAAAATAGTAACTTAACCTTTCAATACCGCCTTGCGGTTGAATGCTTTAAGAATGCCATTACCAATCGCTTGTGCCATTTTTTTCTGAAAATACGAACTTCTAAGATTTCGCTCTTCCCGCGGATTTGATAAAAAAGCCGTCTCAACCAAAATAGATGGAATATCTGGTGCTTTTAGAACTGCGAAATTAGCCTGCTCTACATATTGCTTGTGTAATTGGTTAATTCGCGCCACTTCCTTTAAAACAATATGGCCATATTCCAAACTGTCTGCAATTTGAGCTGTAAACGACATATCCATCAGAATTTTGGCAATCTGCACATCTTGAGCACGCAAATTGACGCCACCAATTCGGTCTGCACTATTTTGATTACGAGCAAGCCATTTGTTTTGTGATGAAACTTTTCCCCGAGAATTCAAACAGAAAACGGAAGAGCCTTTTGCTTTTGAGTTGATCCAAGCATCGGCGTGAATAGAAACAAAGAAGTCGGCCTTCGCAGCTCTCGCTTTCATAATCCGGCGATTCAGTGAAACAAAGTAATCACCATTACGAGTTAACACCGCCTTGATACCTTTTAACTTGTTCAGTTCTTGGCAAAGGATACGAGAAATCGATAAAACAACATCTTTTTCTCTCGTTTTATACGTTCTACCAATGGCACCAGGGTCTTCGCCACCGTGTCCTGGATCAATTGCGATGATTAGATTGCGACTTGAAGAAGTTTTAGGTTGCGTTTTTTTGGTTGGCTCTTTTTTCGTTTGAGTGACCGTATTTTTTTTATTTTCAATTGAAGTTTTCGGCACATTCGTTGGTTTTACAGGAACCGCTGTACCCGAAGTAATCCCCGCAATAAGATCTCCAATCGCATCTCGACCAGAGTCCATACGATGCTCTTCCATTCGCTTTTGACCTTCGGCAACCTGCTCTAATAGTCGACCGATAACATCTTTTTCCTTTTCTTCTTTTTGAATAATCGCCATCAATGGATCTTGTTGTTCCATTGGATAAATATCAAATACCAAACGGTAACGATAATCACCAAAAGGCTTTAAAGAAAAAACTTGAGGGTCTACATCTTTTTTGAAAACAACACTGATTCGAATGGTATTTGCCGTATTTTGCGCAACTTTAATTTTTGAAATATAAGGATCTTCTGGTTTAATGGCTTCGACCATTTTTATTAAATGATCCGTCAACAAGATGCCCTGAACATCTACAGCCATCTGCATCGGCTTCTGGTTTCTAATCACAAAATAACGAAACCGAATAGGCTGATCATGCTCAATCGTAAGACGCGTGTATTCTTCTGCCGGCCACATTCGAACGGCAACGATCTGAGAGGCTCTTACTCCAGAAAGAGGCAAAAACGAAAAAGATAGCAGTAGAGCCGAATTACTTAAGAAATGACGGCGCGTAATCATCGCAATTCAGACATTTTCGTCAGTATCTGATCCCCTAAATTACTACTAGAGATTAAGTCTACATTTCGTCCTGCATCTTGAAAATAAAAAATAATTTTCAAATCTTCTTTAGGTACAAATGGAACGGCTTTATCAGTCCACTCCGTTGCCGTAATTTGTCCTGGACCAAAAGACTCACGAAATCCAGCATCATCAAATTCTTCCGGATCTTCAAATCGGTAAAAATCAAAATGATTGAATTTCACATTTTT
>JAFTYR010000060.1 GCA_017461315.1 Burkholderiaceae bacterium | reverse complement strand
GTACGATAAAGCGGTTCAGATTGTATTGACGGAACGCAAATGCTCGATTTCGTACTTACAGCGACGTTTAGGAGTTGGGTATAACCGAGCAGCTAATCTGGTCGAAACCATGGAGGCCTCTGGCTTAGTTTCAAGTCCAACGGCAACTGGGAAGCGTGAGGTTTTAGGACCGAGCTACGAATAAGAATGATTCATCGAAAAAATAGTGCATAAAAATATCCCCTATTTTGAAAATAGGGGATCGATGTTTTTAATAACCTTTATGGCTAATTTTCTGTTGAGCTTACCAAAAGTCCACGTTTAGCAGCCCAGCTCCATGGGGTTTCAAGCCAGTCATTCAATTCCTCTAACTGAGTTGAATCAATTTTGCCCATCTTCAATGCTTTATCAAGGATAAAGGAGAAGGCTAACATCTGATGCGCTTTGATATTGTTTTTCTCAAATAAACGAGAAGTTTCCGGCATATCAAAGTTTGTGATAGCAAAGCAATCGGAAACGATTGCACCTTCAGCTCGTAAAACTTTAATGGCGTCTAACAGAGAAAGCCCCGTTGAAAGGTGGTCTTCAATAATGAGAACTTTTTTTCCATTTACATCCACGCCATCAATACGACTATGGTTGCCGTATGTTTTAGCTACTTGTCGAACGGTGATGAAAGGTACGCTTAAGCGATAAGCAAGAGCGGCTCCGTGCGCTGTACCCGCACCTTCGACACCGGCAACGATATCAAACTTTAGGCCCAATTCTTCGATTTTCGAAGCCATTGTTTCGATAACGTCACGCCAGGCATCTGGATAAGAAAAGAGAACTCGATTATCGACGTAAATTGGAGTGATCAAACCAGATTTCAAGCGCATAGGCTTATCCATGAGGAAGCTCACGGCACCACAAGCCAACAGGTGCTCTGCAATAATATCTTTTGCAATAAAGGATTGGAACATGTAACTCTCCCCAATTAAATCTGGACTGTAAAGTCTGTGTTTTCTAATGGAGGAAGCCCTAACACACGGCGACCGTTAATCGTTGCAATCTTGGCAAGTTCTTCCATTTCATCAAATCGGCAACCTGTGGCAAGTAAAGTGAGTTCGTGCCACATATCGCCATTGTTCCAAGGTACCATCGCATCACACACATTATCTGTACCCAAAGCAACCGTTAATCCAGCTGGAACGAGTTCATCCACAGGAGTAATTGAGTTGTGCATTGGACCAATAGCTTCAGATCGAGGCGTATCGATCCAAGCAGTTGGACATGCAATCATCATCACATCGGCTTCTTTCATGAGGTTGTAGAGTCGATGGCGATATTTGTGCGAGTGAGCCGCAATCGAAATACCGTGAATCGCAACTACTTTGCCTTGCATACCATGTTCGATGGTCTTTTCGCAAAGTTGTTCTGTTTCATATTCAAGAGATTCGTTGAACTGATCTACGTGAACATGAACCATTTTATTTAAACGTTTACCAGTTTCGAGAATAATGTCAAAAGCCTCGCTACCTTTACCGTAATCCCTTTCATCACGTTTTGGTAAAGCACCGATGATATCCACCATTTCAGAACCAATATCAAACCACTTACGGGCTTCTGGGTCGATTACCCCCTTTAATGTTTGATTAGCGAACTTGACAGTCAATTGATCTTTGTAATGTTCACGGGCGCGAATACCAGCCTTAATAGCACGGTCTTTGCTTTGTGGGTCAATGTCAACAAAGGTTCCAAGGGCTGTAACACCTTGTGAAATCATTAATTCGAACAACTGGGAGAAACGACGGTAAAAGTCCTCCTCAGTCGATTCTCTTTTTAGGCGGTCAAGAGCGTCCCATTTCTGTTGTAGCGTACAAGTCTTACGCATATGTAAGACATCAGGACTTAAAGTGAACGATCTGTCTGCGTGAGCATGTGTGTTGACCCAACCGCCGTTTCGTTTGATGACGGGTTCGATCATCGATCGGATTGTAAGAGGTGTGGGTTGCTGCATTCTTATTTTTCCTCGCTCTGAATACGAAAAAACGGCTATACCCTTATGGTAGCCGTTTTATAGAAAAAGAAAATCCTCGGACTCGACTCATCGTGTCCGGTGCAAACTTCGCATAATGCTTGTCGCATCTTTGGATAAAAAAGGATTCTTGCATGGCGCGTAGCTTACCAAATTAGACGAAAGTTTTCATGTTTTTTTATTCATCTAACAGGTGTTTTGAAAAATTTTCTTTCTATTTATTTAATAGAGAGAGGCTAAAATGTATGAATCTAAAAGGAAAAATTAATGACGCTACGAGTTTTACTTTCATTACTAGGTTTTGTACCCACTCTTGTTTTAGGCAATGGTCTATTGGAACTTGAGTCTTTTTTAAAGGATGTTAAAACGGCTCAGGGGGAATTTACTCAAGAAGTCATCGATAAAAATGGAAAATTGATTGATGGACCTTCATCGGGTTTTTTTAAATTTTCTCGTCCAGGCAACTTTATTTGGGAGTACCAGTCTCCTTATGCTCAAACCATGGTAAGCGATGGGAAAAAACTTTGGATGTGGGATAAAGACCTAGAGCAAATTACCGTGCGTCGCCTCAAAGGTTCACTTCCCTCTAGTCCAGCGTCTATTCTTTTTGGTTCATCAGAATTAGACAAGGACTGGATCGTGCAGAATACATATGAAAAGGGGAATGTACATTGGGTGAAATTGCTTCCTAAAAGTAAGGATTTTGCTTTTTCAGAAGTTTTGGTTGGCTTTAAAGATAAAGTGCTAGCGAAGATACAGTTCACTGGTAATCTAGGTGAAACATCTAAACTTGAGTTTGATAAGGTTCAAACAGGAATTCAATTTTCTAAAAAAGAATTTATCTTCTCTCCTCCGAAAGGGGTCGATGTGCTGAAGGTTGACTAGGGCAAAATAAAATCATCAGGTATCCTAAAAGTGCTATTTAGTGATATTCTCGGTATAACTTAAGAATTTGGGTGTCTGTATTTTGCGTTAAGAAAATAAAAATAAGCAAAATACAACATAAAGAAAATGATTTACACAAACAAAGAAGACCGAGGTGGGAGTCTATATTTAATAAGATACCGAGGTGTAACCATCCGTAGAGGTGGTTATGAGTAAGATTTTTATTTGTGGTGATCCCCACGGAAGGTTTGAACATATTGTTTCAACTATCGATGAGTTTCATCCTGATGCTGTGGTGATTCTTGGAGATTTGACTCCAGAGTTCTCGTTAGATGAAATCTTTAAGAATCGTGGTAATACAGAAGTATTCTGGATTCCAGGTAATCACGATACGGACTCAGACCTTATTTTTGATCGTCTCTGGCGTTCTCGTTTTAGTAGCCATAATCTCCATGGCAGAGTGCTAGATGTCTGTTCTGTAAAAGTGGCTGGATTAGGTGGTGTTTTCCGAGGACAAATCTGGATGCCTCCAGGAAGACCTAATTATGTTTCACCAACATCCTTTATTCATAAGATTGGCAAGAGTGGTATGTGGCGAGGTGGATTACCACGACGTCATAGATCCACAATTTTCCCAAATCTTTATGAACGGTTAGGCAATATGAAAGCAACGGTTCTCGTTACTCATGAAGCGCCATCTGTACATCCAAAGGGTTTTAAAGCGATCGATGATTTAGCCAATAAATTAGGGGTTAAATATATTTTCCATGCGCATCAACATCAAAGTCGTGTTTATGGCCAAGTTGGCGGAGTTGCGATTCGTGGTGTGGGGCTAAGAGGAATTGTGGATCTAGAGGGTAACGTTATTGTGCCAGCCCAAATGGATCCTAGAGAGCTTGAGGAAGAGGTCGTTATCGTAAAGGAGAAGAAACCTTCCTTAGAAAATGAAGTGAAATTCCACAAGCCTCCTGTCCCTAAAAAGTCAAGGATGTCGTTAAGACGAAAATCTAAATGGCTCAAGAACAAACGCCATAGAACGGGAGGACAGAAACCAATTCACCGCTCTCGACCTCCTGTGTTTGTTCCGGAAGGAGAATAAAACAGTTACTAGTGGCCATGGAACTCAAAGCACTTGTTTTTTGAGTTCCGGAGGCATCAACAACAACAGAACCATTTTCAAAGAATAGACGTCCTCTTTGAAATTCAGTTACACCAGCCTTTTTTCGGATAGGTGACTTTACTCGAGCTAAAGTAATTGGGATATATGGTTTTGTAATACCCATCAGTAGATTAAGTGCAAAACGCACGATCATATGGAAGGTAACTTGAGCCGCCGTTGGATTCCCTGGTAGACCGAAGAAATAGGTATTACCAATCTTACCAAAAGCAAGTGGCTTACCTGGGCGAATTTTGCAATACCATGGTTGGATGGTTCCAATTTCATTGACGACTAAACGAGTTAAGTCTGCCTGTCCGACTGAAACACCTCCAGAAGTGATAATGGCATCTACTTTTGGTGCAATTTCCAACAAAGTTTTCTTAAGAGAATCTGCATTATCACAAAGAATGCCTAAATCGATAAATTCGATACCACACTCTTGCAACATGGATTGGAGACTGTAACGATTCGAATCGTATATATGCCCTGCCTTTAAAGGTTTACCAAAGGTTTGGAGTTCGTCTCCAGTGGAAAAGAATGCAACACGAATTTTTTTGTAAACGGTTAGGGTTTCTATACCTAAACTAGCTAATAGGCTGATGTGGCCAGAACGTAATAGAGTACCAGCTTCTAAAACAAGGTCACCGGATAAAAATTCCTCACCTTTGAATCGAACGTTTTCATTGGGCCGAACTTTTTCTGGAAAATGAATACTAGTTCCTTCTGCGGTGATAATTTCTTGTTTTGTCACCGTATCTGCTTCGTCTGGAAGCATGGCCCCCGTCATGATACGTACGCATTCTCCCAAATTGAGAGAACCGGTGTATGGGTGTCCAGCAAAAGATGAACCTACTTCTTTTAATGTGAAACCCTCTGAAAGGATGTCTTTAGAGCTGTAGGCCCAACCATCCATGGCAGAATTGTTAAAAGAGGGTACGTTAAACGGGCTATAGATATTTTGAGCTAGTACCAATTCCGTCGCTTTTTCAAGAGAGACTTGAGTTGTTTTTTTCTGAGGAATGATGAAGTTTTCAAGCAGTGGATAAATATCTTGAAAGCTAATCGCTGTTTTTTCTTTCATCGTGGATCCTCTACTTGAAAGTGAAACCAATATATTTAATGAGTTATGAGAACTTGACCTTGTTTAACTCAAGTAACTCTTCCATTGTATTGATATTAATAAACTCATTTCCAGAAGTCTCTAAGTTTACGATGACAGAATGAGCATTTAACCACCGTTGAACACTTCTTTCTCCTTTATCGAGATATTCCACAAGGGAATTGAGTAAAGAAGCGTGGATTAAACAATGTAACGGATAGATTTGAACACCAATACGAGGAAATACGGCAAGCGCCTTATTTTTTTGAGCTTCAGAACAAAGAGTGGCGACTAAATTAGAAGGAATAAAAGGTGTATCTACCGGTGTACAAAAAAGCCATTGAATATCGGATCGGTGTTTTAAAATTGTTTCAATACCGCCTAAAGGGCCAACAAAACCTTCTCGAATATCAGAATAGATTGGAAATCCAGCCTTAGCATAAAAATCTAAGTATTGATTTGCACTGACAACGATGCGATTCACTTGTGGGGAAAGTGCCCGAATAACATGTTCAAAAAGAGTTTGTTGGTTTAATTGTTGCGCACCCTTATTAAGACCACCCATTCTGCGTGCTTTACCTCCAGCCAAGATCAAGCCTGTAATGTCTTCCTTCCTTATATGCACTATGCGAATTCCCAATAAAGAGAGTTGTTTAATTTTACAGCTGAATTGACAGAATTCTTTTTATCTAAAACAATCAAAACGAGAAATTATGAAATAGTTACATTTAATTACATTTAACCAACAAATCAATTTAACTTCTTGAAGTTACATGCATTTAATTGCGATTTAGGGGTTTTAATTGCCCGAAATTCCCTGGAGATAGGGGTGTTTCCATAGTCTCACATTTGACATCTAAAAAATAGGTGTGTAATATTCGAATTCTGCGCTGACGAAACCGCGCTTCGAAACGAAGAGAGCGGATGGTTGGTGTGGAAATGATCTTTAAAAACTAGAAAGACAAACC
>JAFTYR010000008.1 GCA_017461315.1 Burkholderiaceae bacterium | reverse complement strand
ATTACAAGTGTAGATGCTTCAAGATGGAGTTCGGGAACTTACGTTTGGGAGCTTAGAGCGGGAAACGGAAACGGGAGAGGGAACGAGAACGGGATTTTGGAGAGCGGGAAGTGGGTGAAGTAGAATCTGAGAATCTGAGAAATTGAGAACCTGAGAACCTGAGAAAATAGGACTAAAGTTTAGTGAGCTCTTAGAAATAGGAGCTCTTTTTTTTGTTGTCAACAGACAACATACAGCAGACAACAGACTTTGTGCACGGTTGTTGAGAATGAAGGTCTTAACATCTCTCGCAAAGGCGCAAAACGCAAAGAAAAAAAATAATCGCAAAAAAACTCTGCGTTTCTCAGCGTCTCTGCGCAAGATTTCTTAGTATCTTAGTAACTTAGTAACTTGTTGACTCGGTGACTTGGCGACTCGGCGACTCAAAAAACCGTTCAAAATACCATAAAAAATAGGGGATAAAAAAAAGTTGAATTTTTTTTCTACAAAGTGTTGTGTATTAAAGAAAAAGTTGTATCTTTGCAGCCGGAAAAAAGTTAGAAAAAATAACTTTGCGAATGAGATAGTTGAGGGACCTGATAAGTTAAACGTTAGAGGTTTCTACATTACAAACGGTTGTAAATCAGTTCTATAGGTTTGTAATGGGTTTATCAGAAAAGACGGAGTAGTGACCGTATATCCCAAAACTGTGTTATTTAAAGAGCGAAATTTCGAGCTGTTGAAAAAGAAAAAATAAAGGAATTTTTCCTATTAAATGGATAGAAATTAGTAATTTAAAGAAAAAGAAATGCCAACGATTCAACAATTAGTCCGTAAGGGACGTCAAAAATTGGAAGACAAGAGTAAATCTCCTGCCTTGGATTCGTGCCCACAACGTCGTGGTGTTTGTGTACGTGTTTACACAACAACACCTAAGAAACCTAACTCAGCTATGCGTAAGGTAGCTAGGGTACGTTTGACCAATCAGAAAGAAGTTAATGCTTACATCCCTGGTGAAGGTCATAACTTGCAGGAACACTCTATCGTGATGATTAGAGGTGGTCGTGTTAAAGATCTTCCAGGTGTACGTTATCACATCATCCGTGGTGCTTTGGATACAGCCGGTGTTGATGGTCGTGCACAACGCAGATCAAAATACGGCGCTAAGCGTCCTAAAATACAAGCAGCTAAGAAGAAATAATTGTTAAACGGAAAAGTTTAGAAATTAGAACATGAGAAAAGCTAAACCAAAGAAAAGAATCATCCTTCCAGATCCAAAGTACGGTGATGTATTGGTAACAAAATTCGTTAACAATATCATGTTAAAGGGTAAAAAGAATCTTGCTTACGAAATTTTCTATAACGCTATGGATATCGTAGGTAACAAATTAAACGAAGACCCTATCAGTGTTTGGAAGAAAGCTTTAGAAAATGTAACTCCACAAGTAGAGGTAAGAAGCCGTCGTATTGGTGGTGCTACATTCCAAATCCCTTCAGAGATTCGTCCTTCTCGTAAACAAAGTATCGGTATGAAAAACCTCATCGGTTACGCTCGTAAACGCCATGAAAAATCAATGGGCGAAAGATTAGCTGGTGAAATCATGCAAGCTTACAAAGAAGAAGGCGCAGCTTTCAAGAAAAAGGAAGAAATCCACAGAATGGCTGATGCTAACAAAGCCTTCTCACACTTCAGATTCTAATATATTAAAGGTGTAAATAATGATGAAAGACGGTCAAAATAATATGAATCAACTCAGCTATACTCGTAATATCGGTATCATGGCTCACATCGATGCCGGTAAAACCACTACAACTGAGCGTATATTGTATTATACAGGCCGTAGTCGTCGTATCGGCGAAGTTCACGACGGTGCCGCAACAATGGACTGGATGGTGCAAGAGCAAGAAAGGGGTATCACCATTACATCAGCTGCTACAACAGTATTCTGGAATGTTAATGAAGTACCTTATAAGATTAATATAATCGACACCCCCGGCCACGTTGATTTTACAGTGGAAGTTGAACGTTCACTCAGAGTATTAGACGGAGCTGTCGCTCTGTTCTGCGCTGTCGGTGGCGTTGAACCTCAGTCAGAAACAGTATGGCATCAAGCCGATAAATATAAAGTGCCACATATCTGCTTCATCAATAAGATGGATCGTTGTGGTGCTGACTTCTTTAAAGTCGTAGAACAGATTAAAGACCGCTTTAACGCAAATCCAATACCTGTACAAATTCCAATCGGTAGCGAAGATTCATTCATCGGAGTCGTTGACTTGGTGAAGAACAAGGCTTTCGTTTGGGAAGATGAACTTGGAACACAATTCTCAGAGGTAGAAATCCCTGAAGATTTAAAAGAAATGGCTGCTGAATACCGTAACAATTTGTTAGAAGGTGCAGCAGAAGATAATGAAGAGTTGTTCGAGAAATTTATGGATGACCCAGAATCCATCACAGAAGAGGAACTTATCGCTGAGATAAGAAAAGCAACTTTATCAAGACGTGCTTGTCCTGTATTGTGTGGAGCTTCCTTCAAAAACAAGGGCGTACAATTATTACTCGACGCTATCATTAACTATCTTCCAAGTCCAAATGATATTGATGATGTTGTTGGTTTTAATCCAAAGACCGAAAAAGAAGAAATACGCAAAGCGGATCCAAACGGACCGTTCTGCGCACTCGCTTTCAAAATTGCTACAGATCCATACGTCGGACGTCTCGCATTCTTCCGTGTTTATTCAGGAACTTTAAAATCAGGTTCATACGTACTCAACGTAACAACAGGAAAGAAAGAACGTATATCACGTATCATGCAGATGAATGCTAACAAACAAACACCACTTGATGAAATTCAAGCCGGTGATATAGCAGCTGCAGTTGGATTTAAAACGATAAGAACAGGCGATACCCTTACCAGCGAAGATAAACCTTTATTGCTTGAGTCTATCTCATTCCCACAACCAGTAGTTCAAATAGCAGTTGAACCTAAAACTCAAGCCGAAATGGACAAGTTATCAGTTTCCTTAGATAAACTTGCCGAAGAAGATCCTACCTTCCAAGTCACTACTGACGAAAATTCAGGTCAGACAATTATTGCAGGTATGGGTGAATTACACCTTGATATTATTATCGATAGATTAAGAAGAGAATTTGGTGTTGAAATAAATGTTGGTAGTCCACAAGTAGCATACAAAGAATCATTCACACAAGTTGTTGAACATCGTGAGGTCTATAAAAAACAAACTGGCGGTAAAGGCAAATTTGCCGATATCGTGTTTGAAATCGGACCAGCTGATGAAGGCTACACTGGCTTGCAATTTGTCAATGATGTTAAAGGTGGAAATATTCCAAGAGAATATATCCTTGCTACAGAAAAAGGATTCAAGAGCGCAATGTCGAATGGTGTTTTGGCAGGTTTCCCAATGGATTCTGTTAAAGTACGCTTGATTGATGGTTCAACCCATCCAGTAGATAGCGATGCATTATCATTCGAAGCAGCAGCACACTTTGGTTTCAAGGCAGCTGGTGAAAAAGCTAAGTCTGTTGTTATGGAACCAATAATGAAAGTTGAAGTGAGAGTACCATCAGAATACATGGGCGACGTATCAGGTGATCTTAATAGAAGAAGATCAATTTTACGTGAAGTAGAAGCCGGTGTTGTACAACAAATTATCAAAGCCGATGTACCGTTGTCAGAAATGTTTGGTTATATAACAACATTGAGAACGTTAACACAAGGAAGAGCAAGCTATAGCATGGAGTTTAGTCACTATGCAAGATTAGCTGACGATTTGGCTGATATAGTAATAAAGAAAGCAAAAGGAACATATTTCTTCTTTTAATTAAGGAGTAAGAACAGAATAAGATTAGAATAAAAATAAAAAAATTAACAACAAATTCTTATGAGTCAAAGAATTAGAATTAAGTTAAAATCTCACGATCACAACTTGGTTGACAAGTCAGCTGAGAAGATTGTGAAAACCATCAAATTGACTGGTGCTTTAGTTAGCGGTCCTATACCGTTACCTACAGACAAGAAAATTTACACGGTTTTGCGTTCTACCTTCGTACACAAGAAATCGAGAGAACAATTTGAGTTATCATCATACAAGCGTTTGCTTGACATCTATAACTCAACATCACAAACTATCGATGCTTTGATGAAGTTAGAATTACCAAGCGGTGTAGAAGTAGAAATTAAATTATAATTATTGTAAAACTATCTAGTAATTAAAACGTAGCATGTCAGGAATACTAGGAAAAAAGATTGGGATGACCAGCAT
>JAFTYR010000059.1 GCA_017461315.1 Burkholderiaceae bacterium | reverse complement strand
GGACTATCCACTCGTTAAATCGGTTCTTCCACTTGATGCCTTTGCTCGCTGTTGGGTACAAGAATACGAATTGTGGAATCAAATTGAACAAGCGCTTTCGGATAAAGAACGTCCGACCTTTGCTTCGTTACACAATACTTGGATCCGTAATCGTCAGACGGTTTACGCCTCTTCTATTGAAGCTATGGCGCAACACATGGTCAAGTTGACTACTGATAAGGAAAATCTTCAGAGCCAGTCTTTGATTGATCGCTTGAAATCGATTGGACAGAGTTTGGGTTTTATCAAAAAAGATTTGCATGGTGCACTAGAAGATCGTCAGATTGCTCTTTCAACAAGAGCTGCGGATAACCTTTGTGCCCTAACCCAGCGCCTAATCAACATCAATGGACTTGAAGGAGATGGAGTTAAGGGGGAAGTCTTAAGACGCTTGAGAACAGACTGGAGTACTGAAGAAACTTTAGATCCTAAAACAGGAGCTTTCTTTGGGGCGGTGGCTGGTGGTGCTGTTACCGGCTTAGCTGCGGATATTGCCTCTGGTGGCTTATCTTTTGGTGTTGGTACGATTGGTGGCGCTATTGCTGGTGCTTTAGGAGGGGCTGGTGCCACAGCAGCCTACAACATCCATAAAGGTAAGCGAGAAAACTTGATTACCTGGAGTGCTTCTGCCCTAGAGGGTTTTCTCATTGAAACAGTCCTTCTATATTTGGCAATTGCCCACTTTGGACGTGGTCGGGGCCGTTGGGAAAAAAGTGAATCCCCCCTATTTTGGAAGCAAACGGTTGAATCGATTTTGAAAGATATAAAGGTCGACTTTAAACAACTTAGAGCAGATGCAAAAACGGCCGATGAGCTCAATGCTCGCTACCGTCAAATTCTAAGTGAAGTCTGTCGAAAGACCTTTAGATCGCTCTATAACGTATCGATTTAACCATTTATTGAATCAGATAGGAGTGTTGCGTAAAACATACAAAATTAGATAAGCTACCACATTATGAAAACATTGAAATGTAAGTGGAATTTATAAATTTTTTTACGGTTTATTTACAAGATAGTGCGTTTTTTTGAAAAGAATTCGAGGAATTATTATTTATAAGTCTAGAATGCGGTCTATCATTATCGTGTAGATAATTTTTTCATATTACGGAAAACAGGCATAACATAAATCATGACAGATAAGTGTGATCAACAAACTCGAGGCGTCCATAGATTACGTAATCCATGGCTCAATCGTGGCTCTGTATTTACAGAACAAGAACGTGACCAGTACGGATTGAGAGGACTCTTGCCTCCAAGAGTTTCTACTTTTGAGGAACAAGTATCTCGTTTGACGGGAATTATTGCCTCTAATCCTGAACCATTAAACAAGTACCTGATCCTTGAAGGCATTCATGCTTCTGACGAAGCTCTTTTCTATGAATTGATTGCGAAGAATATCGATGAATATCTTCCAGTCATTTATACGCCAACGGTCGGAGAAGCTTGTATCAAGTTCAGTCATATTTTCCGTTATGCTCGTGGTTTATACGTCACAGCGGAAGATAAAGGTCGTGTACGCGAATTAGTCAAGAACGTACCAAACCGTCAGGTTGATATTATTGTGGTTACTGATGGTTCGAGAATTCTCGGTTTAGGTGATTTGGGCGTCAACGGTATGGGTATTCCAATCGGTAAGTTAGCTCTGTACACCGCTTGTGCTGGTATCAATCCTCAACATACATTGCCAGTTACTCTTGACGTTGGTACGAATAACGAAGAATTCTTGAATGATCCATTATACATGGGCTTACGTCATAAGAGAATTCCGGATGAAGCGCTCTTTGAACTCTTCAAGGAATTCGTCGCCGCTGTCTACGAACGCTGGCCAAACGTCATGATTCAGTTCGAAGACTTCCAGAATGTTCGTGCTTATGAGCTGTTAGCTCGCTGGGAAAATGAAATCCCTTGCTTTAACGATGACATTCAGGGTACTGCTTCGGTTGCTGTAGCAGGTCTTTTCTCTAGCATGCGTGCATTGAAAGCTAAGCTTTCTGATCAACGTATTCTCTTCCTGGGTGCCGGCTCTGCCGCTACCGGTATCGCTAACTTAATTGCCGATGCTATGGTTGAAGAAGACGGTATTAGTCGTGAAGAAGCGCTTAAGCGTTTGCACTTGTTCGACTCTAAGGGCTTGGTAACTTCTACTCGTGGTGGTAACTTACAAGCTTCTAAGAAGCCATTTGCTCACGATACAGATAACACAGATAACTTCCTTGAAGCGATCAAGTTGTTAAAGCCAACGGCTATCTTTGGTCTTTCTGCTCAGCCAGGCGCTTTTAACCGTGAAATCATTGAAGAGATGTCCAGAATCAATGAACGTCCAATGATTTTTGCGCTTTCTAACCCAACTTCAAAGGCTGAATGTACCGCTGAGCAGGCGTACACTTGGAGTAACGGTAAGTGCTTATTTGCTTGTGGTTCTCCTTTTGATCCAGTAACTGTTAACGGTAAGACATTTGTTCCTCGTCAAGGTAATAATCACTATGTGTTCCCTGGCATTGGTTTGGGATGTATCTTTGTTAAGACCAAGCTAATTCCAAATGAAGTGTTCTTAGTTGGTGCTAAAAAGTTAGCTTCGTTAGTCAGTGAAGCAGACTTGGGTAATGGTTCACTCTATCCGCCTTTATGTGAAGTGCGTCCAATCGCAGCCGAAGTCGGCGCAGCGGTTGCAGAATACTTGTTCGATAAAGGCCTTGCTCGTATTGAACGTCCAGCTGACATTGCTACAGAAATTAAGAATTTCATGTGGCAACCCAGCAATCCTAAGTTCGGCGATCAAGAGTAATTCATATCAAAGGGTTTTATCTACAAACGGATAAAACCCAAACTCTAGAAAAGAGAAAAGGCAAGAAATTTTAGTTTCTTGCCTTTTCTCTTTATGTTTCTTAAAAACTATCGTTCATCTTGTTTGAAGTACGAGATTTGCCAATTTTTCCAGAAACACAACATGCGGAAAGCTACAATAAAAATTAGGCCAATCCACATACAAGCATCGAAAGGTAATCCTAATTTCAGCAAACCAATAAAGAGCCAACAGCCAAGAAATCCAACACTAGCATAAGGTTGTCGATCCGCAACGACTCCAGGTAATGTATTCAAGAATACATCACGCATTAGACCACCAAAAACACCTGTGATAACACCTAAGATGACGGAAGGTAATAAGGGAATATTGACAGCTAAAGCCAACGAGGTTCCGGAAATACAGAAAACTCCTAAACCGATGGCATCTGCAAAGATGTACCAGTTATAGGCATTTTTTGATTTCATGAAGTATTTATTGATGAGTGGTGCGGCCATCGCGATCAATAAGACAACATAAATGTAGGCCTCATGATCAATCCAATAAAAAGGACGACGATCAATAACTAAGTCACGCAACATCCCGCCACCAAAAGCGGTTGAAAATGCCAAAATAAAAACACCTACCGGATCAGTCTGACGCTTCATACCAGCAAATACACCCGATAATGCAAAGGCGACAATTCCTAGAAAGTCAAACCAAACAATTAATGTATCTAGGGTTTCAGAATTCATATTGCCTCGTTATTTAGGGGCCCCTTTAAGCCATGATTGCAATTCAATTTGTTGAACGGTTTTTAAACATTCCGGTCCGGTCCAGATTTTCGCAGCCCGTGCCTTCCCACAAATGGATTCAATTTTAACTTTCCAAACAGAAATCAAGGGATAACGAATTTTAGCTTGAATCATATTGCGTTCTTTTGAGTTATTGGGTGCATGACGCTTCAATAACTCTTTCATGGCCAGAATCTTTTCTTGATTATCGGTGACTTCAGAAGCTTTACCTGAAACAATGACACTTGCAAAATCAACGGAGTAAACCTCAGGTAACGTATGGGCTTTACCAATAAAACAAACACTCACTTTTGAATTCATCAGCATATTGTCTGCTTTACGACCACCCATTTCTCCAGTGGAATGGAAATAAAGTGCATTACCAACTAAAACAGGTGTAATCGGTACTCCGTACGGGACACCCGTGGCATCTGCAGTAGATAAAACGGCATGATCCGTATGCTTAATGATATCGATGGATGCATTTTCATCCAGTGCTCGCTCTACCCTTCTTAACTTCCGAAATTCGGTACTTCGATGGGAATTCGATTGATTTTCTGTTGTCATAGTAATGTAATCAAGTTGTCATTAGGCTTTAATACAGAAGTCTTAATATCTGCACCGTGTAACAAAGATTCAATTTTAAATGTAAGGAGATTATTTAACAATGAACTACAGTATCGAGTTTGTATATTATTTAATAACAATGAGTTACGAATGTGAACTTTATTTACCCCATCTAAAACCCCACAAACCATAAAAACCAAAACCTCTATGAAGGACGTTTATTTTGATTATGTGGAATTCTACAGGATTAAAAACTACTTTAATACTGTGGCGCAGAATTCAATAGCTGGCTTAACTCTTTCGACAGCTTCTCGGTATCGGACAGCCAACTTGGCACATCTAGCACTCCACTTAGCTTCGGCACTCTTGGCTCCTCGTTCAATCTCTGAGGCTCGATTGCGCATCCACTCAAGCTCATCACGATTACGGCTAAGAGCAGAAACACTATCAGCCAGTTTAATCTCTGCTTCGGAAAGTCTCTTTTCCCATTGTTGCTTTGCTGCATCCTGCTTACTCGCTTCTGATATTTTGTAATTGGCAAAGTCTCTCTCCCACTTTAAATCGGTTAGGTAAGCTCCCGATCCGAATAGAGCCAAACCGATTGCGAAATAAATTAGTCCTTTCATAATCCAAACCGCATGAAGCATTCCTGCTCCGTTAACCTTCTCTTCTTTAATCCGGCTTCAAAGCTAGAACCGGGATTGCAATACTTAGGGAACCATTCCGCCGCTGCTTTGTAGTTACCTTTATTCAACTCTTTAAATAGTGAATACTTCCGGCACTTACTAAT
>JAFTYR010000058.1 GCA_017461315.1 Burkholderiaceae bacterium | reverse complement strand
CGCTATCCGTACCTTAGTTCCAGAATTGAACTTCTTGGTTCCTGGAATTGGAGCACAAGGTGGCGATATCAACGCTGCGGTGAAGGCTGGAATTCGTCCCGATGGTACTGGTATGGTAATCAATTCGAGTCGAGCTATCTTATACGCAAGTTGCGATAGCGCTAAGTTTGCCGAAGCTGCTCGTGCTGTAGCAGAAGACACACGAAACAAAATTAACGAAGCACGCTTCGCTTAACTTTGTTCGTTGTTTTAATTGCTTCCTGGGGAAGGTTTATTTCACTAGGAAGCATTTTTTTTGTAGCGATTGCTAATTGCAAAACACTCAAAGCCGTCGATGGCCAAATCAAGGAGACCCAGTCTGGGGTAGTCGTATTGAATACATACTCATAATCCCTTTGGACAGACTTTAACCCTCGCTGACTATTTTCAGATTCGTAACCATTTTGCAAGAGAAATTTACCTAAAAGTAAATAAAATTCTTCATCTGTACTGATTTTATTAACAAGAAAATTTTCCATAATGGCTTATTTTTGTGGTGAAAGTTTATTAAGTGCGTCTAACACTATTGTATCGGTAAGTAATTCGGGCAAAACAATGACCTCTCCGTTCGGGTCATATAGTAGATAGAGAGGCACCCCACCTCGATTGTATTTTTTTAATGCAAGTGATATTTCAGAGTTATGACTAGTCCAATCCGCGATAAGAATAGCAACATTTTTTTCTGAAAATGCATCTTGAACGGTTTTTCGATCTAGTACAGCAACTTTATTTACCTGACATGTAATGCACCACGATGCTGTGAAATTGACAAAAACAGGTTGTTGTTTTCTTAGTAAAGTATCAACTGCCTCAACGGACCACTGATTTGCAATAGATGACGCATTTACTTCTTGGGAGAATGAAGCATTCTTGTTGTAGTTACAGTAAGTGAGAACAGAGTAACTCATGATAGTAATCAGCCCGCAGAGTAGTGCTGATTTTCGATACTGTGGGCGTCCGTATTGAACGAGTCCGTAGAGCCAAAGCGTAATTGCGAAAAGAACTGAAATAGTTAGATAACCTAAGAATGCATTAAGTGTTGTTTGTTTATGAATGATCCATAAAAGCCAGAAAACGGTTAACAACATTGGAATTGCTAAAATCTTCCGAAAAGTAACCATCCAGCAACCGGGTTTTGGTAGCCATTGCGTCAAGACAGGAAAAGTTGTCAAAAGAAGCCATGGAGCACTGATACCAAAACCCAATGAAATAAATATTAAAAAGGTTTCAAAGTTCGAAGTTGTTAAAGCATAGCCTAAGGCTGTTCCCATGAATGGCGCTGTACAAGGAGAGGCAACGATGACTGTTAAAATGCCGGAACAAAAGCTAGTTGATAGTCGGGCTAAATTAAGATTATTAGAACCAAATTGAACCGAACTTCCCAGAGTAAATTCATAAATCCCAAATAAATTAAGAGAAATAGCGATAAATAAGAATGTCAAAAGTCCAATGAATTCTGGAGATTGAAGTTGAAATCCCCATCCCATAGAAGTCCCTGTATTTTTTACAAAAACTAAAATAAGAGCGAACACTAGCATCGTTAGTAGTACACCTAGCGTATATACAACTCCGTGTAACAATAAAATTTTGTTATTGTTTCTGTTGTTTATTAATCCCATGATCTTTAGGGATAAAACAGGGAATACACAGGGCATTAAATTGAGAATCATTCCTCCAACAAAAGCCATGCATATACTAAAAAGTAGAGGGCTTAATGTAGTGTTTCTAGTCGTTAAATTATTTTCGGAGATGCTGATACGATCAGGAACTAATTTCGTTGAAAAAGTGCGAGACCAAATATCGTTTGAAGTTATTTTTTTAGCCGAAAGAACTCCAGAAAATGAATCTTCAGCCTTAAGATGGTCACTCTGTAAAAATAGTGTGATTTGATTTTGATTATGGATTTGTAGCTTTTGAGGAGAACTCAGTTTGATAGATTGATTTTCTTCTGCAAAAATATAAAAATCGTTAAGATCTTGATTATTAAATTTAAAAGTAAGTTCAATCAACTGTTTTGTCTCATCGATTTTTCCAGATACATCGTCTATATTTTTTGGAATTTTCGCTTCAGTGTTTTGAAAAACTTGAAAAAAATGAGAGTTTTGAGGAACATTTTCTAAAACGATATCCGCTGTTAATGTTGCCGATCCAGGGATACACTGGGTGTGACACATAAGCCAAGAGACTTTTGCTTGGATTGTCTGTGTGCTTCCAACTTTAGCTTCAGCAGGTACAGTAATTGGAACTGGTAGAAGAATCTCTCCATCGTATCCATAGTTAATATATTCACCAATACGAAAAACTTTTGGGGTAGGCCATGAAATTTCTCCACTAGTCCATCCCTCAGGAAGTACCCATTGAATCGATGTTGGGTAGCCTGTATCTCCAGGTGTCTTCCAGTAAGTATGCCAACCAGGTTGGTGTTTTAGTAGAACACCAACGTGTAAAGTAGAGCCTGGCTTAGCTCCATTTGTTTTTGTAACTAAAATGGCTTTAACGGAATCCAACCCTCCTAAAGATGTGAAGGCCCACACAGGAGAGAAGGCAACGGTGATAAGGATGAGAAAGATCCGAAAAAGCCAAGTAGTCATTGTAAAAACTAGCTATGAATGGATTTAACCTGAGCAAAAGCTTTGTACGATGCTTCAATTGTTTTTTCAATTACATCACTATCATGTGTAATTGAAACAAACCCAGCTTCATAAATACTTGGAGCAAGGTATACACCATTTTCTAACATACTGTGGAAGAAAGTGGTGAAGCGTTGTGCGTCACATTCCATAACTTCTTTAAAAGAAGTTGGGCATCGATCTCTGAAGTAAATACCAAACATACCGCCTACACTTTGAGCTGAGAAGTCAACACCAACTTCCTTAGCTACATTGCATAGTCCTGTGATCAATTGTTTGCTTGTTTCGCCTAAACGTTCATAGAATCCAGGTTCTTGAATTAACTTAAGAGTAGTTAAACCACAAGCAACAGCAACAGGATTACCCGATAGAGTACCAGCTTGATAAACACTGCCTAGCGGGGCGATACATTGCATGATTTCTTTTCGTCCACCGAATGCAGCGACTGGCATACCACCTCCAATCACTTTACCGAACATCGTAATGTCTGGAGTAATGCCATATAAGGATTGAGCACCTTGTAATGCACAGCGGAAACCAGTCATGACTTCGTCAACGATCAAAAGTGCACCGTATTGTTCTGTAATTTCGCGCAGTGTCTTCATGAACTCTGTTGTAGCAGGAATAAGGTTCATGTTTCCTGCTAAAGCTTCGACGATGACACAAGCAATTTCGCTACCTTGCTTCTTAAATACATCAATAAGCAACTGTGGATTGTTGTATTCAAGTACGATCGTATCGGCTGTGGTATCGGCAGGGACACCTGAGGAACTAGGAGTACCAAATGTTAAAAGGCCAGAGCCCGCCTTAACTAATAAGGCATCACTGTGACCGTGGTAACAACCTTCAAATTTAATGATTTTATTGCGACCGGTATAACCTCTAGCCAATCGGATGGCACTCATACCGGCTTCGGTACCAGAAGAAACAAAGCGAATCTGCTCGATAGAGGGCATAATTTTCTTTATTTCTTCGGCAATCAATATTTCACCTTTTGTGGGAGTACCGAAACTTAATCCTTTATCTACAGCCTCATGAACGGCCTTAATCACAGTTGGATTGTTATGACCAAGTATCATGGGTCCCCAAGATCCGATGTAATCGATGTAACACTTACCTGTGATGTCGTAAATATAGGGTCCGTGGGCATGATCAATAAAACGAGGTGCGCCTCCTACAGAGCGAAAAGCGCGAACAGGGGAATTGACTCCACCTGGGATAGATTTCTGGGCTCGATCAAAAAGCTCTTCATTAAGTTCCATTTCAACTCCCATAAAAAAGCGTGCTGGTCTAGCACGCTATCATAAAACTTCAATATAAAGTGAAGCTTACGTTATTTAAAAGGCCCATCCTAAAGTTAATTTAAAGGTAGAAGGTGATGGTCTCATAGAAAAACTTGAATTTTCATGGTGTGATCTAAATCTTGGGAAGCTCATTTCCCAATTTCCACTAACCTGCAAATTCTTTGAGATGGCATATGTCGCACCAGCTTGGATTACGTAACTGATAGCACTTTTCTTGGTTGACCAGCCTGGATCCATTTGAAGGTTATTTAGGCGCCAATATCCACCACCTAAACCAGCATATAAGCGCCAATTATCGGAGGCTTCAAAATGATACTGTCCTGTTAGGATGTAACCCGTTAAGTCATATTTACCAAACTTCTTATCATGATATTTCACATCATGAGAGGATCGAGTGTAGTTAAAGTCAATGGCCCAATGACGATTAATAAAACGTCTATAACCTAGGGTATAGGCAGAATCAGAAGTAATGGTAACGGCATCTGTGCCATTCATATCAGTCTTTTGCCAACCTCCTCCGGCATAAATCACGTTTTTATTTGCAAAGGGGCTTGATAATGCAAGTGGTAATGAGCGAGTTTTGGCGTCATCAACTGTAATGTTGGTAAAGAAAAAGAAGATGTTAGAGAAAGGAACATAGGTACCATAGAACATGGTATTTTCAGTACCAACACCCAAAAGAGGTAAGGGAGCCGGGATTGGTAACCAACTATAGTCACCTCGCATAGTGACACCAAGTGTATAACCAGCTTCACCATAAAGAGGCAAAGAACCGAGAGAACCTAGTTTCCAACGACCGAGCCATGCATATCCAACAAAAGGCTCAAAATTATTATGGGAGTCGGAGAAAGCCATAGCGTAGACTAAACGGCGGTTTCCTTGATCATCAAGGTAACTACGAGAAATACCGCCACCCCAGGTAAATCCGTTTTCTTGACGACGATTTGGGTAATCCCATGCAGGATGGATTGTGTACATAGGTACAATTAAACTATTGTTCCCATCGTGGAAAATTTTCTTTAAACCATCCCATGTTGCAGACAAATATCCGTCTGATTGGTTCGAAATGCCTGCAGGTAAAGTCTTAGCTACGTTATCCAAAAAACTAGACGCATAAGAGACTGTTGATGATGCAATCAAAGCACTGGCTAAAATGGTCTGAAATCTAAATTTCACGCTAACTCCAGAAGAGAAATGGGGTAAAAATAAGTATCGGAATTCTAAAATAATTTCTATATGCGTAGTGAAAATAAAATACGGATACCCCTTGAAATAATATTAAAAAAAAACTAGAGTACGGGGTTGCGAAGTTTGTCGGTCGATCGCGGGAGGAGTGATCCTCGTGAGGAAAGTCCGGACTCCATAGGACGGTGTAACAGGTAATACCTGTCCATCGAAAGGTGAGGATTAGAGCAACAGAGACGAGCCGATTTAGTTCGGGTGAAACGGGCAATCTCTACATGGAGCAACATCAAATAGGCAACTATTGACCTGGTCCGGCGAGGTTGCGGGTAGATGGCATGAACCTATAGGTGACTATAGGTCTAGATGAATGATCGGCAAAAAATGAAAATTTTTAACAAAATCCGGCTTATAGGCAAACTTCGCATTTCTCATATTTGGTGCTGAATTGATCCGAAATCGTATGGATTTGTTGTTCACATATCCTTGAATCTAATTTGTATTAGATAATAGAGCCTTGGTTCGATTTATTAATTTCCGATCTTGGAAATTTTAAATATCTATAGATGATTTGATTATGCAAGAAACTCAGCCTTCTTCTTTACTCCACATTCCGGTTCTCTATAAAGAAGTTCCAGAGGTATTGATTCACAATTCAGATGGCGTGTATGTGGATGGTACTTTCGGGCGAGGCGGACATTCTCGGATCATCTTAAGTAAGTTATCTAATCAAGGGCGTCTTATTGCTTTTGATCGTGACCCTGAAGCAATTGCATCGGCTAAGAATATTTTAGATCCAAGGTTTTCAATTATTCATGCTCCATTTGCAGAGATGAAAAATGAATTAGATCTTAGATCAGAGGGTTTGGTGGATGGTATTTTTTTGGATATTGGCATCTCAAGTCCCCAGATTGATGATCCTCAGAGAGGGTTTTCTTTTCGGTTTAATGGCCCCTTAGATATGAGAATGGATAATTCTTGTGGTCTTACAGCTTCACAGTGGTTAGAGACGGCTGAGGAGCAGGAAATCGCTAAGGTAATTAAGGAATATGGCGAGGAGAAGTTTGCCTCAAAAATTGCTCGGACGATCGTTCAATATCGAGAAAAAGCAAAATTAGAAACAACAGAAGATTTAGCTAATTTAGTAGCAACCATAGTGCCTAGAAACCGTAAAGATCAGGGGCAACATCCTGCTACAAGAACTTTTCAGGCTATTCGTATTGCAATTAACGATGAGTTAGGTCAACTGAAGCGAGCACTTAATGTCGCAGGTTCTATGCTGAAACCAGGAGGTATTCTTGCGGTTATCAGTTTCCATTCTTTAGAAGATCGTATCGTAAAACGTTTTTTTGATTCAATGGTCAATCCCGCTCGTCATATTGATCCTCGTTTGCCTTTGTTACCCGATCAACTTCCTAAAGCTCTGTTTGAACGTTCAAGTCGCATATTACCAAGTGAAGAAGAAAAGGATGTAAATCCTCGAGCGAGAAGTTCAGTGATGCGATTTGCACGTAGAACATCAGAACCTTGGAGAGAAACGAAGTGAGAGAATTTCGATTCTTGGTTGTGCTGATTGTCATATTAGAAGTTTCTCTTTTCTTATGTGGTCTAAAGGTTGTTTCGAATCGTCATCAGGCACGAGGGCTTTTCATTCAACTTGAAAGGGAACAACAAATTCATCATGCTCTCATGGATGAACGTAGTCAGTTGAAACTTGAAATCTCTAATTTAGAAAAAACGATTAAGATTCAAAGTATTGCAACTCGTAATGGCTTGATTCCTGTAGACCCTAACCAAACGATTATTTTGAAAAACAAGGTTGCAATGCCGAACTTAAGAGGAAGCGAAAAAGGGAAGGATAAATGAAAGAACTTTTTCTAAAACCTCTTCGTAAATTATGGGCTTTAATAGTAGTGCCAGCAGAAGCGGAAAGTGTGAAAGATGACACTATTGAAAGCCTACTGAGCTCACTGTCGCCTAAACGGGTTGGATGGATTTTGGGATTAGGTGCTATAGGTTTTGCCTTTCTATTTGCGCGTTTAGTCTGGCTACAGTTGGGATTTGATACAGAGTTTTTACAAAAGCAAGGAGAGATGCGTTTTCAACGTACCTTCGATGTTCCTGCGGTACGAGGTCGCATTTTAGATCGAAATGGTTATGTATTAGCCGTTAGTGTGCCGGCAAAAGCAGTTTGGGCAATCCCGCAGGACGTAAAGGCTACTAAAGAACAAGCAAGGGCTTTAGCCAAAGTTTTAAATATTTCAACTCAAGAATTGGAGAGGAAATTTTCTTCAAAAAGAAATTTTGTGTACATCAAACGTCAAGTACCGGTTCATGTAGCTGATGATGTTGCAAAATTAAAAATACCAGGAATCCATTTTTCTCGTGAATATTTACGGGCATATCCGGAAGGAGAGATTTCATCTCAAATTACGGGGTTAACGGGTATTGATGGTAATGGAGTTGAAGGAATTGAACTTGCTAAGGAAAAACTTTTAGCGGGTGAAATAGGGTCTAGACGAGTTATTAAAGATCGTCTGGGGCGTATCATTGAGGACGTATGGATTAAGCAACCTAAAAATGGTGAGGATATTAATCTATCGATCGATTCACGCATTCAATTTATTGCATATGAAGCCTTAAGTCGCCGTATTAAGGAAGTGAATGCAAAAGCAGGTGCTGTTGTAGTTGCGGATCCAATGACAGGCGAAATATTAGCTTTAGCTAACTATCCTAGCTTTAATCCCAATATCAGAGCCAAAATTGATCGATCTAAGATTCGTAATCGAGCGATCACGGATACTTATGAACCAGGTTCCACGATGAAACCGTTTTCTGTAGCTGCTGGTCTTGAAGAAAAAAAAGTGACTCCTTCTACTTTGTTTCAAATCGGTCAAAAGTTAACGATAGGAAAGAGATCAATCGGAGATTCACACTACAGTAAAGCATTAACGGTTTCTCAGATTATTCAAGAATCAAGTAACATCGGGACGGCTAAAATCGCTCTCATGCTAACCCCTCAAACTATGTGGAAGTACTACAATTCATTGGGATTTGGTAAGGCACCTGATGTGGGATTTCCGGGCGCTGCTTCTGGTCGCATGAGAGCCGCTAATCGCTGGAAACCAATTGAACAGGCAACTATGTCGTATGGTCACGGTGTAACTGTTTCTCTGATGCAACTCGTTCGCGCTTATACAGCGTTAGCTCGAGATGGAACTTTAGTGGATCTGTCTATTTACCAATCAAACGGAGAAGTGGAACCAAAGCGTGTGTACAGCGAAAAGACGACTATGCAAATGAAGCAAATGCTCGAAAGCGTAGTGGATAAAGGAGCGAAACGCGCGCAGGTTGAAGGCTATACCGCAGCGGGGAAAACCGGAACATCGTACAAAGTAGAAGGCGGTCAGTATGTTAAGAAATACGTTGCGAGTTTTGTTGGATATGCTCCAGCCCATAAACCTCGACTTGTGGTTGGTGTCATGATTGACGAACCTCAAAGAGGTAAGCATTTTGGTGCCGTTGCCGCTGCTCCCGTATTTTCAGAGGTTGTTGCGCGCAGTTTAAGAGTTTTGTCGGTAAATCCTGATCGTCCCTCATCTAAGGATGCTTTGATTGGCAATCAAAAGTCTCATTAACGAAATGAGACGAGATGAGGTTGGTATAAAAGGATTAACTTGAAAGAGCCGGAATTATGAATAAATTGGAACAAGTTACAGCTTGGCTACAAAAGACTGTTCCTCAAGCAAAAAATATTCGTTTGGATAGTCGCTTAGTAGAACCAGGGGATGTTTTTGTTGCGGTAGTTGGTCACCATTCAGACGGAAGAAACTTTATTTCAAAGGCAATTGAAAAGGGTGTTGGTGCTGTTATTGCCGAAAGTGGTGTTAAAGAACAATTTGAAGTTCCTCTACTCGAGGTTTCAGGTCTAAATCATTTGGTTGGTCCGATCGCATCCAATTTTTACGCAAATCCTTCTAAGAAAATGATAGGGATTGCTGTAACAGGTACCAATGGTAAAACCAGTACAACTCATTGGATTACACACATACTATCCAATTCCGGTATCTCTTGTGCAACGGTGGGTACAATCGGTTGTCAATACAATGGACAGTCTCTTTCGAGCCAGGCCTTAACAACTCCAGATGCGGTTACGTTTCAGAGAATATTGTCTGATTTAGCATTGCGAGGATGTCATGCATTTGCAACAGAAGCTAGTTCTATTGGCTTAGAGCAGGGGCGATTGGCAGGAACCTGTTTAAAAACAGCTCTTTTTACAAATTTAACACGAGATCATTTGGACTATCACGGTTCAATGGAACGTTATAAAGAAGCTAAAGAAATTCTTTTTAAATGGCCAGGACTGGAAAGTGCTGTAGTTAACATGGATGATCCGGTGGGAGCTGAAATAAAAGTAATCTCTCAAAAGCAGGGGATTCGGGTGATTCCGTTCAGTCGACTTCAAATTAATCCCGATTGGCTTTGTGCTAGAGAAGTTCAAATTTCTAGTACTGGAATGAAATTTGTACTTGAATGGCAAGGTAAATCTTCTTTGGTTGAAACATCTCTTTATGGTTTATTCAATATTGAAAATCTTTTAGGGGTAGCGGGAGTTGCGTTATCTCTAAATATTGCGTTTGAAAAAGTAATCGATTTGTTAAAGACCTGTTTACCACCCAAAGGGCGTATGCAGTCTATTAGTGATCTAGGTGATCCGTTAGTAATTGTGGATTACGCACATACTCCTGATGCTGTAGCGAAGGCAATTGATACATTGCGGGAATTGGCAGAAGTAAGGAACGGTCGACTTTGGATCGTCTTGGGAGCTGGCGGAGATCGAGACCAAGGAAAAAGAGTTTTAATGGGAGAAGCTACTTCAAAAGCTGATCTTGCTGTTTTGACAAGTGATAATCCCCGAACCGAAGATCCTCAACGTATTCTCGATCAAATTGCAGAAGGTGCTCCACAAGCAATAAAAATTTTAAATAGGGCTGAGGCGATTGCTCATGTGATTAATTGTGCTGATCAATCGGATGTTATTCTGATTGCAGGGAAAGGTCACGAGGAATATCAGGAAATTGATGGAGTCAGGCATTATTTTTCCGATGTAAAAGAAGCCCAAAAAAATCTAATAATTCGAAAACAAGGACAAAAATGTCAGAACCACTAATGACACTTTCAGAATTTGCAGAAAACTTAAGTCAGAAAACAACGATTAAGGGAGCTGCATCGATTTCTTTTTTTTCTGTTTCGATAGATACAAGAACAATTAAACCAAATTCTCTCTTTTTTGCTTTAAAAGGAAATCGAGATGGACATGATTTTGTGCAGATGGCGGCCGATTTAGGAGCTGCTGCTGCTGTTGTAGAAAGATTGGTCCCGGTTTCTATTCCCCAAATTGTTGTTGAGGACGTTAAGGCCGCATTTCTAGAGTCTGCTACGAAATGGCGTCAACGTTTCAAAATTCCGGTGGTTGCTGTCGCTGGTTCTAACGGTAAGACCACTACAACTCAAATGATTCTTTCAGTCATTAAAGCTCGATTTAATCCTGAATCTTGGGTCGGTACAGAGGGTAACTTTAATAATGACCTGGGCGTTCCCTTAATGCTTTGGAAGTTACGCAAAACAACAGAAATTGCAGTATTTGAAGTTGGAATGAATCATGTTGGAGAAATGGCTCCTTTAGTCCAAGCAATCTCTCCTACAGTGAGTGTAGTCACAAATACGATGCGAGACCATCAGGAATTTTTATCTTCGCTGGAAGATACTGCAAAGGATAATGGTCAAGTTTATGTTGCATTGCCCTCTGGTGGCACTGCAGTAATCAACGAATCAGATTTGTTTGAAAAACTTTGGAAGGATCAGGCTGGTGAACACCGAGTGATCACGTACGGAGACAAGCAAAGTGACGTTTGGGGTGAATCGGTTGATGATGGTTTGTTATTGCATACACCTGTAGGTCACAGTACGGTTAATTTGCAGTTGCCAGGAGAACATAATCAAAAGAATGCGGTTTGCGCAACAGCGGTTTCTTATGCAATGGGTCGAGATCTCAGTGACATTAAAACGGGTTTAGAGAACTTTCAAGCAATTAAGCACCGTGGACAAGTATTTGAATTAAAAAATGGTTCAATTGTCATCGATGATAGCTATAACGCCAATCCTGACTCTATGATTGCTGCGATTAATTTACTCAGTTCTCATCACTTACCAACTGTTTTCGTAATGGGGGATATGGGAGAGTTAGGAGTAAAAAGTGTTGATTATCACAAAGAAATTGGTAAATATGCATTCAAAAAACAAGTGGATAAACTCTACTGTATTGGTAATCGTACACTAGACACTGTTGAGGCCTTTGGTGAGGGTGCAGTACATTACGATTCTCGAGAACGCTTATTAGGTGATTTAATGCAGATAGCAGAAGAATCTCCCTGCGCGATACTTTTTAAAGCCTCTAATTTCATGCAGTTATACAAAGTTGCAGAAGATCTTGTTCAGAAATTGAAAAAGGAATAAATCAAAATGCTTCTGGCATTGTTTCAGTGGTTATCAACCACATTTGATATTGGTTGGTTGCGTGTTTTTAACTATTTAACGCTTAGGGCGGTTTTTGCAGCTCTAACGGCTCTTTTTATTGGACTACTTTTGGGTGATCGTGTTATCCAATATTTGAAGTCGTTAAAAATTGGTCAGGCTGTGCGTGGTTATGGCCCAAAGACACATTTAGTCAAAGATGGTACTCCGACTATGGGTGGAGTATTAATACTTATCTCTATTGGTCTTTCTACTATTTTGTGGATGGATCTAACAAACCGCTTTGTCTGGGCAGTTCTTTTCGTGACTATGGGGCTTGGAATCGTTGGTTGGGTAGACGATTATCGTAAAGTGGTTTACCACAATCCAGAAGGAATGAAGTCGAGAGAGAAGTATTTCTGGCAATCATTAATTGCTTTAACGGCATCTGTTTATTTGGCTTTTGCCGTAGCCGCTCCCGCTAATCACCACATATGGCAATTAGTAATGGATTGGGTTTCAAGTGGTTTTACAACTATCCCATTACCTGATCGAAGTGATTTGCTGATTCCTTTCTTTAAAACAATTTCTCTTCCATTAGGAATTTGGGGTTTTATTTTATTGAGTTACTTCGTTATCGTTGGAACGAGTAACGCCGTTAATCTTACTGATGGTTTAGATGGTTTAGCTATTCTCCCAAGTGCTTTGGTAGGCAGTGCACTCGGAGTTTTTGCCTACTGTGTCGGACGTGTAGATTATGCTAATTATCTTTTATTCCCCTATATTCCGGGGGCAGGTGAATTACTAATTATCGGGGCTACCATCATGGGAGCTGGTCTTGCTTTTCTTTGGTTTAATGCCTATCCCGCTCAGGTATTTATGGGTGATGTGGGGGCCTTGGCCTTAGGAGGGGCATTAGGAACCATGGCGATTATTGTTCGTCAAGAACTTGTGTTGTTTATTATGGGTGGCGTGTTTGTTGCAGAGACCTTATCCGTAATTATTCAAGTACTTTACTTCAAGATAACTCATGGTAAAAGAATTTTCCTTATGGCACCGTTACATCATCATTTTGAATTAAAAGGATGGAAAGAGACCCAGGTTGTTGTCCGATTCTGGATTATCTCTTTTGTATTAGTGCTTATTGGACTTTCGACTCTAAAAATTAGATAGGGAGTTGAGATGCAAACTAATTCAAAAAAAGCTTTAGTGTTAGGGTTAGGAGCTTCGGGCTATACAGCAGCTAAGTTTCTTTCAGAACACGGTTGGAGTGTCAAAATTTGTGATACCCGTAAAGAGCCTGGTCTTTTAACTAAAGCTCGTGAGAATATTGCGAATTTTCAATTTTTTGGTGAATGTATGGACAAGGAGATTCTTGAAGACGAGTCTCTTGTCGTGATCTCTCCTGGACTGTCTCCGTATTATTCTCAGGCTTCTTCTATCGTAAATGAAGCTCAATCTAGAGGTATTGAAGTCGTTGGAGAAATCGAACTTTTTGCGCGTGAACTTCAGAGATTAAAGGCAGAAAGAAATTATGTTCCTAAGATCATTGGAATTACGGGAACAAACGGTAAAACAACGACCACGATGCTTACTTCTGCAATTATAAAAACTGCAGGAAAAACGATTTGTACGGCGGGCAATGTTGGACCTAATGCGCTAGGAGAGTTAGATCGCTTAACCAAAGAAGATAAATTACCTGAGTACTGGGTATTGGAACTTTCTAGTTTCCAGTTAGAAACGACACAAAGTTTACGCTGTGACGTCGCTACCCTTCTCAATGTGACAGAAGATCACGTCGATTGGCATGGATCTATGGATGCTTACATTAGAGCCAAAGCTCGAATTTTTACGGAAGGAACTGTTCGTGTTTTAAATCGTGAAGATTCTGTTTGTATGCAATATGCCGATCCAAACGTTTCTGTAATGACATTTGGAATTGATGAACCTAAAAAGATTAATCAGTTTGGTCTTAAGAAGGTTGCTGAGGAATTTTGGTTATCTGGAAATCTGAATAAACAATTTTCGAGAGAAGGTTGTTGTGAATGGCTATCGATTCTTCCGCAAAATAAGCTCAAGATTCGGGGTAGACATAATGTTATGAACGCACTGGCTTCCGTTGCGTTATGTCTTTCTTGTGGTGTCGATCTAGTAGACGTCATAGAGGCACTTACGGTTTATGGAGGTGAACCGCATCGGGTGCAAACAGTTCTGAAAACTCAAGATTTGGAATTTGTAGATGACTCTAAGGGAACTAATGTGGGTGCTACCGTCGCCGCTCTTAGTGGCTTTGATCAACAAAAAATAGTTCTTATTTTAGGTGGAGATGGTAAAGGTCAGGATTTTTCCCCATTAGTTAATCCCGTAAAAGAGCATGCTCGAGCCGTTGTTTTAATAGGCCAAGAGGCACCGCAGTTAGAGACGTTGTTAAAAGAATGTAACTTACCTTTATACCGAGCTTCTAGCATGCGAGAGGCTGTTAAACTTTGCGTCGAAGAGGCCCAAAAGGGTGATGTTGTACTCTTGTCGCCTGCATGTGCAAGCTGGGATATGTTTAAAAATTATGTAGAACGTTCAGAGTTGTTTCTCAAGGCCGCTCAAGAACTGACCCGCTAGGGAGTGATAGATTGTTAAAAAACTTTTTTCGTAGAAAAAAGAATGACGAGAACTCTGTCGATATCTCCGTTGATTTATCCGCTGATTATGATAATTTGAAATTAAGTCAGTCGAGAATTTCATCTCATATTTCACTGGATTTTGGGGTGCTTTTTGTTGTCATGTCACTGTTGCTTCTAGGAACAGTGATGGTCTATTCTGCTTCAATTTCTTTATCTGATGCTCCTAAGTTTCATGTGACACCAGATCATTTTTTAATACGTCATTTGAAGTCGATGTTATTTGCAATAGTTGTTGCAGGTTTCGTTTTTTCTATTCCAATGTCAATTTGGAATAAGGTGGCTCCGTATTTATTCGTTGCAGGAATTGTTCTTTTGATATTAGTTCTGATTCCAGGAATCGGAAAAGTTGTGAATGGTTCAAGACGATGGATTCCTCTTGGTGGTTTTAATCTTCAAGTTACAGAGCTTGTAAAAGTTGCAGTGCTTTTGTATGCCGCTAACTTCACCGTACGCAAGCAATACTATATGCACAGCCTTAAAAGAGGACTTTCGCCGATGACCATAGCTCTCATGATTGTAGCTTTTCTGGTGATGATGGAACCCGATCTCGGTGCTTTGATCATGATCATGGTTATATCATTTGGTGTCCTGTTTTTAGGAGGACTAAATAAAAAGTTCTTTCTACTTACCATACCTCTTGTTGGGCTCTCAGTCGGTGCCCTAATATATTGTTCTCCTTGGCGTTGGGCCCGTATAGTAGCTTATTTAGATCCGTGGTCTAATGCCTTAGGTAAAGGGTATCAGCTTTCTCATTCTCTTATTGCATTTGGTAGAGGTGAGGTAACAGGAGTGGGATTGGGAGATGCGATTGAGAAACAGCATTACCTTCCAGAGGCTCATACAGACTTTATTATGGCGATTATTGGAGAAGAACTCGGATTTGTCGGCGTCTGTCTTGTGTTGTTTTTATTTGTATGGCTTATTTGGCGCTGTTGTGAAATTAGTAAAAAAGCGATTGCATTAAGCCAAATTTTCTCTGGACTTATTGTTCAGGGGGTTGCAATTTGGTTAGCTTTTCAAGCCTTTTTTAATGTTGGTGTTGCTAGTGGCCTTCTTCCAACTAAAGGGCTTACTTTACCGTTTATTAGTTATGGAGGATCCGCCTTGTTGTCTAGTTTAATTGCAGTAGCTTTTGTATTAAGAGTGGACTATGAGAACAAGGTTATTTTAAGAGGTGGTGTATGACGAAAAAGCTAGTGATCAGTGCAGCTGGTACCGGTGGTCATGTCATGCCTGGAATTGCCGTAGCAAAGATTCTTGCCTCACGTGGTTGGGAAATTTCCTGGATTGGTACAGAGCAGGGAATGGAACGGCGTTTAGTTGAACGACAGGGAATCAGTTTTGATGCATTAGATTTTCAAGGCCTGAGAGGCAAAGGATTAAAGACTTTATTGCTTGGTAGCTTTAAGTTACTTCAGTGCATTTTTAAATCTAAAAATTTGTTAAAGCAAAGAAAAGCCGATGTTCTTTTTTCGACAGGTGGGTATGTTTCGGTTCCTGTAGCCTTAGCAGCGAGACTCGAAGGTATTCCCTACGTTTTAATGAATAGTGACGCAGATCCGCTCTTAAGTATTCGCATGATTCAATCTGGTGCCTCTGGCGTTATGTGTGGTTTTGACGGAAAGGCTGCGAGACTAGCCGGTAAAAAAAGTGTCGTGACCGGTAATCCGGTACGAAATGAAATATCTGCTCTTCCAGAACCAAAGGTCCGATATGAGAATCAAACGGGACCATTACGTTTATTGATATTTGGTGGTTCTTTGGGGGCTAAAGTATTAAATGAGGTTGTGCCGTTAGCGATGGCACAAATTCCGGAAGAGAAACGCCCGATAATTACCCATCAATGTGGTGTTAAAAGTGTTGAGGAAGTTTCAACTCGGTCTGTACAGTTGGGTATTCAAGCACAAGTTGTTCCTTTTATTGACGATATGGCTAGTGCCTACCAGAATTGTGACTTGGTGATCTCTCGTGCTGGAGCAATTTCTGTTAGTGAATTACTATCTGCTGGTATTCCGTCTATTATGGTTCCTTTAGTGGTTAAGACAACGTCTCATCAGTTGGGTAATGCACTTTATGTTCAAGAAGCTGGTGCGGGAATTTGTTTAACACAAGATAAATTAAATGCATCAACGTTAGCTGAAATGGTTGGTTCCCTAGATCGGAAGCGATTATTAGAAATGGCAGAAAATGCTAAAAAAATAGGTAAACCCAACGCAGCAAACGAAGTGGCTGATTTTATTGAATCTCTGATTAACTAAGTGGAGAACTAATTTGAAATTCGCTATTAAACATCTACATTTTGTAGGGATTGGCGGTACCGGCATGAATGGTATTGCTGAGGTTCTTTTGAATTTAGGGTACGAGATTTCTGGATCTGATTTAAATACAAACGCAGCGACAGATCGCTTAAAGTCTTTAGGGGCTCAAATTTACAAAGGACATCGCAGAGAAAACGTCGGTAACGCTGGTGTTGTCATTATCTCAAGTGCTGTTCATGAAGACAATCCCGAAGTGCAAGAGGCTCGATTTAGAAATATTCCAGTAGTTCCACGAGCGGTCATGTTAGCTGAATTGATGCGTCTTCGTCGGGGCGTTGCTGTGGCTGGAACTCATGGAAAAACGACAACGACATCACTGGTTGCAAGTATTTTAGGTAAAGCCGGCTTGGATCCTACCTTTGTTATCGGAGGTCGGTTAAACGCTGCAGGAGCCAATGCTCGTCTCGGTACTGGTGGTTATATTGTTGCGGAAGCGGATGAGTCTGATGCGTCGTTTTTGAATTTAAATCCAGTCATTTCCGTTGTTACAAACATTGATGCAGACCACATGGATACGTATGGTCATGATATCAATAAGTTAAAAGAAGCTTTTTGCCAATTTCTTGGACGATTGCCTTTTTATGGTGTAGCAGTTGTTTGCATCGAAAACGAAAATATTCGGGATGTTTTACCAAAAGTAACACGTCGGGTCCTGACATATGGTTTCTGTGAAGAAGCTAAGATTCGTGCTGTAAATGTTGTTGCAGACGGTCTTGGTATGAAATACACCGTTTTAAGAGAAGGTAGAGAGCCACTAAACGTTCGATTAAACCTTCCAGGTAAGCACAACGTACTGAATTCCCTTGCCGCTATTGGCGTAGCGACAATTCTTGATGTTAGTGATGACGCTATTGTTGAAGCTTTGGCTTCATTCCAAGGAGTTGGACGACGTTTTGCTATTTGGGGAGAAGTTTCAACCAAGGATGGTGGTTCGTTTACACTTGTGGATGATTATGGACATCATCCGAATGAAATGGCTGCAACTATCGCCGCTGCTCGAGGCGCATTCCCGACTAAACGATTGGTTGTTGCATTCCAACCTCATCGGTATACCCGAACAAGAGATTGTTTCGAAGATCTAGTCAGAGTTCTTTCCACCGCAGATCAGTTAATTCTTACGGAAGTCTACGCTGCGGGAGATCAACCCATCGTTGGTGCTGACGGACGTAGTTTGTGTTGGGCTATTCGTATGGCAGGTAAGGTTGAACCTATTTTTGCCCCAGATCTAGCCACAATGAAAGAAGAAATAGAAAATAGAACTCAAGATGGCGATGTTGTATTAATTATGGGTGCTGGTAACATAGGAAGATTACCAGGGGAACTCATCAAAAGGGAGAATCAGTAATGACTTGTATTGATCCGAAAAATCTCGGGAAAGTTGTTGTTATTTATGGAGGAATTTCTCGGGAAAGAGAAGTCTCCCTGATGAGCGGATCTGCAGTTGTGAAGGCTTTAGAAGAAGCCGGAGTTGATGTAGGAACTTTTGATCCGAAAACGGATGCGCTCGAGGTGTTACAAAACAAAGAGTATTCTCGTGCGTTTTGCATGCTTCATGGTCGAGGTGGGGAAGATGGAATTATTCAGGGGGTATTAGAATACCTTCAGCTTCCCTATACGGGATGCGGTATTCAGGCCTCATCCATTGCTATTGATAAAAATGCGACAAAGGTAGTATGGCAAGCGCATGGTATCCCGGTACCACGAGGAATGGTTTTACGTTCACAAGAAGATTGCAAAGAGGCGATTTCATCATTAGGTCGTAATTTAATTATTAAACCATCAAAAGAAGGTAGTTCTATCGGTTTATATCGATTAGAAAATACCGATGACGTTTCTTTGTTGGATACGTATAAGAAAGCACAAGAACGAAATATGGATGTTCTTTGTGAAGAGTTGGTGGCCGGAAGAGAGCTAACTGTTGCACTGCTAGATCGTCATGACGGACAGGGTTTGAAGGCATTACCTATCGTTGAGATTCGTGCTCCAGAGGGTAAGTACGATTATGATCACAAGTACTTTTCTGACGAGACACAGTATCTTTGCCCGGCGCCAATCGACGCAGATATCACAATAAAGATTCAAGAAACGTGCGAAAAGGCCGCTAAGGTCCTCGGTGTAGAAGGTTGGGGACGAATCGATGTGATATTAAGAGATGATGGTTCTTTCGTACTTTTGGAAGTAAATACTGCTCCGGGTATGACACCTCATTCTCTGGTACCGCTAGCTGCTCGCACCGTTGGTATCAACTTTACCGAACTCGTTCTTACTGTGGCTCAAGGAGCATCTCTTAAGGCGTAGTGCAGTAAATGAGGAACTGGAGTAATCAAACCTATAAGCAATTAACCGATTTTTGTTGGATACTGATCTCAGTTATTGTGATTGGGATGGCGTTGTGGTGGTTAATGCAACGTCCAATTTTTTGGTTAAAAGGAATCGATGTTTCCATTGTGGGTAATGATTCCGTGGTTTCTGCTTATAGCATTACGAAAAGACTCAAAAATCGTATTCGTGGAACTTACTTTACTGTCGATATTTCTGAAATTAGAGATGCGTTAATTGATATTCCATGGGTAAAAAACGTTTCAGTTACTCGTATCTGGCCCAATCGTATTGCGATTGAACTCACTCTCCATAAAGCAATTGCTTTATGGGGTGAGGGTGAGGTTTTGACTGAAGATGGTAGTATTTTCCACACAAATACTGCGATTGCAGACAGTGAAGATAGTTTGCCTTTGCTTATTGGATCCAAAGAAAAAGCCCAAATTATTTATGAGAGATATAAGTTATTAGAGGAAGTTTGCTCAAAGCAAGGTTTTGTTGCAAAATCACTTGAACTTAATGAATTTGGTGGCTGGATTTTAAATGTCCGCAGACAATCGGGTTCTCCTTTAAGTATAGTTTTTGGAACGTACGAAACAACAGTTGGTATGGAAAGTAAGCTCAATCGAATTTTGTTTGAGTTGCCTTCTATACAATCTTATCTAGGCTCAGAACCTCAAAGAATTGATGCGAGATATGATCGAGGAGTCGCTATAAAAAGATCACAGCAGTTAGAGGTAAAAGAATCCGTCGGAGAAAAATGATGGCAGATAAAGCAGATAATCTGCTAGTAGCTTTAGATATTGGCTCATCTAAGATTGTTTGTGCAGTTGCTGAGCCAATAGATCCACAACACTTTAAATTAATCGGCATGGAAGAGGTTGTGAGCGCTGGTATGCGTGAAGGAAATGCCGTAGATATGGATCTATTGGTTGAGGTTATCCGTGCTGTAGTTACTGAAACTGAAAAAAAGAGTGGAGTAAGAATCCAAAAGGTAACTACGGGGATTTCTGGAATTTCTGTAGTATCCGAAAATACGGATTACATGCGTTTGATTCCACATAATGAAATCGAACAGCGTGATGTAGACGGTTTAATTGCAGATGCACAAAAAGTTCCTTTGGCATCCTCAACAATGAAATATATCTCAACCCTCCCTCAAGAGTTTGCTGTTGATGGCATATGGGGTATCAAGTCTCCAGTTGGTTTGGCTGGTTCGAGACTGGATGGTAGATTACATGTTGTGACGGCCAAGACAAGTTCTTGTATGAGTATTGCTAAAGCGCTTGCAAGAAGTGGTTTGGAATTGGTTAACAATCGTCTTCTTTTTAATCCTCTCGCTTCTGCAGAAGCAATATTAACCCCAGAAGAAAGGCGCTTAGGCGTATTAATGATTGATATTGGATCATCTTTGGCCGATGTCAGTTTATACAGCGGAGATAGCATTCGTTATTCAAAAGCTTTCCGTTTCGGCGGAGATACCATTACCAATGATATTTCGATTCAAACAAAGTTATCTACGATAGACGCAGAACAGTTCAAAGTGAATGTTGGGATGGTAGATTTTCGGCAAGGGATTGATCCGGAACAGTTACAATCTCTTCCTGAATATTCTGGGTTGAGAAACTCTCCGAGAGTATTTTCTAATAGAGCACTAGCCGCTATTATGGAGGCGTCTTTAGAAGCGAAATTTGATCAGATCTATCGTGAAATTAAAAACCGAAACCTAACGACCCATTTAAGTAATGGTGTTGTCATTAGTGGAGGTAGCTCTGTTATTCCAGGATTAGATCGTTTAATTCGACGTGTTTTTGGTCAACATCTTCCTGAAGATAATATGATCGTAAGAATAGGCTATCCAATAGTTTCATATCCAGATATGAAATACTATGCACCCCAGTCGATATCAATGTCTGATCATCCTAACCAATTAGCCTACTGTTCAAAGCCGGCTTATTCGACAGTAATGGGATACTTAAACGATTTAAATCGTCGTCATTGGAAGCAATCTGTTACCAGTAAAAGAAAAGGTATTTTGGGATTTTCTGTTGATTACATAAAAGAACTGTTTTTACGAACTTTCTAAGAAGCTCCTTCGTCTAATCGAGTACAATTATAAGATTGTGTTTTGTCTCGAATTTAGAAGTTTGGCTGGGAGTACTTCATGGCTTTTGATATTTTAGGTGAAGGTGAAAGCGGTACCGTTATTAAGGTAATTGGCGTTGGTGGTGCTGGTGGTAATGCGCTCAATAACATGATCCGTCACACCATAAAAGGAAACGTGGAGTACATCGCCGCTAATACGGATAGACAAGCACTTTCTTTATCTCAAGCAGAAAAAATTATTCAATTAGGCTCTTCTGGTCTAGGCGCTGGTGCTCGTCCAGAGATTGGAGCACACGCCGCTAACGAGGCAAGAGAAGAAATTGCAACAGCACTTCAAGGTGCTGATATGGTGTTTATCGCTGCCGGTATGGGTGGCGGTACTGGTACGGGTGCAGCCCCGATCGTTGCAGAAGTTTCTCGAGAATTAGGTATTCTGACCGTTGCTGTTGTGACAAAACCATTTTCTTTTGAAGGCAATCGCCGTATGCGCAATGCAGAAGAGGGCCTGGCTGCGTTAAAGAATCGAGTCCATGCTCTTATCGTAATTCTTAATGACAAGCTCGAAGAAGAACTTGGTGAGGATGCGACCGTTAAGGAATGTTTTGAGAAAGCAGACGAAGTCTTATACAACGCTTGCTCAGGTATTGCTGAGCTAATTCATTCTGCCGGTGTTGTGAACGCCGACTTCCAGGACGTTCGTACCGTTATGAGTGAACTCGGAACAGCAATGATGGGAGCCGCAGAGGCTGAGGGTCCTGACCGTGCTATTACCGCCGCTGCCGGTGCCATCGAATGTCCTCTTCTTGAAGGTGTAAACCTCAAGGGAGCTCGTGCTCTCTTGGTTAATATTACGGCGAAAGAAGATAATCTACGTCAGAGTGAAGTTCGCCGTGCATTAGAGACGATTCGTAATTTTGCAGATCAAGATGCTAATGTCATCCACGGTATTGTTTATGACGAGACTATGGGTGATCGCATGAGAATTGTGGTTATTGCAACCGGTTTGGATCAAACAGGAACCAATTCTAATTTAAATACACCGGTAAAGCCTCCATATGTCCGAGATACAAATGGAGTTTGGACGCCTATTACACCTCAATCTTGGCAACCGACTCAAGGAAGTGGTAATACAAAACCAGCAGAAATTGGTACGGATCTTTTTGGTCAACCCCAACCTCAGAGTGCAACTCGATGGGGAGCTACTGCCAATAAGACAGTTGTAGAAAATAGAAACCAACCAACTACAAATACTCCTAGTGCTCAGCCTTCGGCTTCGGCTATGGGAAGAGTCGAAGCAATTCAAGAACCTGCTGTAACAAAAGTAACGAAACCGTATGTGGAAGCTGTAGCCCCTAGTTGCCCAATATCTCAACCAGACGAAAATAGTACTGTAAACGTTGTTCGGGATAACACAGTTTTTGGCAATATTCCTCCGGTTACTCGTCCTGAAAAGGCAAAGTCTGTAGATGATATCTTTGCAATATTGGGAAACCGTAATCAGGGTAGTGGTATGTGGACTTCTAATGCTCAGCACGAGGTGAAAGCACCTCAAGAGCAACAGGATAATCATAAGAAATCTGAAAGCGAATTCAGTATCAATATCCCTCCATTTTTACGTAAATCCAATAACTAAGAGGTTATTGAAAAATGATGGTAAAACAAAGAACATTAAAGTCGGTGTTTTCCACGGTGGGAATTGGTTTGCACTCTGGACGTAAAGTAAGTTTGACGTTGCGTCCCGCAGCCCCCGATACCGGTATTGTTTTTACCCGTGTCGACGTTAACCCTCCTGTCTCAATCAAAGTAGAACCAACTCGAGTTAACGATACTCGAATGGCAACAACGCTTGATAAGGATGGAGTGCGCATTGCAACGATCGAACACTTAATGAGTGCTTTATCGGGTATGGGAATCGACAATGTTTATGTTGATGTCGATGCTCCAGAAATTCCTATTATGGATGGATCGGGATCTTCTTTTGTCTTTTTAATCCAAGCTGCAGGGATCGAAGAACAAAACGCACCCCGTCGCTTTGTGCGGGTACTTAAACCAGTAGAAATTAATTTAGGAGATAAGTGGGCAAAATTAGAGCCTTATGAAGGTTATAAGCTTTCTTTCTCCATTAATTTTGGTCATCCAGCTATTGATGCTACTGCCCAGTTAGTTGAGGTTGATTTTGAGCGAGATAACTACGTTCGGGACGTTTCTCACGCACGAACATTTGGTTTTGTAAATGATCTTGAAATGCTTCGTTCTTTAGGTTTGGCTCAAGGTGGGACACTGGATAATGCAATCGTGATGGATGACTACTCTGTTCTAAATCCGGATGGCCTGCGTTCAAAAGACGAATTCGCCAAGCATAAGCTTTTAGATGCAATGGGGGATCTATATGTTTTAGGCTATCCTCTTGTAGCTCACTACAGTGCACACAAGTCAGGTCATGAAATTAACAACAAACTTTTACGTGAACTGTTAGCCCATGAGGATTCCTATGAGTTTGTTACTTATGAAGGAAAAGATAGTCCGGTTCCTCAAGCGTTTACAACAGCTCTACAGTATCACTCAGCTTGATGCTCTTTAAGAGCATTGGAAAGATTTTCTAAAGCTTTCTTTAGTTCGGGATCTTTTAGTGAGCTAGCCAGTGTTTTAGCACTGTCGCTAGCTCTCTTGCTTTTAGGGTGTGGTATAAAAGTCTTTTCTGGAGGTGTTTCTAACGGTTGAAATGCTTTTGGGTTATAAATACCTTCGACCGTGATGGATCCAAAGCCATGCCGTTTTAAAGCATTTTCTAAAGTACCTTTAATTTGTTTTAAACGAGTCAGAGAACTCGTGCTTTTGACGTATAAACGCAGAATTAAAGTCTCTTGCTGAGCAAAAGGATCGATGATCTCATCGTTTTCGTAGGAAATCTTGTCTTCACATATTGAAGATGGTTGATATCGCAGTTCACACTGTGCTCCAGTTATAGGACTACCAAGAGAATAGGTTTTACAAATTGGAGCAATGATAGAGGCTATTTGTTTAGCCACTACAACGTTACTCATTTTGTCGGCAAAGTGTCCAGTACGTAAGAAATGTTCAATAAATCCTTGACGCTTAAATGAGAGTCTTGATTTCATTTTTTATTCCATAAAGAGACTTTGCAAAAATGTATATTTCAGATTAAATAGATTAACTAAAATTTGTGACAAAAATAAAGAAAACGGCCTTGGTTTTATTTCCAATGACCGTTTTCTTACGTTTGGATTTAACTTATTTTAGTTTTCCATGACAGTCTTTATATTTTTTTCCACTACCGCAAGGACATGGATCGTTACGTCCTACACGAGGATACTGTTGTTTATCCTGGGTGTTGGAAGCTTGTTGTGACTGTTCTTGTTGTGAAGGAATCTGATTTTGTTCTTCTTCAGGTTCTTTTTGTCGAATTTGAACATTCATGAGAACACGGGTGACATCTTCTCCAACCTGTTCAAGAAGATTTTCGAAAAGCATGAAAGCCTCACGTTTGTATTCTTGTTTTGGTTGTTTCTGAGCATAGCCACGTAGATGAATACCTTGTCTTAAAGCATCAAGCTGAGTGAGATGTTCTCTCCATCTTTGATCTAAGAATTGAAGGAGAACATTACGTTCAAATTCTGTAAATGCTTCTTTTCCGACAAGCGCGACCTTTTCATCGTAAACCTTGTGAGTCGTATCTAAAAGCAACTGAAGCAGATCATTATCTTCAGAGCTGTCAGATGCTTCCAGGGTTTTCTTTAAAGGAATATCAAGATGCCATTCGGCACTTAAAATCTTCTCTAAAGTTTCAAGATCCCATTGTTCTTCCACGGTTTCTTCCGGTACGTATTGACGGAAGAGGGAAGTAAAGTAACCATCTCGAAGTTGAGTTACCGGTCCAGAGATATCTTTGTTTTCAAGAATTTCGTTTCTAAGTGCGTAAATTTCACGACGTTGATCATTTGCGACATCGTCGTATTCTAACAACTGTTTACGAATATCGAAGTTTCTAGATTCTACTTTTCTTTGAGCACTTTCAATTGAACGCGTTACGATACCCGCTTCGATGGCTTCTCCTTCAGGTAGGCGTAACTTGTTCATCAAAGCCTGCATGCGTTCTCCTGCGAAGATACGCAAAAGAGGGTCTTCCATTGAAAGATAGAAACGAGAACTACCTGGGTCTCCTTGACGTCCAGCACGACCTCTTAGCTGGTTATCGATACGACGGGATTCATGACGTTCAGAGCCGACAATCCTTAAGCCACCTAGTGCTACAACTTTGTCGTGATCTTTTTGCCAGCCAACTTTTAATTCTGCAATTTTGGTAGCTTTCTGATCTTCGGAAAGAGTGTCGTCTGTCTGAATTGAGTCAATCGCTTTGTTAATGCCACCACCGAGCACAATATCGGTACCACGTCCGGCCATATTTGTAGCGATAGTAACCATACCAGGACGACCTGCTTCAAGAACAATCTGAGCTTCTTTTTCGTGTTGCTTTGCATTTAACACGTTGTGAGGAATATTGGCTCCTTTTAGGAGATCACTTAGTAATTCAGAATTTTCAATCGAAGTGGTCCCTACGAGCACTGGTTGTCCGCGTTCGTAACAATCTCTAACATCGTCAAGGATCGCTTTATATTTTTCCTTAGCTGTGCGATAAACCTTATCTTGTTGGTCATCACGAATCATTTCGCGATGTGTAGGAATAACAACTGTTTCCAAGCCATAAATTTCTTGGAATTCAT
>JAFTYR010000057.1 GCA_017461315.1 Burkholderiaceae bacterium | reverse complement strand
GGATAAAAATATACCAAGTTCAAATACAATTTCTCCTAACTCATTGATTCTAATGAGTTGGGAGAAGAATACGTTAACTCAATTATTAGCCTCATCCTGATCTATCTTATGGTGTATCTAAATCCATTAGAAACAAATCAACTTTATCGAATTGATAACATAACCATGTATTATCAGTAACGACCTCTCCAAGCTAGAGTGAGAGTTGATTCGGATGACTAAAGTAAATCTGACCAAATCTATAAATTTGAAACCTGCAAGGTTCAGTGTAGATATTCTAAGGATTCATACTTGATGCGAGATGGTTTGGACTTCGGTCGCTCAATAAACCATTACCACCACAAATTCGGATACAAAAAATCGCCGGTTACTTATCGTAAGCGACGTTTCCCACACTAAGTGGGGTACGAGATGGGACTCGAACCCACGACAACCGGAATCACAATCCGGGACTCTACCAACTGAGCTACTCGTACCACTAAACTCTGGTCCGCCCGACAGGATTCGAACCTGTGACCCTCGGCTTAGAAGGCCGATGCTCTATCCAGCTGAGCTACGGGTGGACGATCCTTGTACCGGTTGAACTGAACTTGTTCAAAATTCTGGTCGGGGTGGAGAGATTCGAACTCCCGACCCTCTGCTCCCAAAGCAGGTGCGCTACCGGACTGCGCTACACCCCGACGAGGAAATGAACTATAGCATACGTTTTTTTTCTTTGCAACCACGTTTCTAAAAATTTTTAGTTTTCTTTTCTTTTGCTAATACGAGAACCCGGAATCACAATGCGAAATATTGAGCCTTCCCCTAGTTTCGATTCAATCTGTAATTTAGCCTGATGACGGAACAACACATGTTTCACAATCGCCAAACCAAGTCCTGTACCACCGGTTTCTCTTGATCTAGATTTATCAGATCGGTAAAAACGTTCTGTCACACGAGAAATATCTTCTGGTGCAATTCCAACACCATTATCGGATACATCAATATGTCCTTCGCCATCAATAACGGTCCATGAAATATTGATTTTTCCACCATCAGGGGTATAACGAACAGCATTTGTGACCAAATTAGTAACGGCGCTTCGCATTTCTTTAATATCGCCAAGAATGATCTCAGAAGCTATATGTGTCACCGTAATACAGTGACGCCCCTGAGAAAGGCTAGCTCCGTCTTCTACGGCATGCTCTAGTAACTCCTGAGGATCTACTTCTGTTTTTACTGCAGGAGCAGAATCGCGCTCTAATCTAGATAAAGTTAAAAGATCATCGACCAAAGCTCCCATACGCTCAGCCTGATCGGTCATCATTTTCCAATGTAACCGTTCCTCATCTGTTGCTGTAGGATTGTCGCCTTGAAGTTCCAAGAACCCCTTAATCACGGTAAGCGGTGTTCTCAATTCATGTGAAACATTTGCAACAAAATCACGCCTCATTGCATCAGCTCGCATAATTTCTGTTTCGTCACGAGAAACAACAATCCAATATTTTTTTCCTGCAGGAAATACTCGTAATTCAATCTTTCTACCATCTGCAGGGGTCAGAATCATCGATTGTTCCCAAGAACCACTGAGAATATATCGAACGAATTCAGGATCTTTATAGACGTCTGTTAATCTTTTACCGATATCTTCTGAACCATTCAAACCAAAATCACGTTCTGCGATCGGATTTAAAAGTTCAATTTCCCAATGCTTACGTACCAAGATCACGCCATCAGGCAAAGAATTTAAGGTCTGTCTAAATCGCTGTTCTTTTTCATGGAGTTTTAGCGCATTTTTTTCGGTTTTCTTCCGTGCTTTATAGACCTTTAGAAAGATAGTTCCCCATAGTCCCTTTGCTTCAGGAAGAGGATCTAAACTCGGAGATTCAAGCCACTCAATGAAAATTTTGAAATAACGAAGATGTAGTGTAAAAAGAATAACAATCGATATTAATGCAACAGCTAAACCAACTATAACACCAAAAAACAAACCTACTCCTAGGCCGACACATAGCACACAAATTATCGAGGAGTAAGCATATCGTAAAAAGAACTGGATCATTTTAACGAACCGAATGGTTCAACCGCTCGATAACCGAGTCCTCGAACTGTCTCAATAAAATCTTCGAAACTAGTACCGGACAGATGCTTACGTAATCTCAACATATGTACGTCAACTGTTCTTTCGTCTATACAGGCTCCATAACCCCAGACTTTATCGATAACTTGTTGACGAGAGTAGACTCTTCCTGGATGCTTAGCAAAAAGGGACAGAATCTTAAATTCAACAACAGATAGCTTTAACAATTCTTCTCCAACTTTTGCTTCAAAACGATCAAAATCAATGGTGAGATTGCCACATACAATTTTATCGCCCAGTTCTTGTTCTCCACTATTTCGACGAATCGCCGCTCGGATTCGAGCCACTAGTTCTCGTGGCGAAAATGGTTTTACAACATAATCATCAGCACCCGCTTCAAGTCCGGCAACCTTATCATCTTCTTGCCCTCTTGCCGTAAGCATAATAACTGGTAAGGCCCTTGTAGCTTCATTTCTACGTAGCATACGAAGCCATTCAAGACCAGAAAGATCAGGAAGCATCCAATCAAGTAAAATCAGATCAGGCAATTTAAATTCAAGAATTTTGCGTGCCTCACCCACATTACTAGCTCGAGCCACTTCAAAACCACTCGTTCTACAGGTATAGGCGATCAGTTCCTGAATTGCCGGTTCATCCTCAACGATAAGTACATTGATTGTCATTTATTTTTACCTCTAATTTTTCCGGGCAAGGTTAACCGATTTATATGACAAAACGATGACAACTATTGAGGTATTTTGTCTGCAATCGCTGTAGCCAAACGTTGAGCCAATTCCGCATCTTCAGCTTCGATCATGACTCGGATTAACGGCTCTGTACCAGATGCACGAATCAACACACGCCCTGAGCCATCAAGCATTTTTTCGGCTTTCTTAATCTCTTCAGCTAACTGCTCATCTGCCTTCCAATCGTAACCATTTGCGTATTTACGATTGATTAATACTTGTGGAGTTAAAGTAAGGTCTGAAATATACTCAGCAATTGTTTTACCAGAGCGCTTCAATGCAGAAAGCACTTGAAGACTTGTGACAATGCCATCACCCGTAGTTTGTTTATCTAGAACAATAACGTGACCAGAACCTTCCCCACCCAACTGAAGACCTTGCTGTTTAAGAACCTCAAGTACATAACGATCACCAACTTTAGCTCTGAAAAAAGGAATGTTTAAGTCATGGAATCGTTGTTCGACAGCAAAATTAGTCATTAAGGTTCCAACAACGCCATCCAATCCTCTTTTTGCCATACGACAACGAGCAATAAGATACAGTAGTTGATCTCCGTTATATACACGATTCTCGTCTGCCATAATCAAGCGATCTGCATCACCATCAAGAGCGATACCTAATTCACAACCCGCCGCTTTTACTCGCTCTGGCAAAGTATCTGTATGAGTTGCACCAACGTCCTGATTAATATTAAAGCCATCCGGATGATTGCCATCTGCTACAACAGTAGCACCAAGTTCATGATATACATCAGGAGCAATGTGGTATGCAGCACCGTTAGCCGTATCGACATAAAGTCTCATGCCCTTCAGATCAACATCAGAGGAAATAGTGCTTTTACAGAATTCGATGTAACGACCTGCAGCATCGTCTAGTCGCTTTGCTTTTCCTAACTTAGCACTATCAACACATTCATAGCCTCGATTCATTTCCTCTTCAATTTCTTCTTCTATATCATCCGGAAGCTTTGTTCCCTGAGCGGAAAAGAATTTAATGCCGTTGTCGTAGAAAGGATTATGAGAGGCGGAAATCACAACACCCGCATCAAGTCTTAATGCTCGAGTTAGATAAGCAACTGCTGGAGTAGGTAAAGGCCCACCTAATACAACGTTGACCCCGGCGCTCAAGAAACCGGACTGAAGCGCAGCTTCGAGCATATAACCAGAAACACGAGTATCTTTACCTATAAAAACCGTTACTTCTCCAGTTGAGCTTTCACGCTTCAGTACTCGACCCGCTGCTTGAGCTAACAACAAAGCAAATTCTGGTGTAATGGGTTTTCTACCGACGCGACCTCTAACTCCGTCTGTTCCGAAATACTTACGACTCATAAAAGCTCCTTATAGTATTGGGTACTATTCCAAATTTTTAGTGCCTGCACAGTTGCTGCGACGTCATGAACCCGTATAATTTGCACTCCATTTTGTACAGCAATTAAATGTGCAACTACTGATGCGACCATTCGCTCTGAGGGAACATTGATTCCTGTTACTCTTCCCAAACTTGATTTTCGACTCATTCCGTAAAGCACGGGATAACCTAGTTGAACGAACTCTTTCGCTTTATTTAATAACTCAAAATTTTGAGAAACTGTTTTACCAAATCCAAATCCTGGATCTAAACAAATCCTTTCAGACTCTACACCTAATGTCTCTAATTGTTGAGTCTGAGTTAACAAAAAAGATTTAACTTCTTGCATTAAATCATCATATTTAGGATTTCGTTGCATCAAACATGGTGTCCCTTGTATATGCATAAGACACACACCACAATCCTCTTGTGCAACAACTTCCTTTGCACCTGGTGCCTGTAGGGCAAAAACATCATTAACAATTGAAGCACCAGCTTTTACAGCTTCTTTCATTACCTGAGGTTTACTCGTATCTACAGAGATCGGTAAACCACAATGAGACAGTTCTTCTATTACAGGAATCACACGATCTAATTCCTCATTTAGCGAAACTTCTTTCGCTCCAGGTCGCGTCGATTCTCCTCCGATATCCAAAATATCGGCACCTTCCTTTTGAAGTTGTAATGCGTGTTCTACAGCTCGATCTTTTGTCGACCAACGACCTCCATCACTAAATGAATCTGGAGTAACGTTTACGATACCCATAACACATGGCTTATCTAATGGAATACTAAATTTTCCACAGCGCCAATTACTTATTGTCATTTATTTGCTCCAAGAGCCTTCAGAACATCTTCTAGTAGCAAGGTACCTGTTTTAGTATTACGCCAATCACTACCTTCTACCAAATCGTAACGAAAACCGCCTAGTGGGCTTGCTAGCCAAATTTGTCGCATCGCCTCTTGAATATTAAGAACCACCTTAACACCTGAATCCATTTCTAAGTTCAAAACACGTCCTTCAGTAAAAGTATCGAGTTCTGAAAATCGATTTTCGAGATTCTCACTTAATTTTATAAATGTTTTTTCCGCTAATTCAAGAAATTCGCTGTCAGTCATGTTAGATTCTGTCATTATGATGAAACGTATATCCATTTTATTCTTTCCCTGTCTTTTCTTGACAGCTTGTGGTATTAAAGGGCCTCTTTATCTACCAGAAGATCCGAACGATTCCTACCTAAGTAGAATCGAAAAGGCAATTGATGAGATGACAAATGACGGCACGACTGTGCCGGGAGAAGTTAGTGCTCCAGAATCTGAGATCTCTAAAGAACCATCTGTAGATACTGAATCAAAACCTTCTGAAAATAACTGATATTTTTAATTATGGATTTAACTTTACCCTCAGAAGATGGTTTTCACTGGAAGGATCATGTCCTTTACTGTGAAGACGTCGATTTAGAAAAAGCGACTTCTCGTTTTGGTACTCCGCTTTATGTCTATTCTAGGAAAGCTATCGAAATTGCCTATCGTAGGTATGCTGATGCACTGCAAGGCATCCCACATCTTATGTGCTATGCGCTCAAGGCAAATTCTAATCTAGCTATTATCGATGTTTTAGCTCGATTAGGAGCAGGATTTGACATTGTTTCCGGAGGAGAACTTGCACGAGTTAAAGCGGCTGGTGGTGACACAAAAAAAGTCGTCTTCTCCGGCGTTGGGAAAAGCACTCAGGAAATTACCGATGCTTTAAACGCAGACATCTACTGCTTTAATGTCGAATCAATACCAGAACTTGATCGTATTATCGAAACAGCACGTCAGACCGGTAAACGAGCCCGCATTTCTCTTCGAGTTAATCCAGATGTTGATGCAAAAACCCATCCTTATATTTCAACAGGATTGAAAAAAAATAAGTTTGGTATCGCTATTAATGAAGCCTTTAATGTTTACCGACACGCAGCTCAATTTCCTGAACAGCTACACATTACCGGAATCGACTGTCATATCGGTTCTCAACTCACAGAGCTATCTCCTTTCCTAGATGCTTGCCATCGTATCGTTGACTTAATCGATAAACTCAAAGAGCATGGAATCGAACTAGAACACATCGATTTTGGTGGTGGCTTAGGTATTACCTATCAAAACGAAAATCCTCCAACACCTGCTGAACTGATCGCCAACCTCAGACAAATTTTATGTGATCGAGGTTACGATCATTTGGAAATGGTATTTGAAGCCGGCCGATCAATTGTTGGAAATGCGGGCGCCCTTCTAACCAAAATTGAATACTTGAAAAAGGGAGAAGAGAAGAACTTTTGCATTGTTGACGCTGCGATGAACGACATGGTCCGTCCAACACTCTACCAGGCTTGGATGCAAATTGTTCCAGTCAACACTCAAAAGCTCCCTCATGACGAACAAGTTTGGGACGTTGTTGGCCCTATTTGCGAAACTGGAGATTGGTTAGCTAAGGATCGCTCTTTATCACTTGAACAGGGGCAAATTCTTGCACTTTTGAGTGCGGGTGCCTATGGTATGTCCATGTCCTCAAATTACAACACTCGAGTTCGTCCAGCAGAAATTCTAGTAGACGGAGATAAAACTTACATCATTCGTCCTCGCGAAGAAGTACAAGAACTTTTTGCAAACGAGACACGCATCCCTTAAAAGAAAGACTCCGCCTCTTTTATATTGTGATGTGAATTTATGAATCCGAATAAATTCATGTCACAATTGATGCGTTTTGTGCCCAACTTCTCTATTAAGGTGATAACTATGTACATCGAAAATGAAATTAAACTCGACTTTAAGGATGTACTTATTCGACCAAAGCGCTCAACTCTATCTAGTCGTTCTAAAGTTGATCTTCTGCGTTCATTTAAATTTCGCAATAGCCAAGTAAGTTACGAAGGTATCCCGGTGATCGCAGCTAATATGGATACAACGGGTACTTTTGAAATGGCTCAAGCTTTAGAACAACATCATTTATCTGTAGCACTTCACAAACACTATGATGCAGATGACTATGTATATTTTTTTTCTGCATTAAAAAACAAAAGTTCCGCATTTTATTCTCTCGGTATTGGTAAGTCAGATTTTCAAAAGTTTCAGAAAGTTATGACGATAGCTCCTGAAGCAGTACGTTATTTATGTATTGACGTAGCCAATGGATATACCGAAAGTTTTGTTGAGTTTGTTAAAAAGATTCGTTCTTATTATCCCGATCTAGTCATCATGGCTGGCAACGTCGTTACGGGAGATATGACAGAAGAATTGATACTTGCGGGCGCTGATATTGTTAAAGTTGGTATTGGTCCTGGTTCTGTTTGTACAACTCGCAAAATGACTGGCGTGGGTTATCCACAACTTTCTGCCATTATCGAATGTGCTGACGCTGCGCACGGTCTGGGAGGACATATCTGTGCTGATGGAGGCTGTACTCGCCCCGGGGATGTAGCAAAAGCCTTTGGTGCCGGTGCTGATTTTGTAATGTTAGGTGGTATGTTTGCAGGACATGAGGAATGTGGTGGAGAAGTTGTCGTTAAAGATGGTATAAAGCTACGAAGTTTTTACGGTATGAGCAGTAAAACAGCTATGGATAAATATTCCGGAGGTGTTGCTACTTACCGAGCCGCGGAAGGTAAAACGGTATACATTCCAGACAGAGGTCCAGTATCTAATACTGTTCAAGATATTCTTGGGGGTATGCGTTCTGCATGTACTTATGTTGGAGCAAAACAACTTCGAGAATTAACAAAACGCACTACATTTGTTCGCGTCACACAACAACTTAACGAAATATTTGGTCGTTCATAACAAAGGAGACAAACGGAATCCCTGTCGATCAGCATTTTTTTCTTAAAGGGATTAAAATTACGGCGATTTTATCGTCATCGCTTGATGACTAGAGTTCAATTTTCAGTTAAAACTCTAGTATAACTTCCGATGGCGATACCACGATCCGCCACTAGGCGGTTTTTATTTATAGCGGTTGAATTTATTTTTCCGCCATCTGACGACACTTAAAAGAGGCCTCCATGAGTGCACTTTTTGATTCAGCTAAATTCAAGATGTCAGTTTCTGATCTAGCAGGACTGCCATCAGATGGCCTTCCACAGATTGCGTTTGCAGGCCGATCAAATGCTGGTAAATCCACCACTATCAACGTCCTCACCAGACAGACTCGCTTGGCATTTTCATCCAAGACTCCTGGTCGGACTCAGTTATTAAATTTCTTTGCTATTTCTGAAAAATTAGACGTTGGACAATATCAACAGGTTGCTTATTTAGTTGACCTTCCTGGATATGGTTTTGCTAAGGCAGCTCCTTCCATCCGAGCCACATGGGAAAACCTCGTGGGCGGTTATGTCGCTCAATCTCCTCTTCTTGAAGGGATTGTTCTTGTTATGGACGCTCGTCGTCCTTTCATGCCTGCTGATGAACTAGTTCTAGACTTTATTGCCCATCGAACGGATTTAAAACTTCTTTTCCTTTTAAATAAAGCCGATCAACTTAAGACAATGGAACGCCGTCGCGTCCTCAAACTCGTCCAAGATCGTTGTCAATCTTATGAAGGTAGAGCTACCTGCCAGCTATTTAGTGGTTTAAAACGAGAAGGAGTTGATGAATTACAACAAAACCTAGCCTCTTGGTTAGGTAAGACTCTTTAAACAGATTTCTTAAGGACGTAATAATGCAAGTATTAGGTCGATATCCTTCAACCAGAATGCGTCGGATGCGCCGTGATGATTTTTCTCGTCGTCTGATGCGTGAAAGCAAGCTTTCTGTTGACGATTTAATTTATCCAGTTTTTGTAACTGAAGGAACTAATGTTCGTATCCCGATACCGTCTATGCCCGGTGTTGAACGCCTTTCTTTAGATCTTTTAATGCATGTTGCAGAGGAATGCGTTGAACTTGGTATCCCAGTTTTAGCACTTTTCCCTAATATTGACGATTCACTAAAAACACCGGATGGTCGAGAAGCAGCTAACCCAGACGGGCTTATTCCACGAGTTGTTAGAAAATTAAAAGAAAATTTCCCAGAATTAGGCATTATGTGTGATGTTGCGTTAGATCCTTACACAACTCACGGTCAAGATGGTCTTATCGATGAAACAGGCTATATTCTCAACGATGAGACTATCGAAATGCTCGTCAAGCAAATGCTAGCTCAGGCTGAAGCTGGAGCAGACATTGTTGCGCCATCAGATATGATGGATGGAAGAATTGGTATTATCCGTGACGTATTAGAACAGAAAGGTTTCATTCATACAAGAATTATGGCTTACTCAGCTAAATATGCCTCTTGTTTTTATGGTCCATTCCGAGATGCAGTTGGTTCTTCTTCCAATCTCGGTCGTTCTAATAAAGCGGTATATCAACAAGATCCTGGCAATTCTGACGAAGCACTTTGGGAAACAGGACTCGATATCGAAGAAGGGGCCGACATGGTCATGGTTAAACCAGGTATGCCTTACCTAGATGTTCTTTGGAGAGTCAAAGAAGAATTCAAGAAACCTACTTTTGCCTATCAGGTTAGCGGTGAATACGCCATGTTACGAGCCGCATTCCAAAACGGCTGGTTAGATGAAAAGAAAGCCATCATGGAATCACTTCTATGCTTTAAGAGAGCCGGTGCCGATGGCATATTAACTTACTTTGCTTTAGACGCAGCACGTTGGCTTGCTGAAGAAGGCCGTAAATAATTTTTTCAATAGCTAGGTTAGTATTGAAAAAACAAAAAAGCTCCAAATTGGAGCTTTTTTGCTTTCTAAGTCATCCCTTTATCTGGGACAATCGTTACTTTTTGGATTCGAGTTCGCGCTTTTTACACTGTTTATTCAATTCTCTTTGCATTAAGAACACAATGTTGTAACGATTGAGAATATCACGAACCAGTTGCAAAATACTTAAGTACAGCTCAGTACTACGCAAAGACATCTTCTCTTCACCTACTCTAGCAAAAAGATTAGCCTGCATTTGGTCAACAGCTTTATGAGCATAACGCATACGTTGATCGAGCTCTTGAATATCTAACACGTCCTTTTGTTGATAAACGACCAACACCTCTTCAATGCTTCTTAAGATAGGAACTAAGGAATACAAATCTTCTTGAAGCTGTCCCTTATAGATACGATGACTATTGGCCACATGATCGTGGATAAGACGAGCCGTCTTTTCAAGTTCAAAACTGGCTTCTTTCATATTCGTCAGTGCACGATAGTAATAGTGACAAACGTCCTGATCTACACCGGCTTCTTGTCGAGCCATATTGTAATAATCTCGACGGATCTTCTTGACCTCATCATATGCATCCAAAGCATGAATCTTCGCCCTCTTCAATCCCTTCAAATCACCTGCAAAGAACTTATCAAGACTTTCTTGGAAGAGTTCAACAGAGTGACCATAAATCTCAACGATTGAAGTATTCAAGCGATTACGAATCTCTTGAGGATCAGTACTAGCTTCACGGAATTCATCTTCTTCAGACTTACTTGGGAAAAAGTTTTCCTTAATGAGTGCATAAACGGTTAAAGCCATCACAATCAAGACGGCAACTAAACCACCGTAGTAACACAACGTTACGATCAAACCGCAAGTCATGAAAGCAACTAATGCGGTGATAAACCAACCACCGATCACTGTTAACACACCAGAAACACGATAAACAGCAGACTCACGGTCCCAGGCACCATCAGCAAAAGAGGATCCCATGGCTACCATAAAGGTTACATACGTGGTTGATAACGGTAATGTTAATGCGGTAGCTGAAGCAATCAAAATACTTGAAACAACCAAGTTAATCGAAGCACGAACAGCATCGAACGGTAACTGAACCTCTCCCTTCTTGACAGGAATCGGTTCAAACCGAGAGTCTAAAACCTTTTTCATGCTTTCTGGCATGATTTTTTGAACAATGTTGTTCAAAGCGATAGAGTGTCGAACCACGACGCGACCAAGTAAAGAAGAACCAAACTGTTCATGATCACCACGATCCGAGCTACTCAAATTGATGGTTGTACGAACCACATTCATAGCTTGCTTTGAAGTCCAAAGCGTCAAGACCATAATGCCACCCGCAACCCAAAGGTAATACGGATTTGAACGAACTGGTTCATGCAATGCAGTCATCATCAAATCGGTTGGTGCTTGACCACTGGCCCGATAAATGTCCCAGCTGTCTAACGCAGCTAACGGCACACCAATAAAGTTCACCAAGTCGTTACCGGCAAAGGAGAATGCCAATGCGAATGTACCAGCCAAAATAACAATCTTAAAAATGTTCATATTGAACAAAAGAATGGCAAATTGGAACACTACAAACGTACAGCCGAGAACAGCGAGCATCAGCTCTGTCGTATATTCGTTAAGGAACTGAAGAACTTCTGGCGTAATCAGTGCTGATCCCTTAGCTCCCTTGAAAAGCAAGAAATAGACAATACTTGAAATACAGAGACTGCCAAAGATCCCACCAAACAGACGATACATCCGTTGATAATTAAATGTAAAAATCAAACGAACGAAGTACTGAATAACGGTACCGCCAACAAATGCAATAGGTACAGAACAAATAATGCCAAAAATCAGAATGGTGCACTTGGTTGTATTTACATACTGAGCTAGTTCTAAAAGAGAGCCACCAGAAGCCCAGATATCTAAACAAGCCATACTTACACCACCACCCAAAAGGGCGAACACGATCGAAACCGTAGTAGAAGTAGGAAGTCCTAATTTATTGAAGACATTTAACAAAGAAACTTCGGTAACCACCACCGCAAAAAACACAATCATCAAATTGTCGAAGGTGAACATTTCTGGGTTATAAACACCAGAACGAGCGATGGTCATCATGCCACCTGAGAATGTAGAACCGAACAAGACTCCCAAACTGCCGACAATCATGATCGTTCTAAAAGAAGCAATACGAGAACCGAGTGCTCCTCCTAAGAAGTTAACCGCATCATTACTAACCCCCACAAATAAATCGGAGGCCGCTAACAGAATTAAGAATCCAAGAATAAGAAGATAAAAGTATTCCATAATTATTTTTGTTACACAGATAACAATATCGAACTCAATATTTATTGGATCGATTTAGACATCAATTGATGTCATCTCTAATAGTACTAAATGGTCATCAGTTACTCAAGAGTTATCCGAAGCAAAAAATAACTTATTTAACACCCCACCCAAATTAATTCACGTTCAGTAATTTTATAAAAAGTTACAAAATTTTGCATTTTCAAATACTTGGATTTAAATATGAAATTTTTTATTAAAAAAATATTGTTCTTTCTTTAAGGCTTAAATAAATAAAGAAAACGCACAATAAACAAGTGAAAGAGCAAAAATAGTATTTAGAGTACGAGCATGCTTAGAGAAAATTCTTTTTAAAATCGTTCCAAAAGCGGACCATACGAGATTACAAGAGGCTCCAATTGTGGCTAGAAGTATTGAAAACATCACCAATAACGGTATGTTTTCTGAATAATGAGGCAGGATAAAAGACTGCATAGAAACGATACCGTAAACCCAAATTTTTCCATTAACAAATTGCAAAAGGATTCCTGCAACAAAACTAAAAGAGTCAAAAGATACTTTTGAAGAGGCTCTATGTGAACTGCGATAGACCGTCCAAGCTAGGTAGAGCATGTAGCTTGCGCTCAGAAAAAGCAAAGGACGCATAATGTCCGGAAGTAAATTTGTTAGTGCCGTACAGAAAAACGTACAAAGAAGCATTACACAACAAAAACCCAAATAAATCCCTGCGTTAAACGGTAGTGCTTTAATAAAACCTTTTTGACTACCGCAAGACATCGACATTAAATTGTTTGGACCAGGTGTTATAGTAGTTACAAACGCATAAATTAAAAACGAAGACCAGCTAAACATACTTTCTAAAACTCTTTAGTAGGATCATAGTCGGCGTGTTGTGCCATAAATTCACGTAATTTTCTTCCATCTCTCTTGGTTGGACGTCCTTTTGCATAATAATCAACAATCGGCACAGCCCGTAGATTATTACGAATACGTTCACGCATTTCCAAACTTTCTTGAGTTTCTTCATATAGTTGTTGAGCGATGGATGCACTTCCTCTTTTTGAAGAAATTTTTTTGACCACTACTATAAAGCGTTCCTGGCCACGATTAACTTCAATTTCATCACCACAACGAATTTCTTTACTTGGTTTAACTCTTTGATTATCGATTCGTACACGCCCTAATTCAATATTATCTTGTGCGAGTGTACGAGTTTTAAAGAATCGAGCTGCCCACAGCCACTTATCTAATCGGATACTTTCAGTTGAATCTTCTTGCATTCAATCCTTCTTTACAAAAACAGAAAGCTCGTACTTTCCAGCACGAGCTTTCTAATAACTTTACAGTCGTTTAGCTAAAATTAAGCTTCTTTAGTTGCTTCAACTTCAGCCTTAGGCTCAGTATGCTGAACCAACTCAACGAAAGCCATCGGAGCATTGTCGCCAACGCGATAGCCACACTTCAAAATGCGTGTGTAACCACCGTTACGTTCTTTGAACATAGGTCCGATTTCATTGAAGAGTTTTACAACAATTTCGCGATCACGCAAACGATTGAAAGCTAAACGCTTGTTAGCAACAGTCGGTTCCTTAGCCAAAGTGATCATTGGTTCTACAACACGACGCAACTCTTTTGCCTTAGGCAAAGTAGTCTTGATAGCTTCGTGACGAAGTAAAGAATTCATCATGTTACGAAGCATAGCCAAGCGATGAGCAGAAGTACGATTCAGTTTACGAAGTCCGTGATTATGACGCATTTTAAAGTTCCTATGAAATTTCTAGTTAAGGTGCCCTTTAGGCATCTCCCGTCTCTTCTATCTCCACAATGGAGCGGGCGGGTAAGGGAAAGGCGCATTTTACTCACTTTTCCCTGATAAAACAAATAGTAAATAAAATAATTAGCTATCTAAACCAGCAGGAGGCCAATTTTCGAGCTTCATACCAAGAGTCAAGCCATGTGCACCAAGTACTTCTTTGATTTCATTCAAAGACTTGCGGCCTAAATTTGGAGTCTTAAGCAATTCATTTTCGGTTCTCTGGATAAGATCGCCGATGTAGTAAATGTTCTCAGCTTTCAAGCAATTTGCAGAGCGAACAGTCAATTCAAGATCATCAACTGGGCGACGCAAGATTGGATCGACCATTGGTTGCTGTTTAGCTGCGTTCTGAGCAGGATAAGCACCATTCTGCGCAGTAGTTTGCTGAGTAGCCATAGGCTCTGTTCCAACAGTTGCAATGCCACCGAAAACAGACAATTGATCTTGGAGAATATAAGCTGCCTGGCGAACGGCTTCTTCAGGAAGAATTGATCCATTAGTATCGATCGTCATAATAAGCTTATCCAAGTCGGTTCTCTGTTCTACACGAGCATTTTCAACTCGATAAGCAACACGAAGAACTGGAGAGAAAGAGGCATCCATAATGATGCGACCTAATGTGGCTTTGCTGTAATCATCTTTCAAAGCACGCATGTCACCTGGTTGATATCCACGACCTTTCTCAATCTTGATTTGCATATCAAGCTTACCACCAGAAAGGTTAGCGATCACATGCTCAGGATTTAAAATGGTTACGTCATGAGGCAACTCAAAGTCAGAAGCCTTTACGACACCACAACCTTCTTTACGCAAAGTAACAGTAACTTCATCACGATTTTCAAGCTTGAAAATAACGCCCTTAACATTTAACAAAATGTCAACAACGTCCTCTTTAACGCCATCAATCTGACTATATTCATGAACAACACCAGCGATCTGAGCTTCAGTTGGTGCATATCCAACCATAGAACTCAACAAAACACGACGGAGTGCATTTCCGAGTGTATGTGCATAACCCGTTTCAAACGGTTCCATGGTGACTGTTGCGGAATAAGGATTACCTTCTGCAGTTTCAACTTCAACACTGCGAGGTTTTAAAAGATTATTAACAGACATTGATTATCCTTTTTAACAATACCCTCAGTTCGTTACACCGATAAGGCTGCTAGGATGACGGGGCTAAATACAAAGAGACGATCCTGCCCCGAGGAAGGATCGTTCTGATGAATTAACTTCGACGACGCACTACATCGTCGGAGTTTAATACAAATTAGCGAGAATACAATTCAACAATCAGAGATTCGTTCACATCCGGACAAATTTCGTCACGAGCAGGAACGTTCTTGAAAGTACCTTCAAGTTTCTTGGAGTCTACAGACACCCAAGCTGGCAAGCCAATTGATTCTGCAAGCTTGAGGCTTTCAGCAATACGAACTTGCTTCTTAGCCTTTTCACGAACAGCGATAACATCACCTGCCTTAACCTGATAAGAAGGAATGTTAACCTTGTTACCGTTAACGCTGATAGCGCAATGGCTAACAAGCTGACGAGCTTCAGCACGTGTAGAACCGAAACCCATACGATAAACAACGTTATCAAGACGGCATTCAAGAAGATTTAAAAGCTGCTCACCGGTGTTGCCACGCTTCTTAGCAGCCTTAGCGAAGTACAAGCGGAATTGACGTTCCAAAACACCGTACATACGCTTAACTTTCTGTTTTTCACGAAGCTGAGTACCGTAGTCGGAAAGACGGGCACCAGAAGTGCGACCGTGTTGTCCAGGTGCGGACTCATGCTTACATTTAGCATCAAAAGAGCGAACTGCGCTCTTGAGATTAAGATCGCCGCCTTCACGACGTGCGAGCTTTAATTTAGGTCCGATATAACGAGCCATTTGTTTCTCTTATCCTGTGGTTTTCCACATTCAGTTCAAAGGATTGAACCTATAAACGCGGGAAAAAATTAATTAAACGCGACGACGCTTGGAAGGACGAACACCATTGTGAGGAACTGGTGTGACATCCTGAATCGACGTAACGCGGATACCAAGAGCGTTGAGAGCACGGACGCTAGATTCGCGACCGGGTCCTGGTCCCATAATGCGGACTTCAACGTTCTTCAAACCGTATTCCTGAGCAATCTTGCCAGCTTGTTCTGCAGCTACCTGAGCGGCGAAAGGAGTCGACTTACGGGAACCCTTAAAGCCTTGTGCTCCAGAGCTAGAAGCAGCAATTGCATTGCCTTGACGGTCTGTAATAGTAATAATTGTGTTGTTGAAAGAAGCGTGGACATGAGCAATACCTTCATTAACCACCTTCTTTACTTTTCTGCGGGAACGCTGAGCAGCGATCTGCTGAGCGCTAGGAATCTTTCCTGCCATAACTGTCCTCTACCTTACTTCTTGAGCGCAACACCAGCCTTCTTCGGGCCCTTACGAGTACGTGCATTAGTACGCGTACGTTGACCACGAACTGGCAGACCACGACGATGACGCATGCCGCGATATGTGCCCAAGTCGATAAGGCGTTTGATTGACAATTGAACTTCACGACGAAGATCGCCTTCAACAGTGAAATTGTTGACGGCTTCACGAATGCGTTCGAGTTCTGCATCCGTCAAATCTTTGACTTTCTTAGTCGTTTCAACACCAACCGATTCAAGAATCTGCTGTGCACGGGGACGACCGATACCATAGATAGCAGTCAAACCGATAACAGCATGCTGATTCGGCGGAATGTTAATACCGGCGATACGAGCCATTATTTACCTCTTTAGCCTTGGCGCTGTTTGTGGCGAGGATCTGCACAGATCACACGGACCACGCCTTTGCGCTTAATGATTTTGCACTTACGGCACATTTTTTTGACCGAAGCGTTTACTTTCATAGTTATCTCCAAAAGTGTGTAAAGCGTCTCGCCGACACTCCACACAAAACCCACTCTATTTTTTGTAGTGCAAAAAATAAAGTTTAACTTACAGGGTGCGTGATTATATCTAATCATGCACCCTGAAGCAAATCAGACAATTTGCTACCGAAAATTATCGGGGAAGAGAACCTGGACCGAAGCCCTTAAAATTGGTTTTCTTTAGCAAAGATTCGTATTGATGACTCATGAGATATGCTTGAACCTGACTCATGAAATCCATTGTTACCACAACAACGATCAGCAATGAAGTACCGCCGAAGTAGAACGGAACATTAAATCTAAGGTTCAAGAACTCAGGAACCAAGCAGACGAACACCAGATAAATCGAACCAGCGAGCGTCAAACGTAACAACACCTTATCAATATAACGTGAAGTTTGCTCACCAGGACGAATTCCTGGAACAAAAGCACCACTCTTCTTAAGATTTTCAGCTGTCTCTTTAGGATTAAATACTAATGCCGTATAGAAATAAGCAAAGAAAACGATGAGTGCTGCGTAAAGCAATGTATACAACGGTTGTCCGGGAGACAGAGAAGCAGCTAAGTCTCTAATCCAACGAGTTGAATCTCCGCTTGTAAACCAACCAGCAAGTGTTGCTGGGAACAGGATCAAGGAAGAAGCAAAGATTGGAGGAATAACATTAGCCATATTGATCTTCAATGGCAAATAAGAACTTTGACCACCATAGATCTTGTTTCCAATCTGTCGTTTAGCATAGTTGACGGTAATGCGACGTTGACCTCTTTCGAAGAACACCACAAAAGCCGTAACCAAAATCACTACCGCAATGATAAAGATAGAAGAAAGTGGGCTAATAGCTCCAGTAGATACCAACTGGAACAAACCACTTACCGCAGCAGGAAGACCTGCAACAATACCAGCGAAGATGATGATGGAAATGCCATTACCAATACCACGTTCTGTAATCTGTTCACCAAGCCACATGAGGAACATAGTTCCTGTGACTAAGGAAACAACACAAACGCCTCTAAAGAAAAATCCTGGATCGATAACGAGGCCAGGCTGACTTTCTAAAGCGACAGCAATACCTAAAGCTTGGAAAGCTCCAAGCAATAATGTGCCGTAACGCGTGTATTGAGTAATTTTTCTACGTCCAGACTCCCCTTCCTTACGTAATGCCTCTAAAGAAGGCAAAACATAAGAAAGCATTTGCATGATAATCGATGCCGAAATGTACGGCATGATACCTAAGGCAAAAACGGAGAATCTCGAAAGAGCGCCACCCGAGAACATATTGAATAATCCAAGGATGCCGCCCTTTTGCTGATTAAACAGCTCACGAAGCGAGTCAGGATCGATTCCCGGAACCGGAATATGTGTACCGATACGAAAAACAACGAGAGCTAAAACAAGGAAGAGAAGACGGCGATAGAGATCACCATATTTATTGCTAGCTTTCGCTGGAATATTCTTGGCCACGTTTGGTTCCTCTTAAGGATAAATCTTACTTATCGGAATCGATAACGGTACCACCGGCAGCTTCGATAGCAGCCTTAGCACCCTTTGTTACGCTCAAACCACGTACTGTAACCTTGCGAGTGATTTCACCAGATAAGATTACACGAGCAGCTTGAGAATCAGACTTGATCACATCAGCATTAATAAGATCTGCCAATGTGATTTCTTCTAAGCCGAGCTTGTCGAGCTGGTTCAAACGAACTTCAGCAACAAACTCGTGAGTCCAAGAAGTAAAGCCTCTCTTAGGCAGACGACGATGCATAGGCATCTGACCGCCTTCAAATCCTACCTTATGGAAGCCACCAGCACGGGACTTTTGACCCTTGTGGCCACGACCAGCAGTCTTACCCCAGCCACTACCGACACCACGACCAACACGGTGAGCAGCAGACTTAGATCCTGCAGCAGGTTGAATAGTATTAAGTTTCATTTCTATATCCTCACCTATTCAGCACGCACCAGATAAGAAACGGTATTGATCATACCGCGTACTGCTGGCGTATCTTCCAATTCGCGAGTTTGGCGAATCTTCTTGAGACCGAGACCCAGAACAGTTGCACGGTGAGCCGCTTTACAACCAATCGGGCTTTTGACCAAGGTCACTTTAACTGTTTTCTTGCTCATTTCATTCCCTCTGATAATTAACCGATGAGATCTTCAACGGCCTTACCACGCTTAGCGGCAATCTCACTTGGTGTACGGAGATTTTCAAGTGCATTCAAGGTAGCACGAACCATGTTGTATGGATTCGAAGAACCATGAGACTTAGCCACGATATTACGGATACCCATAACATCAAAAATAGCACGCATTGGACCACCAGCAATCACACCAGTACCTTCAGGAGCTGGCATAAGCATCACTCTTGAAGCACCATGATGTCCTTCAACTGCGTGGAAAATAGTTCCATTCTTAAGAGGAATCTTTTCCATGTTACGACGAGCTTGGTCCATAGCTTTCTGTACGGAAACAGGAACTTCCTTAGACTTTCCTTTACCCATACCAATGCGACCATCTCCATCACCAACAACAGTCAATGCAGCGAAACCAAGGATACGACCACCCTTAACCACTTTAGTAACGCGGTTAACAGAGATCATCTTTTCGCGAATGCCATCATCCTGTTCTTCGGCAGCAGCGCCTTTAGCCTGTACTTTAGCCATTTCTGTTTTCCTTAGAACTTGAGACCGGCTTCGCGCGCAGCTTCAGCAAGAGCGCGTACACGGCCGTGGAAACGATAACCGGCACGGTCAAATGCGCAAGATTCGACACCAGCAGCAAGAGCCTTCTCAGCTACACGCTTACCAACGATCTTAGCAGCATTTACGTTGCCACCTTTGCCAGATACACCAGCAAGTTCAGCGCGAACTTCCGCTTCTGCTGTAGAGGCAGAACAAAGAACACGACTACCATCTGCAGAGATGATCTGAGCATAAATATGCAAATTTGTGCGATGAACCGTTAAACGATTCACTTTTTCAAGTTTGATGCGAGCACGCGTGGCACGCGCACGACGCAAACGATTTTGTTTCTTGTCGATCACTTTAAGCCTCCGCGATTATTTCTTCTTAGTTTCCTTGATGATCACTACTTCATCAACGTAGCGAACACCCTTACCCTTGTAAGGTTCTGGAGCACGATAACTACGTACGTCTGCAGCTACCTGACCAACTTTCTGCTTGTCAGCACCAGAAATTACGATTTCGGTTTGAGTTGGAGTTTCAACCTTAACACCTTCAGGCATCTCATGTACAACTGGATGAGAAAAACCGAGGTTAAGATTTAACTTGTTACCCTGAGCTTGTGCACGGTAACCAACACCAACCAAGGTCAACTTCTTAGAGAAACCCTTAGAAACACCCACAACCATGTTGTGAACGAGAGCACGCAAAGTACCGCTCATCGCATTTGTTTCCTTGGACTCATTCAAGGCCTTGAAAGAAACTTCGTTATTTTCGACCTTAACTTCAACATCATTGTGCATAGGTACAGACAAAGTTCCCTTTGGACCCTTCACAACGATAGTACCGTTTTCGATCTTAACTTCAACACCGGCAACAATGGCAACCGGAATCTTAGCAACTCGAGACATTTTTCCTCCTGATCTTAGGCGACGTAGCAGAGAACTTCGCCACCGATACCAGCAGCACGAGCCTTGCGATCAGTCATAACACCCTGTGGTGTAGAAACAATCGCAATACCCAAACCATTCATCACCTGAGGAATAGTCTGTCTGTTCTTATAAACTCGAAGTCCTGGACGAGAAACACGTTCAATACGTTCAATAACTGGACGTCCAGCATAATATTTCAAACCAATATGAAGAACTGGTTTACCTTCGTTAGCATCAACTGTATAACCATTGATGTAACCTTCATCTTCGAGAACCTTAGCAATGGCGACCTTTAATTTAGAGGACGGCATTACAACTTCCGTTTTGTCGACGCTCTGACCGTTACGAATACGGGTCAGCATGTCGGCGATCGGATCACTCATACTCATCTTGCAATCTCCTCGCTTACCAGCTGGCCTTAGTCAGGCCGGGAATATCACCGTGCATGGCCGCTTCACGAACCTTCGTGCGGCACAAACCAAATTTGCGGAAAGTACCACGTGGACGACCAGTGATACCACAGCGATTACGCTGACGGCAAGGACTTGCATCACGAGGCAGAGCCTGAAGTGCAATGCGAGCGTCCATACGTTCTTCCATCGAGCGGGTAGCATCGTTAATAACCGCCTTAAGAGCGGCACGTTTTGCGGCGAACTTCTGAGCTGTCTTTTCACGCTTGAGTTCGCGATTAATTAATGCGAGCTTTGCCAATTCATCACCTCGCTTAGTTGCGGAACGGGAACTTGAAGGCAGCCAATAAAGCTTTGGCTTCTTCATCCGTTTTGGCAGTTGTCGTAATGCTGATATTCATACCACGGACCTTGTCGATCTTGTCGTATTCAATTTCCGGGAAGATAATCTGCTCTTTAAGACCGATATTGTAGTTACCACGACCATCAAAAGCACGTGGGCTAACACCACGGAAGTCACGTACACGTGGGAAAGCAATCGTAACCAAACGATCTAAGAATTCATACATACGTTCACCGCGAAGAGTAACCATACAACCGATTGGCATATTTTCACGGATCTTAAAGTTAGCAATAGCCTTACGTGTTTTAGTAACAACAGGCTTCTGACCAGCGATCTTAGTCATATCTTCGACAGCGTGATCAATAAGCTTTTTATCGCTAACAGCATCACCAATACCCATGTTAAGGGTGATCTTGGTAATACGAGGCACTTCCATAACAGTCTTGTAACCGAACTGTTTGGTCAATGCTGGCACCACTTCATCATGGTACTGCTTTAAAAAACGAGACATCTCTTCGGCTCCCTTATGCCTTAACGCCAACTACGGCGCCATCACTCTTGAAGACACGGACCTTTTTACCGTCCACTACCTGGAAACCAACGCGATCACCCTTACCTGTCTTAGGATTGAGGAGCATTACATTGGAAGCGTCAATCGGAAGCGTCTTGTCTACAATTCCGCCAGCCTGACCAAGCATAGGATTTGGCTTGACGTGCTTCTTAACGAGGTTAATACCCTCAACAGACACCTTACCGTCGGCATGTACCTGAACAACAGTACCTTTTTTGCCTTTATCACGACCGGTGATGACGATAACTTCATCGCCTTTGCGAATACGTTGCATTCTGTTCTCCTTACAGAACTTCAGGAGCTAAAGAAACAATCTTCATAAAACGCTCTGTACGCAATTCACGCGTAACTGGTCCGAAGATACGAGTTCCAATAGGCTCAAGTTTATTGTTAAGCAGGACAGCGGCGTTGTTATCAAAACAGATGGAAGAACCATCAGGGCGACGAACACCCTTAGCTGTTCTAACAACTACAGCACTGTAGACTTCGCCTTTCTTTACGCGGCCACGTGGAGTAGCTTCTTTGACGGTCACCTTGATGATGTCGCCAATATTCGCATAGCGGCGCTTAGAGCCGCCCAACACTTTAATACACTGCACTGAACGAGCGCCGGTGTTGTCGGCGACATCCAGATTGGATTGCATTTGAATCATGGTTTAAATATTCCCAACTTATTCCGATTCCGACCTTGTGTCCATCGGATAGTATTGGTCCCGTCCGGGAGAAGAGTTTCCTGTTCAGCCTCACAGAGGCCTGCGAGCTGCAGGTTGATCAACCGAACCGGGAACCCCAGATAACATCTTCACTTTGTGTAAAAACTACTCAAAGCAAAGAGGACCGCAAGTATATCTAGAAATTAGACAACTTGCAAGTCCTCTGTATTTTTTATGTTGTGATATCGGTTTAGATGATCACGGCACGTTCAACAATGCGGGAAACGGTCCAAGATTTTGTACGTGAAATAGGACGTGTTTCTTGGATTTCGACGATATCGCCGAGTTTAACGTCATTGTTTTCGTCATGAGCGTGATACTTCTTGCTCTTAACGACGAACTTTCCAATCGGATGCTTAACACGGCGTTCGACTAAAACCGTAACGGTCTTGTCCATCTTAACGCTAGTAGCCTTACCGACTAGAGTGCGCTGCAGTTTTTCAGTCTTTTCTGTCATTTCGTGGTCGCCTTCTGAGCTAAGATCGTACGGACTCGAGCGATATCGCGACGGGTCTTTTTGATCTGACTCGTATTTTGGAGTTGCTGATGAGACTTTTGAATGTTCAGTGTAAACTGAGCTTTTAAAAGGTCCTGCAGTTCTTTCTGAAGAGCTGCCTCATCCATTGCACGCAGTTCTTTGGCTTTCATTGGATTCTCCCCTTACTGACCAATCTGACGTGTAACGAAAATTGTCTTCAAAGGAAGCTTAGCCGCTGCGAGGCGGAAGGCTTCACGAGCCAATTGTTCGTCAACACCATCAAGTTCATAGACAACACGGCCCGGTTGAACCTGAGCCACCCAGTATTCCGGATTACCCTTACCGTTACCCATACGGACTTCAGCAGGTTTTGCAGAAATGGGTTTGTCTGGGAAAACACGAATCCATACACGACCACCACGCTTGATATGACGTGTAATCGCACGACGTGCAGCTTCAATCTGACGGGCCGTTAAACGACCACGTTCGACCACTTTCAGGCCAAACTCACCGAAGGAAACCTTTGCACCGCGTTGAGCGAGACCGTAGTTACGACCTTTCTGGTCCTTACGGTATTTTGTTCTATTCGGCTGTAACATTCTTATTCTCCGTCCTTAGCTGCTGTTTCTGCAACGGCTTTACGAGAAGCACGATTCTGCTGACCTTCGGCAGCTTTACGGGAACGACGACCATTTGGCTTACCAGCTGGACGACGGTTCTTACGATCTTCACGTTCAGGAGTTGCGGTTTCAGCAACAGCGTTGTTACCAGCGTTGTCACCTTTGTAAACCCATACCTTAACGCCAATCTTACCGTATGTAGTCAAAGCTTCAGAGAAACCGTAATCGATATCGGCACGCAACGTATGAAGAGGTACACGACCTTCTCGATACCATTCAGTACGAGCAATTTCAGCACCGTTTAAACGACCAGAAGACATGATCTTGATACCCTGAGCACCAAGACGCATAGCATTCTGCATCGCACGCTTCATTGCACGACGGAACATAACGCGTTTTTCAAGCTGTTCAGTAATAGAATCAGCAATCAGCTGAGCGTCGAGATCTGGACGACGAATTTCTTCAATGTTCACATGAACAGGAACGCCCATCAACTTCTGTAAGTCAGCCTTTAAAACTTCAATATCTTCACCTTTCTTGCCGATCACTACGCCTGGACGTGCAGAATAAATAGTGATACGAGCATTCTTGGCAGGACGTTCGATAAGAATACGGCCTACGGAAGCCTTCTTGAGCTTTTCACCCAAGTATTCACGAACTTTAAGGTCTTCTGCCAAATTACGGGCAAAGTCTTTGCCTGCAGCATACCAACGGGAGGTCCAGTCGTGTGTTACAGGAAGACGAAAACCTGTTGGATTAATTTTCTGTCCCATGGGGTCACCTTTTATTTCTTCGCTGGGGTATCGCCGACTGTCACAAAAATATGACATGTCTGCTTACCAATACGCGCACCACGACCCTTTGCTCTAGCAGAGAAACGACGCAAAGTAGCAGCCTTTTCAACGTAGATCGAAGTTACGCGAAGATCATCAATGTCAGCACCATCATTGTGCTCGGCATTAGCGATTGCTGATTCAAGAGCCTTGCGGATAATTCCAGCGGCCTTCTTCTGTGTGAATGCGAGGATATTAAGAGCCTTGTCAACGGGTTTACCGCGAACAAGATCCGCAACCAAACGCCCCTTTTGGGCGGAGAGGCGAACGCCACGAACGATAGCTGTGGTTTCCATTATTTATTACCTCTTAGCTGCAGCTTTTTTATCAGCTGCATGGCCCTTGAATGTACGAGTTAAAGCAAACTCGCCAAGTTTATGGCCAACCATGTTTTCATTAACAAACACCGGGACATGCTGACGACCATTGTGAACAGCAATTGTCAAACCAATGAATTCTGGAAGGATCGTAGAGCGACGCGACCATGTTTTGATAGGACGCTTGTCGCGGCTGGACTGAGCAGCTTCGACCTTTTTTAGCAAGGAGCCGTCAACAAACGGTCCCTTCTTAAGCGAACGAGACATTCAGGCCTCCTTACTTACGATAGCGACGCGACACAATCATGTTGTCGGTACGCTTGTTGTTACGAGTACGATAACCCTTAGTGAGCTGACCCCAAGGTGTAACCGGAGCACGACCTGTACCTGTGCGTCCTTCACCACCACCGTGAGGATGATCAACTGGGTTCATTACTACACCACGAACGGTCGGACGGACACCACGCCAACGCTTAGCACCAGCCTTACCAAGTTCACGCAAACTATTTTCTTCATTACCAACCGTACCGATTGTTGCACGGCATTCAATGAGAATACGACGAACTTCGCCAGAACGGAGACGAACCTGAGCATAAGCACCTTCGCGAGCTAAAAGCTGAGCAAATGCACCAGCAGCACGTACGATTTGAGCGCCCTTACCAGGCTTCATTTCGATACAGTGGATTGTGCTACCAACTGGGATGTTACGAAGTGGAAGACAATTACCTACTTTGATAGTTGCTTCCTGACCGCTCATGATTTCATCGCCAGCTTTCAAGCCCTTAGGAGCGATGATGTAACGACGTTCACCGTCCTTATAGAGGACAAGAGCGATGTTTGCAGAACGGTTTGGATCGTATTCAATACGCTCAACGATTGCAGGAATACCATCTTTATCACGCTTGAAGTCGATGATACGATAAGCCTGCTTATGTCCACCACCTTGATGACGAACAGTAATACGACCAAAGTTATTACGGCCAGAACCACGGTTTTTCTTTTCAACCAATGCAGCGAAGGGCTTACCCTTGTGCAATTCGCGGTTTACAACTTTTACAGCATGGCGACGACCAGCAGATGTTGGTTTAAGTTTAATCAGAGCCATTACTTCACCTCTTGTGCGAAGTTAATTTCCTGACCCTCAGCCAAACTTACATAGGCTTTGCGGACATCGCTGCGCTTGCCGTTGAAACGGCCAAAACGCTTTTCTTTACCCTTAAGGTTCAGGACCTGTACGCTCTTGACTTGCACTTTGAAGAGCATTTCAACAGCGGCTTTAACATCTTCCTTTGTTGCTGTTGGAGCAACACGGAAACAATACTGATTGTTCTTCTCACCGATAAACGTACTCTTTTCGGAAACGATACTACCGGTCAGAACCTTGTACAAAAATTCTTGGCTCATCCCAACATCTCCTCGAGTGCAGCAATCGCATCTTTGGTGACAACAACACGATCAAACTTGATTAACCAAACCGGATTCAAGTAACGAGGTACATCTACCCAGAAATTCTTTAAATTACGGCTAGCTAAATCCAGATTTTCGCTAATTTCATTAGTGAGAATCAACGCATTTTCAAGCCCCATTGCCTTGAACTTTGCAGCAAGATTCTTAGTCTTTGGTGTATCAACATCGATAGATTCAACAACCAACAAACGACCATCTTGAGCCAACTTGGAGAAAATAACGGCCATTGCAGCACGATACATCTTCTTGTTAACTTTCTGCGAGAAATTTTCTTCAGGGCTGTTAGGGAAAGCACGTCCACCGCCTCTCCATACTGGAGAAGAAGACATACCTGCACGAGCACGACCCGTACCCTTTTGACGCCACGGTTTACGTGTTGAATGGTGAACAGCTTCTCTGTTCAATTGAGCACGAGTACCCAAACGGTCATTAGCCTGGAATGCCACAACCAATTGATGAACCAGAGCTTCGTTATATTCGCGACCGAAAACAGCATCAGCAGCAGCGAGAGTTGCAGTCTGCTGGCCCTGATCATTCATAACTTTCAGTTCCATTAATCGCTCCTCTTACTTTGCCTTAACAGCTGGACGGATAACAACATCACCATTGTCATGTCCAGGAACTGCACCACGAACCAGAATCAAATTACGCTCAGCATCGATACGAGCAATAACAAGATTCTGAGTAGTACGCTGAACATCACCGAGGTGACCTGCCATACGCTTACCAGGGAAAACACGACCAGGATCTTGACGGTTACCGATAGAACCTGGAGCTCTTGTTGTTACAGAGTTACCATGGCTAGCACGATTAGATGAGAAATGATGACGCTTGATAGCACCGGCAAAACCCTTACCGATTGTTACACCTGTTACGTCAACTTTCTGACCAACAGTGAACATATCGATACTCAAAGTCTGACCAACCTTGAATTCACCAACTTTATCTGCATCAACATGAAATTCTTTGAGCACGGAACCCGCTTCAACACCGGCTTTATCAAAAACACCCTTAAGCGGCTTGCTCACGCGAGACGGCTTCTTAGAACCGAATGCGACTTGCACTGCGTTATAGCCATCAGTCTCAACCGTCTTAATTTGAGTAATACGGTTGTTCGACACATCGAGCACTGTTACAGGAACAGAAACACCGTCCTCTGTAAAGATGCGCGTCATGCCGATCTTACGACCGACTAGGCCGAGCTTCTCACTCATTATTATCTCCACCCCAGCTACGATTGGCCGGGACAACTTTTAAAAAAAATCATCCAAACGAACAGGATGACCACGAAAGTCTGCGATTTTACAGTGTTTTTTTTTCTTTTGCAAACAAGGGATTGTTGTTACCTTATGTTTCACTTTGTAACGTTAGTCTTTCTACCCTGATAGGTATAAACTACAAAGTTGTCTTTATTTATTTCACGGTGAAGATCAAATGAAAAAAATTGTTATCGCTTCTCTCGTTTCCTCAATCTTTGCGATTCCTGCAATTGCTGCTGAACAAGCCGATATCGTTGTTATCGGTGCTGGTGGTGCAGGTCTGTCCGCAGCTGTGACAGCACATGACCTTGGAAAGAAGGTCGTTGTTCTTGAAAAGATGGCTTATCTTGGTGGTAATACAAACCGTGCCGCAGGTGGTCTCAATGCGGCCGAGTCCAAACCCCAAGCTAAGTTAGGTATCAAGGATACTATCGAGTCTCATTTCAACGATACGATGAAAGGGGGTAAAAATTTAAATAATCCTGATCTCGTACGTGTTTTAACCACTAACGCAGCTGCCTCTGTTGACTTTATCAATGGTCTTGGTGGTGATTTAAATGACGTCGGTATGATGGCCGGTGCTTCTCAGAAACGTTCTCACCGTCCTACCGGAGGTGGTTTCGTTGGTGCAGAAGTCGTCAAAACTTTAGTTAATGCCTCTAAACAACGAAATATTGATATTCGTACAATGGCTAAGGCTGAAGAATTGGTTGTTAAAGATGGTCGCGTTGTTGGTGTTAAGTACAAACAGCGTGGTAAAGCCGAACAAACAATCAATGCAAAAGCTGTGATTATCGCCGCTGGTGGCTTTTCTGCAAATCAAGAACTGGTTACAAAAATCAATCCTAAGTTGAAAGGATTTGCTACAACAAACCACTCTGGTGCAACAGGTGATGGTATTGTTTTAGGTCAAAAAATTGGCGCTGATACCGTTGACATGAATCAAATTCAAACTCACCCAACTGTTGTTCCAGGTAAGGGTGAAATGATCACTGAAGCAGTTCGTGGTAACGGTGCTATTTTGGTTAACAAAGATGGCAAGCGCTTTATCAATGAATTACAAACACGCGACGTTGTTTCCGCTGCAGAGTTACAACAACCTGGTAAAGTTGGCTACCTCTTGTTTGACCAGGATGTTAGAAAGAGCTTAAAAGCTATTGAATCTTACATTAAATCTGGTTTGGTCACAGAAGGTAAGACGCTTGATGAATTAGCATCTAAGTTGAAAATCAATGCCACAAATCTTAAGGCAACTATGAGTACTTACGCTAAGGATCAAGCAGCGAAGAAAGATTCTCAGTTTGGCCGTGCCGATATGCCTCGTCCACTAACAACTGCTCCATACTATGCTGTAGAAGTTACTCCAGCTGTTCACCACACTATGGGCGGTTTAAAGATCAATACTTCTGCACAAGTAATTGATACTAACGGAAAAATTATCCCTGGCCTTTACGCTGCTGGTGAAGTAACCGGTGGTGTACACGGTGCTAATAGACTTGGTGGTAACGCTATGGCTGATATCACAACTTTCGGTCGTATCGCAGGTAAAAACGCCGCTGCTGAATAATTATGAAAATCTTTAGAAGCAACTTCGATAGAAATTACTTCTAACTTTCAACTAGGGAGTCGCAAAAGCGACTCCTTTTTAATATGAAGAAAATTATTGCTTTATCTCTCCTTCTAGCTTCTTTTAATGTAACTGCAAACTGGGCAATTTATAAAGTTGATAGTTTTGCTTTAGGAACCCTTGTTAATGCACAGTTCAAAACTTCTACAGTAGAAGAAGCTCAACGATGCTATGACATAGCCAACAATGAAACTCGACGGTTAGAAAATATTTTTTCAACCTATATTCCTAATAGTGATATTAGCCAATTATCTTCTTCTGTAAATCAATGGGTTAGAGTCAATCCTGAAACAGCAGAAATTCTTGAACTTTCAAAAAAAATAGCAAAAGACACTCAGGGTGCCTTTGATCCTACCGTAGGTGCTCTGGTGAAACTTTGGAGTGTTGATCAAAGTTATGCACGTGTTCCAACGGAAAAAGAAATTAAGGAGGCGCTTAAAAATGTCGGATATGAACAAATACTCATAAAAAAAAATAACGAGGGGATTTTTGCACGCCTAAAAAAGGATCAGGTACTTACTCTCGGTGCAATTGGGAAGGGTTATATTGCTGATAAAGTAATAGAACAATTAAATAAAAACAATTGCTTCAATAATCTTATAAGTTTCGGTGGGAACGTAGTTGCTAATGGTACGAATTTATCCATGAAACCATGGACCATTGGGCTACAAGAGCCTGCAAAAGAAAGAGGTAACTTTTTTGCAACAGTTCATGCAAACAACGAATCTGTTGTAACAAGTGGAAATTATGAGAAATTTTTTATAAAAAATGGTATCAAATACCATCATTTGCTTGATCCTACGACCGGTTACCCTGTAAAGGCAACAATTTCTTCTGTCACCATCATTAATAAAAATTCAGCATTTGCCGATGCAATGTGTACCGCACTTTTTGTTATGGGCTGGGATAAAGCACTTGATTATTTAAAAGCTCATCCTGAAATTAAAGCCGTTTTAGTTGATGAGAACTTAACTAAAATTGCATATACAAAAAATTTATCTGGAATCTTAAAGATAGCAAATCGACAATATGTCACAAAGATTATTCAATGATATTTTGAAGAAATGTGATATTTAGATCCCTTTCAGAAAAAAATAAACCCGCTTTCGCGGGTTTATTACCAATGCCTTAGTAATCAAAAATTACTGAACTTTGATTTCGACATCAACACCTGCCGGCAAATCAAGCTTCATCAGTGCATCAACGGTCTTATCAGTTGGGTCGATGATATCCATCAAGCGCTGATGTGTACGGATTTCAAGCTGATCACGACTAGTCTTATTTACGTGTGGACTACGAAGAATATCGAAACGTTGAATACGTGTAGGCAAGGGAACTGGACCACGAACTACAGCACCAGTTCTTTTTGCTGTATCGACAATTTCGAGAGCAGACTGGTCAATCAACTTATAATCAAATGCCTTAAGGCGGATACGAATACGTTGGCTTTGCATTTTTTAAATGAATCCTTGAAAGAACGAGGGTCGAACACAGGATTCGACCCGATATATTAATTTAGTTGATTAGCCCTTGATCTTAGAGACAACACCGGCACCAACAGTGTGACCACCTTCACGAATAGCAAAGCGAAGACCTTCTTCCATAGCAATCGGAGCAATCAACTTAACGTCCATACGGATGTTATCGCCTGGCATAACCATTTCTACGCCTTCTGGCAATTCAATCGTACCTGTAACGTCTGTTGTACGGAAGTAGAACTGTGGACGATAGCCCTTGAAGAATGGTGTATGACGACCACCTTCTTCCTTGTTCAATACGTAAACTTCAGCTTCAAAGTCTGTGTGTGGAGTGATTGTACCTGGCTTAGCCAAAACCTGACCACGTTCAACATCTTCACGCTTTGTACCACGGAGGAGTACACCGATGTTGTCGCCAGCCTGACCCTGGTCAAGCAACTTGCGGAACATTTCAACGCCAGTACATGTTGTCTTTGTTGTGGCCTTGATACCAACGATTTCGATTTCTTCGCCAACTTTGATGATACCGCGTTCAACACGACCGGTAACAACTGTACCACGACCAGAAATAGAGAATACGTCTTCAACTGGCATCAAGAAGGTCTGATCAATGTCACGTTCTGGAGTTGGGATGTAGCTGTCAAGGTAACCAGCCAATTCAACGATTGCCTGTTCACCGTATTTGCCCTGATCGCCATCCAAAGCCATACGAGCAGAACCCTTAACGATAGGTACATCGTCGCCTGGGAATTCGTAGCTGCTCAACAAATCGCGAACTTCCATTTCTACGAGTTCAAGCAATTCTTCATCGTCAACCAAGTCGCACTTGTTCATGAACACGATGATGTAAGGAACGCCAACCTGGCGAGCCAACAAGATGTGTTCACGTGTCTGAGGCATCGGACCGTCAGCTGCGGACACAACCAAAATTGCACCGTCCATCTGAGCAGCACCGGTAATCATGTTCTTAACATAGTCGGCGTGGCCCGGGCAGTCTACGTGAGCGTAGTGACGGTTTTCTGTTTCGTATTCAACGTGAGCTGTATTAATCGTAATACCACGTGCCTTTTCTTCAGGAGCAGCATCGATCTGATCGTATGCTTTAGCTTCACCGCCGAACACACGAGACAATACAGTAGTAATAGCTGCTGTAAGAGTGGTCTTACCGTGGTCAACGTGACCAATCGTTCCCACGTTTACGTGGGGCTTGGTTCTTTCGAACTTTTCCTTTGCCATTTCTAGATATCCTTAATTCGAGAATAGCTGATTAATCAAAATTACTTAGCCTTAGCTTCCATAACAGCTTCGGCAACGTTTCTTGGTGCTTCTGCGTACTGCTTAAATTCCATTGTATAGGAAGCGCGACCCTGTGTCAGAGAACGTAACTGGGTAGCGTAACCAAACATTTCTGAAAGTGGTACTTCTGCCTTAACAGCCTTACCGCCACCAGGAAGGTCATCCATACCCTGGATAACACCACGACGAGAAGAAAGGTCACCCATAACGTCACCCATCTTTTCTTCAGGTGTTTCAACTTCAACAGCCATAATTGGCTCGAGAAGAACAGGAGAAGCTTGTCTCATACCTTCCTTGAAGGCCATAGAACCAGCCATCTTGAAGGCATTTTCGTTAGAGTCAACTTCATGGTAAGAACCGAAGTGGAGTGTGACCTTAACGTCAACTACAGGGTAGCCAGCAAGAATACCAGACTTCATTGTGTCTTCGATACCCTTTTCAACTGCTGGGATGTATTCACGTGGAACAACACCGCCCTTAATCGCATCGACAAACTCAAAACCCTTACCTGTATTTGGTTCAAGCTTAAGTACTACGTGACCGTACTGACCACGACCACCAGACTGCTTAACAAACTTAGCTTCAGCGTTTTCACAAACGGCACGAATTGTTTCACGGTAAGCAACCTGAGGTTTACCAACAGTAGCTTCAACATTGAATTCGCGACGCATACGATCAACCAAAATGTCCAGATGGAGTTCACCCATACCGGAAATAATGGTCTGACCACTTTCTTCATCAGTCTTTACTCGGAAAGATGGATCTTCCTGAGCCAAACGATTCAAAGCAAGACCCATCTTTTCTTGGTCAGCCTTGGTCTTTGGTTCAACAGCCTGAGAAATAACAGGCTCAGGGAATTCCATTTTTTCAAGAATAATAGGGCTATCAACAGCACAAAGTGTGTCGCCAGTTGTAACTTCCTTCAAACCAACGGCTGCTGCGATATCGCCAGCTAAAACTTCTTTAATTTCTTTACGTTCGTTGGCGTGCATCTGTAAAAGACGACCAACACGTTCCTTCTTGCCCTTACCGCTGTTAAGAACAGTGTCACCAGAATTAATAACACCAGAGTAAACACGTAAGAAGGTGAGCTGACCAACGAATGGATCAGTCATGATCTTAAAGGCTAAAACAGACAATGGCTCTTTATCATCTGCCTTACGGGAGATCGTTTCTTCTGTATCAGGATCAATACCTTGTACAGGAGGAATATCGATTGGGCTAGGAAGCAACTCAATAACTGCGTCAAGCATTCTCTGAACGCCTTTGTTCTTAAACGCAGTACCACAAAGCATTGGCTGAATTTCGCCAGCGATTGTACGCATACGAAGACCCTTAACAATATCTTCTTCAGAGAGATCACCCTCTTCAAGATATTTGTTCATCAAATCTTCATTTGCTTCAGCTGCGGCTTCAACCATGTAATTACGCCACTTATCAGCGTCTTCTTGAAGCTCAGCAGGAACATCTTCGTAAGCGAACTTCATACCTTGGGAAGCTTCATCCCAGATGATGGCCTTCATCTTAGCCAAATCTACAACACCCTTAAAGGTATCCTCTGCACCAATCGGAATAACGATAGGTACTGGATTAGCCTTCAAGCGAGTCTTCATTTGATCGAAAACTTTATAGAAGTTAGCACCTGTACGGTCCATCTTATTAACGAACGCAAGACGAGGTACTTTGTACTTGTTTGCCTGACGCCAAACGGTTTCAGACTGTGGCTGAACACCACCTACTGCACAGTAAACCATGCAAGCGCCGTCAAGAACACGCATAGAACGTTCAACTTCAACAGTAAAGTCAACGTGTCCCGGGGTATCAATGATGTTGATACGATGTTCTGGGAACTTACCATCCATACCACGCCAGAAAGCTGTCGTAGCAGCGGATGTAATGGTAATGCCGCGCTCCTGCTCTTGTTCCATCCAGTCCATTGTGGCAGCACCATCATGAACCTCACCGATTTTGTGAGTTTGACCGGTATAGTAAAGGATACGTTCACTGGTTGTGGTTTTACCGGCAT
>JAFTYR010000056.1 GCA_017461315.1 Burkholderiaceae bacterium | reverse complement strand
TCCTGTTTTCTTTAGACAGGGATGTTACAAAAAAATATGTAGCATCCCTTCTTTATTTCCTTAGATTCCACTACGATCTGTGGATCACTCCGACCTGTCAAGGGGTGGATTTATAAATTTTTAAGCGTCTAGAATTTTTTTGAAGAGCCAGACTTAATAGATTGGCACCATTACAGGGTTCAATGGCAAATGTAGTCGGTTTTAGTTCGCTTGCGAGTTTCAGGAGCTCATCGGTTGATGATGCGTTCGATATGTTGAACTTCACCGTCTTGAGAAACAGCAACTACGGTGTTGTCGTATTTAGCGAGATCGATACCAATTGCTTTCCATTGAATGGACGTATCCGAGTGTATTTTGTGTATATTTCTTTGTCATGATATGGATCCTTCGGTAGGTTCTTTTTTGCTTCCAGCCATGATTTCTCTGTTTTAGGGAAAGAGAGTGATCCATATCATTAAATCTGTTGATTAATAATAAAATTTTTCTTATGATGGCTAGTAAAAATCATCAAAGATTCAACTAGTTATTGTTCATCCCTTCACTTAACGGAGGATAGAAAATGAAAAAACTTCTTGCAGTTGCAGTGTTAGCCACTTTCTCAACAATGCCCTATGCAGCCGATAGAGTTCTCAACACAGATATTGTTATTGTCGGTCAAGGCGCTGCTGGTACCGCCGCAGCTCTCGCTGCCGGTGAACTCGGTGCCAAAGTTGTTGGTCTCGAAAAGAAAGGAATTGCAGGTGGTACCGGTAACTTCTCTGAAGGTATTTTCGCCGTTGGTACAAAGATGCAACGTGACTACTACATTCCTTTAACCAAGGATGAAACCTTCAAGAAGATCATGAACTATGGTCACTGGAGAAGTAACGCCCGTCTTGTTAGAGCGATCGTCGACAAGTCTGCTGATACGGTAGATTGGATGATTAAAAACGGTGTTAAGTTCGAGAAACTTACTACAAACTATCCTGGCGGACTATACACATGGCACATTTATGAAGGTCGTGGCGCTGGCTGGATTAACTTATTCCAGAAGAAAGCTACTAAAGATTACGGGGTTCAAGTTCTTTTCAATACACCAGCTGAAAAGCTTCTCATGAAAGATGGAAAAGTAGCTGGTGTTATTGCTAAAGATAAAGATGGTAACAAGGTTACTGTTAACGCTAAGGCGGTCATTATCGCTACAGGCGGTTTTGCAGATAATCCCGAGATGATGAAGAAGTACACACGCTTCCCGAATACTGATGGTTTAGCACAGTCCGGTAAAAACGGTGTGGGGATTCAAATGGCTTGGTCTGCAGGCGGTGGTAAAGAAGGTCTTGATGTTCAGCAATCCTATCGTCCCGGCCCAAGAGGTGTAGGTACAACAAATCATGTATCCGCTACAGCTAAGCAACCTCATCTTTGGCTAACACCAGGTGGAGACCGTTTCTGTGATGAGACAATCATGGGGGACTGGCCTGCTGCAGGTAACGCTCTTGAACGAATCGGCGGTCAAATGTGGGTTGTTTACGACAACAAGAATCTTAACTCCATGAAACACGATGGAATCGTTCAGGGCGTTGGCGTTATGGTTCCAATTGGAGCCAAATTAACTAACTTTGACAAAGAATGGCCAGAAGCTGAAAAAGCAGGCTGGGCTATTAAAGCAAAAACCCTTGATGAGTTAGCAAAAAAGACTGGAATGGATCCTGTAAAACTTAAAGCCAGTGTTGAGCAGTACAACCGAGCCGCAGAGGTTCGTCATGATGCGCTCTTTGCAAAAGACCCTCAGTATATCTTCCCGGTTAAAGAAGGTCCTTACTATGCCATAAAGAGTGTGGCCTCCTCTCTTGGAACACTCGGTGGAATTAAAGTGAATGATCGACTTCAGGTTGTTACAGACAAGGACGAAGTTATACCTAACCTCTACGCTGCGGGCTCAGACGTAGGTGGAATGTACGGTGACTCTTATGATCTTTTGATGGCTGGCTCGACTATCGGTTTCGCTGTTAACTCCGCTCGTATCGCTGCTGAAAGTGCCGTTAAGGATCACAACATCAACAAGAAATAACTCTAATTAACTCTTAGTAGAAGTCGCCTTCGGGCGACTTTTATTATTTTGTAAACGAAGTGAACTATCAACTTCTCAAAATTTAGCCTGCATGAAACAACTGAAAGATTCTCGTTACGTTTTATCTTTTCGATCACATGTACGATTGGATCAAGTAAAAATGTTACAGTTCTTTTGGAATGAATATATAAAGAAGGATGCTAAAAAAGTCTCACAATGACCTTCATAGCATCCCTTCTTTTAGCCTTTCAAATCAATATTTTTATTGCTCTGTCTTTTCGTCGTCTTGATTTTTACCGAAGCGATCAACGGCATAATCAACTAATTGATCTGAAATGACTTCTGTTGTGTAGAAAACTTGGCCTAGCTGGTCCGCACGAGCATGATCGGCTTCTTCTTTAGTTCTAGCTACTATCACAATTTCCATAGAAGGATTTAAGAGTCGTGCTGTCTCAATAATCTTTCGCTGAACAATATCATCATGGATTGTTAAAACCAACATCGAACTATCTTGTACATGAGCCTGGATTAAACAGGCTGGATCTGTAGCCTCACCAACTACGCCCTTGATCCCTTGTTTTCTCAAATCTTCAATTAGACGATTGTCTTTGTCGACAACAACGGTGCTTAGACCTTCATCTAGCATTTTTGTTACAGTAGTAAGCCCCATTTGAGCCATACCAATCACAACAATATGACCACTCAAATAGCTCTTTTCTAACTCATCAGGCATGACACTCATTGGATCAGGACGAACGTCTAGAATCCTTGCAAATTTCCAATGTTTCTTCAATTTTTCTCGAGCAAATGGAATACATGCAAACGCAAGTGGATTTAATGCAATTGAGAAAATAGCACCCGCCAAAACTAAACTCATTCCTTCTTTAGGTAAAAGTCCAAGCGAAACCCCTAATCCAGCCAAGATAAATGAAAATTCACCAATCTGAGCCAAAGCCGCAGAGGTTGTGAGTGCCGTATGCAACGGATAACGGAATAACATCACAAGGAAGAAAGAAACTAGCGACTTACCGACCAAGATAATGAAAAGAACCGCCACCAAATGTAAGGGTTGTTCCACAATAATCATTGGGTCGAACATCATACCCACGCCAACAAAGAAGATAACGGAGAACGCATCTCTAAGCGGTAAAGACTCAATCGCCGCACGGTGCGCATACTTCGACTCTCTCATCACCATCCCTGCAAAGAAAGCACCCAATGCAAACGATACGTTGAATACTTCTGAAGCTCCGAAAGCGATCCCAATTGCTACCGACAAAACGCAAAGAGTAAACAGTTCACGAGATCCCGTTTTTGCAACCTGCCATAAAAGCCACGGCAAAATGCGCTTACCAATAACAAGCATTAAAGCAATAAATACAAAAACTCTAGCTAAAGTTTCTGCAACTATTCTCCAGAACGGCATATCCGCATCAGATGCAGAAACGGTTCCTCCTAACATTGAAGACATTGGCGGTAATAACACCAAAATTAAAACCGTCATAATATCTTCAACAACAAGCCAGCCTACAGCAATTCGACCATCATGACTTTCAAGAATGCCCTGAGACTCTAATGCTTTCATTAGAACGACCGTTGAAGCACAAGACAAACACATACCGAAGACAAGGCTTTGTCCCCAGGTCCAGTCCCAGAAATGAGCCACCGCAGCTCCCAGAACCGTTGCAATCGCCATCTGAGCGATAGCTCCCGGTACCGCAATCGCTTTGACCTTTAGTAAATCGGTCATAGAGAAATGTAAACCGACACCAAACATAAGAAGCATCACACCAATTTCAGATAATTGGGATGCCACATTAATGTCTGCTACATATCCTGGTGTAGATGGGGAAATGATAATTCCTGCCAACAAATACCCCACTAATGCGGGAATTTTTAATCGTTCAGCCACAAAGCCAAAGACTAGAGCAATAGCAAAGCCTGCGGCTAATGTTGTTATAAGAGTAAGTCCGTGTTCCATTCAACGCCCATTTTCATGTGGAAAAAATGCTTCGATATTCTAGCCCATCATTTATATAGGTTACATCCAATTTATAGAAGAAAAAGTATTTAGTTTTTTGAAGTTCTCAAAATAGTGCATTATCCCCCTAGATAAAAATCTCTATTTATATGCTTAGACCAATCAGATCTTCAAATATGAAGGTATTAGGGATTGACCATGAACATTGCTACTGAGAAAAATAGAAAGAGAGTTGTCATTGTGGGTGGAGGATTTGCGGGGTTGAAATTAGCTCAGAATATTGATGATCGTATCTTTCAAACCGTACTTTTAGACAAGAATAATCACCATATCTTCCAGCCACTTTTATATCAAGTGGCTACTGGAGGAATTGAAGTTAGTGCCATTTCTTTTCCTTTTAGAAAAATTTTTAGAAAGAAAAAACACTTCCACTACCGAATGTGTAAAGCTCTATCTGTCAATCCAGATAAAAATCAGATTATTACGGATATCGGCTCACTAGATTACGATTATCTTGTTTTAGCTACTGGATGCGATACTAATTTCTTTGGTAATACCTCTTTCAAAGAAAACTGCATGGGTTTAAAAACCTCGTCAGAAGCACTCTATATTCGTAATCATCTTCTTAATAGCATTGAAAAAGCTCAAAATACAAGCGACTTAGAAGAACAAAAGAAACTTCTAACTTTTGTTATAGTCGGTGGTGGTGCAACGGGAGTTGAGCTTGCGGGGGCTTTAGCAGAAATGCGACGTTTCACCTTTCCTCATGACTATCCTGAGATTGACATGGCTCGGATTAAAATTGTCATCGTCACCAATTCTCAAAAGCTTTTACCAAGTTTTAAGGATTCCTCCTCACTTGAAGCAACTCAGTACCTCGAACATAGACAAGTTGATATTAAACTCAATACACGAGTATTAGACTATTCAAACCAAATACTTCAACTATCCAATGGATCAATAGAAACAGCCAATGTATTCTGGACCGCTGGAGTTATTGCAAATAGCCTTCCGGGATTTACAGAGAATTTTTACGGAAAACAAAATCGTCTATTGGTTGATGAATATAACCGAGTAAAAGGATTTAACAATATATTTGCCATTGGAGATACTGCTTTAATGATCTCTGAAGTGTGGCCCAATGGTCATCCACAAGTAGCTCAAGTTGCGATTCAACAAGCCGTCAACACGGTATACAACTTAAAGCAGATAGAAAATAATAGTGAACTTAAACCGTTTAATTATCACGATAAAGGTTCAATGGCAACCATTGGACGTAACCACGCAGTCGTTGAACTAAAACATTTTAAATTTGGAGGTTTTCTCGGTTGGATTGTCTGGCTTTTGATCCACTTAATCCACATTTTAGGTATCAAGAATCGAATACTGATTTTGATGGACTGGATGTGGAGCTACTTTACCTATGACACAGGATTGCGAATCATTGTTCATCCTATTTCGTTAGATATAGATAAAGCAACAAATGACACTCAGACAAAACCTGAGCAATGAACCTGCCCTGAAATCAAATCAGGTATGTAATAGGACTGCATTGGACGATTGACCTGTAGGCAGTGGACCAATATCGGCAGAAATGAATTTTCTGTGTTTAGAAACGGAGAAAGCCCGGAGTCTACCTACTTTCGCGAGAAATACAACTCACTATCATCGGCGTAGAGGCGTTTCACTGTCCTGTTCGGGATGGGAAGGAGTGGTTCCACCTTGCTATGGACTCCGGGCTAAAAAGGGTTTGGTTGGTTG
>JAFTYR010000007.1 GCA_017461315.1 Burkholderiaceae bacterium | reverse complement strand
GAGGTCTACGGCATGGACTTAAGTCTCGCAGAACAGATGCAAGTAGTTCTGATGGGGGTATTAGCGGCGATCGGTACCGCTGGAGTCCCTGGAGCCGGTCTTATTATGACGACCGTTGTCTTTACTCAGATTGGTATTCCATTAGAAGCCGTTGCCTTGATTGCGGGTGTCGATCGAATCCTCGATATGATCCGAACCTCCATTAATGTACTTGGAGATAACTTAACAGCGATTTTAGTCTCAAAGATGGAAGGTCAATTGGGTACCGACCCGTTTGAAGAAGACAAAAATAATTAAAGTTGATTCAACGAAAAAGCGACAGAAGACCTTCAAAGTCCTATGTCGCTTTTTCTTTATCAGAAGAAGAAATAAGTTCTTATGATTATTCGTCTTTAGACCAAAGACGTAAAGTTGATTTACAAATACCGTATTTACGCATTAATTGCGTATAAGAAGCCCCTTCTCGATGTTCTTTCAGAATCGCTTCTTTCACTTGAGCAATACTTTTAATATGACCAGTCTTTCGTTCATAACACTCATTGGGATCAAAAATTCCGGCCTTAAATTCATGCATCCAATCCCGAGCGGTATAGATTGAAATTCGAAGAATGGAACCAACGGACTTATAACCAAAACCCTTTTCAAAAAGTTTAAGTGCATTTGTACGAAGTTCTGCTCGTTCTTCACGGGTCAATGAACGCAAATTAATACGACCTTTATCGTCTAGCAACATAAAATTTTCTCATATTAGTTGTTACGTTGCGCAAACAATGAAGGTCGCAGGAATACGAATGAATACTACAAACCTACTTCTACTTAGTTAGTATCTCGGTAAAGACACTATTGACTATCGGCACACGACAACCCTGTCTTTTAGACACAACAGTCCCGACATCACTCCGTCCAATTTCGTTATTTAAAAAATTGACACAAACCTCCCTGTGCGCACTCGTATTCTAGCAAGATTGAAGCGTTTTATATGTAATAAATCATTAATATTCAAAAAAATGATAAAAGAAGAACAGCCATCAACGCACATTTTCATAATACCGACTTATCAGATAATAACAGGATTTCATAATATGAAAACAAAGCACTATTACTCGTCATGTAATTTTTTCTTACAATTTTATTAATTCTTCTTCATAGAAAGATTATTTCAATTACCCCTTTATTGAAACACTTTCATCGTTCTAGCAAAAGTTATATTGAATCGACAAAAATGATGTTGGGTGCGACAATTCCTCTATCTAAATTTACTTTAAAGTGTGTTGTTTCAATGATGGAACAAGAAAAACAAAAACTAATTGCAATTGTGGTCGCTGCAGGAGTTGGTTCTCGCATGAAAAGTGCTTCACCCAAGCAATACCTAATGATTGAAGGTAAAACCATGCTAGAACACTCGGTTGAGGCAATGCTATCGGACTCTAGAATACAAAAGTTAATTGTCGTAATTTCTCCTGCGGATCTGCTTGGACAACAGATGAAGTTTGAAGATCGGCGGGTGGAAGTTGCCCGAGTGGGAGGCGCAACTCGAGCTTTAAGTGTAAAAAACGGTATTGCTTATAGTGGTGCAGATTTTTATGATTGGGTGTTGATTCACGACGCAGCCCGGCCCTGTCTGCAACCCGAGCACCTATCTCACTTGATTGATACTTGTCTTGAACACAATAAGGGCGGTATTTTAGCGGTTCCCGTTAACGATACGCTAAAACTTGCTAATTGCGATTTAGAAATTAAAAAGACTGTAAGTCGAGAAAATCTCTGGAGAGCTCAAACCCCTCAAATGTTTCGAGTCGGAGAACTCTCTTCGGCATTAGAAATGGCAGGAAGCGCCGTTACGGATGAAGCAAGTGCTTTAGAGTTTATAGGAACTCATCCTCTGCTCATTGAAGGAACTGCGACCAATCTCAAGGTCACGCGTCCCGAAGATTTATGGTTAGCCCAAGCAATTTTGTCTCGAAAAAACAGAAAGGAAAATTCATGACATGTCCCTTTAGAATTGGTCAAGGTTACGATGTTCATCGTCTTGTCCCTAATCGTCCACTCATTTTAGGGGGTGTCGGGATTGAACACTCATTAGGTTTAGATGGACACTCGGATGCAGATGCTTTATTGCATGCCATCACGGATGCCTTGTTTGGAGCGGCGTCCCTAGGCGATATCGGTCGACACTTCCCAGATACAGATCCCGCTTATAAAGGAGCCGATAGTCGTGTTTTATTAAAGGAATGTGCACGACTTCTACGAGAAAATGGTTGGGAAATTGTCAATATTGATTCCACGATCATTGCCCAAAAACCTAAGCTTGCCTCCTACATGCCTAAAATTGTTGCTTCAATTGCTGAAACACTTGAAATCGATGAATCTCAAGTCAATGTTAAAGCCAAGACCAATGAAAAATTAGGCTTTGAAGGCGAGGAAAAAGGGATCGCTACGCAAGCCGTCGCCCTCATTACTCGTCGATAAATTTAGGTAGACGAGGATTTCGCTACTGATTTTGATAAGGACGGCAAAACCGTTGGTACCGAGATCATGACGGTAAGGCCGTTCGGGATATTTTGTGAGAGGCGAACCTCGCCCCCTGCAGCCTTGGCGACTCGGTCTACAATAGAAAGTCCCAAACCCGATCCACTCGTATTCCCTCTAGAAGTATCGCCTCGTTCAAAGGGGCGTAATACTCGGTTATATTCACTTTCAGGAATACCAACACCGTCATCAGAAACGGTTAGTTCAGCCATATTACGTTTTTTAATCGCTCGCAAACGAATCGTTAAATGCAAGTCGCCGTCGGGACTACGACCATACTTACCCGCATTAACAATTAAATTTTGAATCGCACGTTCGAGATCTGTTGGATTCGCGCGAATTTCTACGAGATCATCAATCGAAACATCAAGATGTACCGTCGGATCACTTTCAATACGAGTACTCGAAATAACGTGTCGAAGTGTGTCCGATAAATTAACCACCTTTAATGGCAACTCACCCTGACGAACATAAGCCATAAATTGCTTAACAATCGTTTCCATTTGATCCAAGTCGCTACACATCGCTTCTCGGGTTTCATCAGAAACATTGGCCATTTCTACTTCAAGACGTAAACGAGTAATGGGGGTGCGCAAATCGTGACTAACCCCGGCAAGAAGAAGTTCTCGGTCACTTTGCAAGCGCTTCATCCCCGAAACCATCAAATTAAAGGATTCATTTACTTCTTGAATTTCCTTTAAACCTTCAACAGGTAATGGTTTCGGGTATTCACCGCGACCGAGGGTACGAGCGGCGATTGTAAGGCGTGACAACGGTTCAATGATGCGTCCAGTTAGAAGCATCGTAAACACCATGCAAAGAACCAACATCCCAATGAACCAGAAAATCCAATTCGCTCCGAGTCTTGGTGCTTGCAATGTTCTTTCAACTCGAAGCCAGTACTGATCACCTTCAATCGAAAAACTAACCCAAAGACCACCCAAGTCATTAACACGTCGAGCAATCTCAGTACTTTCACCCATAGAGTTGCGAACAAAAGACAACACCAACTGGTCAAATCGATCGTCGGGTAAATATTCCACGCGATCTGTGGATTCCTTGGGCAGAATCACTAAGCCTTCTCTTTGAGCTAAAGCCATAATTAAATCGAATCGATAACTCGAATCGGCACTAATTAAAGCGTAACGCGTCAAAGAAACGGCAGAAGTAATTCGCTGAGCCGTGCTACTTGCTCTAGGTTCTTCATCTAAAACGGACAGACAGTAAAACCACACCGCTAAGCTTGTGATAATCAAAACCAATAGCATCGAGAACGTCTTCCAGAAAAGTCCAGAAGCACGTTCCGTTGTCGTTGAGTTAAAACTGTCTGCCGCCACGATTGAGTTAGATACTTATTATTTCTTTACAGATTTTTCCGGTTCTTTCCCGTCTGGAATAAAGACGTAACCCAAACCCCAAACGGTTTGCAGATAGCGTGGTTTAGCCGGATCTTGTTCAATCATCTTGCGTAAACGAGAAACCTGAACGTCCAAAGAACGATCAAAAGCTTCATATTCTCGTCCACGAGCCATTTCCATTAGTTTGTCTCGAGATAACGGAATTCTTGGATGACGAGCAAAGGTTTTTAATACAGCAAATTCACCAGTTGTTAAAGGAATTTCTTCTTCGCCCTTCTTTAAGGTGCGAGTCCCCAAATCCAAACTGAATTCACCAAACTTAACCACTTCACCCTCAGTTGAAGGAGCTCCTGGGGTTTCTTTAGCCGGACGACGTCGCAAAATAGCATGAAGTCGAGCGAGTAACTCTCTCGGGTTAAAGGGCTTCGGTAAGTAATCGTCAGCACCAATTTCGAGACCTAAAATTCGATCCACATCTTCGCCCTTGGCGGTCAACATGATGACCGGTGTTGTGTCATTAACAGCACGCAATCTTCTTAGAATGGAAAAGCCATCTTCTCCAGGCATCATGACGTCAAGAATCAAAGCATCATAATTTTCTCTTAACCAGTAGCGAGCCATTGATTCAGCACCATCGGCAACCGTGACATTAAAGCCATGCTCGGTTAAGAAGCGACGTAATAAATCGCGAAGTCTCTGATCATCATCAACGACAAAAATCTTCGGTGTCTTATCCATGTCTATTTTCCTAATTTGTAACAAGCCTATTTTGCACGCTTCTATGCATCGTGCAACAAATTACACAACCTGAAACATAATCTAATCATTTTTTCTTCATTTCATAAAGAAAAAAGACCCTTTTGAGCATATTCTGTCGGTAACGACATACTCTCAAAACCATATTAGATAACTTAATTCTAGGGTATCCATGAAAAAAGCGCTTCTTTTACTTTCTTCTTTTCTTCTTGGTTTTTACCTAGTCACTCCGACAAGTCATGCCTGTACCGTTTTCGGAGCCACTGGAAGTGACTACGTTCAAGGTGGAGGTACTCTCATTTCAAAAGTACGAGACGAAATCAAACTCTGGCAAACCGTTAAAACAGTTTATCCCAAGCAAGGTTATGCCTATACCGGACTTTTTAATGGAAAAAAAGAAATTTTTAATATGGGAATCAATGAAAAGGGATTGGTTGTTTTCCGCACTACCGCTGGTTCTGTGCCAAAAGATGAACGAAAAAAAGCAAAGCGATTTTTAAGCCCGGAAGGCCTAAGAGGACAAGAATTCCTTATCCAAAATTGCGCTACGGTTGATGAGGCACTTAAACACACCGAAATCTTCCAAGAACCCACCAACTACATGATGGCAGATAGAAACAAAATCGCCTATGTTGAGGTTCACTCTAAGGATAACTATTCAATTACGGTTAAAACAAAAGGATATTTAGCCCATACTAACCATTACATTAATTCAGATCTCCTTTCGTACAATCAAAAAATCGGTAAAAGCAGCTTGACTCGTTTAAATCGAATTCAAGAATTATTAAGCAATCACAAGACTTGCTTTACGATGAACGACTTCATTGCATTTACAGAAGATCGGAATGCAGGACGATATAACAGTATTTTTCGTATTGGTAACCCTGAAGCAGAAGGTTACAAGACACTATCGACCATGGTAATTCATATTCCAGAAAAAGGAATACCTCTGCTCTATTTAAAGTGGAAAGACAATCCAAAAAATCCGCAATCTTGGCAAATCATTCAACATCCCGTTACTTTCAAAAAGAACTAATATCGAGTTAAACCATCAAAAAAACAACAAAAAAGTTTCTAACCGTATCTATTTGAATTCAAATGTACCCTAAACGGGTTTGTCATGTTAAATTCACAAATGGATGGGAAATTAGACCCTAATGGCGTTTTCTTCTTCACATTTACGTCAATCGATAAGGTACAACGTTTTGAATTCTGCCGGTTACATGTTCATTGCACTAGGTACGGTATTCTGTATTTTTGCAGAACCTTCCGTTGCGCGTGAATCTCAGAATCGATTCGTGATTGAAGAAACGATTGTCTCTCAGGAAATACTTCCTAATGCCGATTCGATTTGTCGGTGGGATGAATTAAGAAGTGATGAACGAGCCAAAATATGGCGTCACATGTCCGTAAAGCATCGTGATTTTCATTGGCGACAGCTTTCCAAAGAAGAAAAAAGAGAAATAAAACAACATCTTACTCCTTCTGAACGAAGAAGAATTCGTGAGCGTTTCGTGTATCGATCGAATAATCCTGTTGATCGCCCCTATGTTCTCTACAAACGATTATCAAAAGAAGAACTACATATTTTGCGACTTCAGATTCATCTAGCCAAACAAAATCAATTTGCTAAAGACCGTAATATCAAAACACCCGCTTTACAGGAATACGAGGAGCAATTAGCACACCGCGACTCTCATCCACCAACCATTATTGTTTTCATGCCAGAATCCTCTCAAGAGGAAAGTAATGCTTCTTCCCGCACGATTTTAGTTGAAAGTCGTCTGCCGGTTCATAAAAATCAATCGGTTCTCTACCCTCAATCAGCTGGAATTCAAAAATCAATTCTGCATCCGTAAATTCGACTTGCTAAAATTCACCTCAGTCGTCTTTTGGGGTTTTCATATATGTCTTTGCGTGTATTAAGCATTGATTCCGCTAGTACTCTGTGTTCGGTTGCTGTCAGCGGTTTTGAACAAGATTTTCAGGTGATTTCTAAACCTGGAGAAAAACATACTGAAGTCATCTTGGGCATGATTGAATCCGCCCTTAAAACCGCTCAGGGAACGTTAGGAAATCTTGATGCGATTGTTTTTGGTGCCGGACCTGGTGCTTTTACTGGATTACGAGTTGCTTGTGGCATTGCTCAAGGTCTCGGTTGGGCATTAGAAAAGCCCTTGATTGCGGTTGAAAACCTTTACGCTATTGCTGACCGTGCCTTAAAAAATCAAGAAAATGGAACCAAAATCTTGGTTTCGGTCGACGCCCGTATGAGTGAGTGTTATAGCGCTGTCTACGAAAAAGATGGTACACAGTTGCGTCAATTATCGGATACTACTTTATTAAAACCAGAAGACTTGATTACAGTGGCTCAAAAGCATCAAGTTCATTGTGTGGTTGGAAACGCCTTTGAAGTTTATTCCGTTGAGATTCCTAGTAGCATTCAATGGATTTCAGATATCCCGGTTGCTGATGCATCGATGCTAATTCCTAGAGCTACGCAACTCTATAAAGAAAATAAAACCCTTCGAGCTGAAGAAGCTTCCCCCATATATATTCGTAATCATGTCGCTATGACGATTGATGAGCGAAAGAAAGCTTCGAGCGAGGCAAAATGAAGATTCGTTCCGTCAATTTGAATGATTTAGATTCGATGGTTGCCATTGAGGCTCTAGGCATCGAAGATCCATGGACTCGAAAGCAACTTGCAGAATCCATACAAAATCATCGGATTCGAATCGCTGAAAATGAAACGGGGATCGTTGGTTTTCTGATCTACTCGACCGTTCTTGATGAATCAGAGTTATTACAAGTTATTGTTTTACCTCAGTACCGTCGACAAGGAATTGGAAAAAGCCTCATGCTAGACTTCTTCCAAGAACTTCAAACTCAGCAAGTTGAAATTTGTTTTCTCGAGGTTCGAAAAAGTAACGAAAAGGCACAATCCTTATATCTAAAGCTCGGGTTTAAATCCATAGGTGTTCGTCGTAATTACTATAAAACCCCCACAGGAAAGGAAGATGCCATCATAATGAGAAAAGAACTTTCTGTTTCACCCCAGTAATGTTTCTAAAAACAGATACTGTTGAAAACCAGAGGTAGGCACTCGTGTTAAATGAAAGACAATCGGCCTTATGGAACGCTTTAGGTTTGGGTCCTCAATACGTCCAACGTAACGAATTACGCAAGTGTATTGAAGAGGCGAAATGCAATGTTGTAAAACCCATTGTCCAAGAAGCGGTAAAACCATCAATTCCAATGGCACCAAAGGCTACAAAGGAATTTGTATACCCTAGAACCAGTCAGGTTTCGTCTTCGAGTTTTGCGCCAATACCGCCTACCCCGGTTAAACCGACTTCTGTTTCAAGCTCTCTGACGGCTCCTAACGTTAAAAACCTTGATTGGGATGCCTTAAAACTTGCCGTTGAATCGTGTCACGCTTGTCCGCTATGCAATACTCGAAACAATACAGTCTTTTCCGATGGTAGAGCTCCTGCTGAACTGCTTTTAATTGGTGAAGCTCCTGGTCAAGAAGAAGATTTACAAGGGGTTCCTTTTGTCGGTCGAAGTGGCAAACTATTGACACGAATTTTAGAGTCTCTAGAGTTTAAACGGGGCGAAAATCTAACCATCATCAATACCATTAAGTGTCGTCCACCACAAAATCGCAATCCTAAAGAAACAGAGTCTCTAGCCTGTCGAGGTTATTTGGAACGTCAAATTGAATTGATTGATCCAAAACTGATTGTATTGTTGGGACGCCCTGCTTCAGAGAGTTTATTTGGTGCTCCACAGAAAATTTCTGCCTTAAGAGGTCGAGTCCATCAACTTGAAGTCGCAGGAAAAATCCGACACATCATTGTTTCCTATCATCCTTCGTACTTACTACGGTCTCCTGAAGAAAAACGTAAAGCATGGATTGATTGGTGTTTGGTTGCAGATACTTTTGATGAACTCAAAGCAAAATGAGTGAATACACACTAAAAGAAATTCCGCTTTTATCTGAAGCGGTCACAAATATAAAATCGGGTAGAAAATCTAAAACCGTATTATCGTCATCTGCGATTGAGTCTTTGGCGATCATTCAACAAGCGGAGCTTTCTCGTAAAGACGGAAAACTGCTTCTGGTGATTTGTGCCGATCCTATGGACGTACTGCGTTTTAGTGAAGAATTACCCTGGTTCAGTCCTTCACTATCAGTAGCTGTTTTACCGGATTGGGAAACGCTTCCTTACGATCTATTAAGTCCACATGCGGATCTTGTTGGTGAACGGTTAGAAACACTATACAAGTTGCTTAATCGAGAAAATCGACTCAATCGGATTGATGTTTTATTAGTTTCTGCAACGACCGCTTCTCAGCGTCTTTCCCCAAGAAGTTTTATTTCTTCAACCACATTCTTTTTTAAAGAAAAAGAAGAAATTAACTTAAATAAACTTAAAGAATCTCTTGTTTCATCCGGATACGAACATGTCTCCCAAGTCGTAAGACCTGGAGAATTTGCTTCTCGAGGTGGACTCATCGATTTATTCCCTATGGGAGCCGAAAAGCCGTATCGACTCGATTTTTTTGATAATGAGATTGACGAAATTCGTCTTTTTGATCCCGATACCCAACGAAGTCTCGAACGAGTTTCTGAAGTTCGTTGTTTGCCTGGTCACGAATTTCCAATGGATAAAAACGCCCGAGCCACCTTTTTGTCTCGATGGCGTGAAACCTTTGATGGCGATCCAACCAAAGTTTCGCTATATAAAGACTTACAGAACGGAATCGCTACAGCCGGAATTGAAAACTATATTCCACTTTTTTTTGAAAAGACCGAAACTCTTTTTGACTACGTCGGAAACAACACGAATATAGTCGTCGCAGGAAAAATTGAAGAAACACTCTCTCACTTTGAAAAGGAAACAAAAGAGCGAATTCGTTTCTTACAAGCTAATGAAGAACGTCCTCTATTGCCTTTGAAAGAGCTCTTTCAACCGAGTGACGAATTTTTCATTCGATTATCCGATTTCCCACGTATCCAATATGTTGTCAATTCAGATGAAAGCATACTGCCCAATTTAGCAATTGATCGCAGTCTTAATAATCCAATCTCTAATTTGATTCATTTTCATGAAGTAGCGAAAACTTGTGGCCAGCGACTATTAATCGGCGCTCCTTCTAAGGGACGACTTGAGACCATCTCAGAGCTCTTTAGAGAACATCATCTAGAGTGTACTGAATGCACTGATCTAGAAGCCTTTTTACATTCCAAGCAAACGATTCAAATTACGGTTTCCCCTCTTTATAGCGGATTCGTTCTCGATCACCCCTCAATTGCCGTCATCACAGAAACCGAACTCTATGCTTCAAGTCCTCGCTCTAATCGAAGACGAAGAAGAAAAAGTGAGGTACAACCCGATATCGAAATGATGATTCGGGATCTTTCTGAGTTAAAACTCGGAGATCCAGTGGTACATATCGAACATGGTATTGGACGATATCGAGGCCTAACGGTTATTAATACACCAGAAGGTGAAGCCGAGTTTTTAACACTCGAATACGCTAAAGAAGCCAAGCTTTATGTCCCGGTCGCTCAACTGCACTTAATTAGTCGCTATTCAGGGACAGACCCTGAAACGGCTCCTTTACATGCATTGGGTCGAGGGGACTGGGAAAAGGCGAAGAAAAAGGCTGCGAAGATGGTGAGGGATACCGCAGCGGAGCTCCTTAACATCTACGCTCTTCGTGAATCTCGTAAAGGTTATTCCTTTAAATGGTCTGAAAATGACTATGAAGCCTTCTGTGAAGGCTTCCCATTTGAAGAAACCGATGACCAAAGCACCGCAATTAAAGCGGTCTTACAGGATATGCGATCCGGCAAACCAATGGACCGATTGGTCTGTGGGGATGTCGGATTTGGTAAGACCGAAGTCGCTCTACGAGCTACGTTTGCGTGTGTTATGGCTGGAAAACAAGCCGTTATCTTATGTCCAACCACACTACTTGCCGAACAGCACGCTAAAACCTTTAAAGATCGATTTACGCATTTTCCGGTTCAAATAGCTGAGCTCTCACGCTTCAAAAGCGCTAAAGAAACCGCATTGGCGATTGAAGGACTTAAAACAGGTGCTATTGATATTGTGGTAGGAACCCACAAACTTTTATCTGAAAAAATCGAATTTAAGAATTTAGGACTTGCCGTCATTGACGAAGAACATCGATTTGGTGTTCGACAGAAAGAGCGACTCAAAACGCTTCGATCCGAAGTGGACGTTCTAACTTTAACCGCAACTCCGATTCCAAGAACCTTGTCGATGTCGCTTGAAGGTATTCGTGATTTTTCTGTGATTGCAACCGCACCACAAAAACGTTTGGCTATTAAAACCTTTGTCAGAAGAGAAACGGATTCTTTAGTTCGAGAAGCGGTTTTACGTGAACTTAAACGTGGTGGACAGGTTTATTTTCTTCACAACGAAGTCGATACGATCGAAAACCGCCGTGCGCAATTAGAAAAACTATTACCAGAAGCACGTATTAGTGTGGCGCATGGTCAAATGAATGAACGGGAACTTGAAAAAGTCATGCGTGACTTTTATTCCCAAAGAAGTAATGTACTGTTGTGCACTACGATTATCGAAACCGGTATCGATATTCCGAATGCTAATACGATTATTATGCATCGAGCCGATAAATTTGGTTTAGCACAACTTCATCAATTAAGAGGACGAGTTGGTCGCTCTCACCATCAGGCTTACGCCTATTTACTGACTCCGACTGAAGGAGCTATGACGCAAAATGCGCAAAAGCGTCTTGAAGCCATTCAATCGATGGAAGATTTAGGAAGTGGTTTCTATTTAGCGATGCACGATCTTGAGATTCGAGGTGCTGGTGAAGTTTTAGGTGAGCATCAATCCGGTACGATGACTGAAGTCGGTTTTGAAATCTACAACCAAATGCTTGAAAGTGCGGTTAAAGCACTTAAGAAAGGAAAAGAACCCAACCTAGAATCACCATTGGCCGTTACAACAGAAATTAATTTACATGCACCGGCTCTTTTGCGAGATGATTATGTAGCAGATGTTCGACAACGTTTGAGTTTCTATAAACGCTTAGCCGGAATTTCGGATAAGACAAAGTTATTGAGCATTCGGGAAGAACTTATTGATCGTTACGGTAAGTTAACAGAAGAAGCTTCGAATCTAATTCTGTCTCATCGAATTCGTATCGTAGCGAAGCCGTTGGGAATCCAGAAAATTGATGCTTCCGAAGAAGCAATTCTAATTACATTTGAGGATAATCCGGACTTAAACATCGAAAAACTATTCCGTTTACTGCAAGAAAGGAAAGATCTCCGTATGATGGGGCCTCATCGACTTAAACTTACATCTTTTAATGACACTGCAACGAAACGTGGTGAAACCATACTCAGATTATTGGAGCAACTGAAGTGACACAGGACCTCATATTGCAGACGCAGATTGGACAACACAAACGTCTACAAAAACTTTTAACGCTCATGGGACGTAATGAACCGATTGAACCGCCCTGTGCCGTTCGCCTAAAAGGTGTAGATCCGGTAATGTTTGAAACTCAATGGCGTCCGCTTTTAGAAGACATGGAAATTGATGCCAATTGGGTTGATTCCAACTTAAAACTGAAAAACTTTCGACTTTTTGCAACCGACATGGATTCCACATGGTTGCAGTTAGAAACGTTAGATGAGATTGCCGCGGCGGCGGGTAAAGGTGAAGAAGTTTCTCGAATCACAACACTTGCCATGCAAGGCAAAATTACAAACTATGCCGAAAGTCTGAAAGCCCGGGTCGCTATGCTCAAAGGTATTGATGCGGATATTATTTTCCGTATTTTATCTCAGCCGATTCTCCCAAATCCTGGTGCTTCTGATTTGATCGGAGCTCTTACCTGGGCACGTATCCCAACCGTTTTAGTATCGGGTGGTTTTAGCTGTGTCACTCGAGTCATTAAGCAACGTTATGGCTTTACTCACGTTCTTAGTAACGAATTGTATTTTGATGAACACGGCAAATTAACCGGAGAAGTAACCGGCCCTTACGGAAGTCCAATCATTGACGGAATTGGAAAACTTGCTTATATCAATGCTTATGCTAATGAATATGGCTGTACGATGGATGAAGTTATTTCCATGGGAGATGGTTCCAACGATATTCCAATGCTTGAATCTTCCGGAATGTCCGTCGCTTGGCACGCTAAGCCTAAAGTTCGCCCCCATGCAAAACAAGCCCTTTCCTTCTCGCCACTATCTGGACTAATGGCTTTTTTCAGTGATAATCCTTTAGGGCGCTAAATACCGTTCGATAGAAAATATCTATAAAACATAAAGTGCAAAAGCTTATAAAACTATTGCACTTTCTTTTTTTTGTCTAAGCGCATTATCATTTGCGAAAACAATGAAAATTTAAGGAAGACTCATGCCTCCCCATTTAGATCAAACTATTCGAGTCGCCGTAGACATAAAGAATCCTTCGATTGAGCGAGATGAATCCCTTTGCGTTAAATGTACTTTATGCGCACAGTTATGTAATGACTATGTTGGAGTTAATGGTGCCTATTCATTAGAGAAAAGCAAAGAGCCTATTTGTATCTATTGTGGACAGTGCCTCAATGTGTGTCCGACTGGAAGTTTAAAAATTAAAGATGGCACTGCAGATTTCTTAGCTTCGCTCAAAGATCCTGATTCGGTTGTTATCGTAAGTACCTCTCCTGCGGTTCGAGTCAGTTTAGGAGAAGCATTTGGATTTGAAGCCGGCTCCTTCACCCAAGGGAAGATGATCTCCTTGTTGCGTCAACTAGGAGCCGATTTTGTACTGGACACAAGCTTTGCGGCGGATCTGACGATTATGGAAGAAGCGGCAGAATTTGTAGAGCGACTTCAAAATCAGAAAAACTTGCCACAATTTACAAGCTGTTGTCCGGCATGGGTCAAATACGCTGAAATTTTCCACCCAGAAATTCTGCCCCACCTTTCTACAGCTAAAAGCCCAATTGGAATGCAAGGCGCCACGATTAAAACCTATTTCGCCGAAAAGCATCAGCTAGATCCTAAAAAGATTGTTAACGTTGCTTTAACACCTTGTACTGCGAAGAAATTTGAAACTAAACGTGAAGAAATGAATGCCTCAAGTCAATATTGGAATATTGAAGGCATGCGGGATATGGATATCGTCGTCACGACTCAAGAACTTGTACGTTTAGCTCAAAATCAACAGATTGATTTTCAAGCTTTACCAGAGGGTCAGTACGACACCCTCATGGGTGAAGCCTCTGGCGGTGCGATCCTCTTTGGTGCTTCGGGTGGCGTGATGGAAGCGGCTCTGCGCACAGCCTATGAGCTCATAACAAAAGAAAAAGCCCCTTTGGATCTACTCGACTTTAAACCAATCCGAGGCATGGATAATTGCAAAAAAGCAGAAGTTCAGATCGGCGATGCTCGTATCAATATTGCTGTTATTTATGGTACAAAACGGGCTGGTGAATTTATTGAGCAAATCAAAAATTCTGATGAAACCTTCCACTTTATTGAAGTCATGACTTGTCCAGGTGGTTGTTTGGGTGGTGCGGGTCAAATTCGACCGAATTTTTCAGAAGAAAACTCGGTTCGACAAGCTCGCATGCAATCCATTTATCGACGTGATGCAACCTTAACCCTTAAGAACAGTCTAGAAAATCCTGAAATTCAGGAACTGTATAAGAATTTTTATACCACTCCATTGAGTGAAAAAGCTAAAAAATTACTCCATACACACTACTCAGATTACTCATATCAATTAGGAGAAAAGACGATGACAAAGAAATATCGTTGCAAAGTTTGTGGTTATATCTACGAAGGCGACCAACTTCCAGAAGACTATGTATGCCCAATCTGCAAAAAGGGTATTGAAGTTTTTGAAGAAGTAAAAGAAACCAAAGCTTCTTCTGCTAAAGAACTTGGTCCTAAGACTGCTCGCAATTTAGCAGAAGCCTTTGCAGGTGAATCTCAAGCTCGCAACAAGTACACATACTTTGCCGAAGTCGCTCAGCAGGAAGGATACGAACAGTTAGCTGAAATCTTCCTTTCTACCGCTCGTAACGAACAAGAACACGCTCGTCTTTGGTTCGATTATTTAGGTGGTATTAATGATACGGCTAAGAACCTGTTGGCCGCAGCAGAGGGTGAAAACTACGAATGGACTGACATGTATGACCGCTTTGCTAAAGACGCAGACGAAGAAGGTCATCCGGAGATCGCGGCTCAGTTCCGCTTGGTCGCAACGATTGAAAAGACACACGAAGAACGTTATCGCACACTTCTTAACAATGTTGAAATGAAACAAGTTTTTGAAAAGAGCGAAATGTGTATGTGGGAATGTCGCATTTGCGGACATATCGTAGTGGGTCGAGCAGCCCCTGAAGTTTGCCCAGTTTGCCATCGCTCACAAAGCTTCTTCGAAGTTCGTAAAAATAACTACTAATCTTCTCTAACCGAAATCCACTCAGATATTCTGAGCGGATTTCTGCACACAAAAAAACAACCATCCTCGTAAATTTCTTACCCAAAAGGATGGTTGTTTACTCATCAAGTTTAGTGTGCCCTAATCACCAAACTTTGTACCCCAAAAGAACATCTCACCACAAGGAGACCTATTGATACGCTCAATAAGCAAAACGTTATTCCACGGAGTCGAAATAAACTGGCTTGATTGATTCAGGCCCAACCAAGAAAGCCTGAAGATTTCATCGTCCGATCAAATCTTTAGGGTTAATACTATAGGTTTTTGATTCGTTTGTCTGTTACGAAATGTCGAAATGGGCAACAAAGTGTTTCATCCGTAACAATTGAATGCTTTTTAACTGAATTCATCTTGATTCTTTCTTTCCTTTAAAGTCAATACGATTGTTCGGTAGGAATTATCTTATCAATAGATAGTCAAAAACTATTAATTCAAGATATCAATAATATTAAATTATGTTTCTTATACAATGATGGCATCGACCAATCTAATAAGGAGCACAAAGTGTTGACCCCGCACCAAATCGAATTGATTAAGTCCACAGTACCTATTTTGAGAGAACATGGTGTCGCACTCACCTCGCATTTTTACAATCGAATGCTCAGTGGCAACCCTGAGTTACGTAATGTATTCAACCAAGCTCACCAAGCTAAAGGTCAGCAACAAAGAGCCCTTGCGAGTGCTGTATTAGCCTATGCAGAAAATATTGAAAATCCTTCTGTTTTACTCGGCGCTGTTCGTCATATTGCCGTTAAACATGCCACAATCAACATCCGTGCTGAACAATACGACATCGTAGGTCGTCATCTTTTGGGATCCATCAAAGAAGTTTTAGGCGACGGGGCTACCGACGAACTCATCGAAGCCTGGGCACAAGCCTATGCTCAATTAGCTCAAATTTTGATTGATGCAGAAAATGGAATCTACAAAGACCATGCTAATGCCATTGGAGGTTGGTCTGGATGGCGTCCTTTCGTTGTTGTTGATCGCAAAGTCGAAACTGAAAATGTTGTCAGTTTCACTTTGAGTCCTGCTGATCAAGGTAAATTGCCATCCGTTAAATCAGGACAATTTGTATCAGTTCAAGCCTATTTGAAGGAAAAAGGTGTCATCCAACCTCGACAATATACGGTCACTAATGCAACAGAAAACACGTTGCGTATTACAGTAAAAAGAGTAGATGCTCAAAATGATGCTCCAGCCGGTGCGATGTCTACTTATCTACACTCTTCGCTACAAGTTGGTAGTGTGATTGAATTAACGGCTCCAACGGGTGACTTTGTTTTAGAAAATAAAGAAACGCCTGTTGTTTTCATCAGTGCCGGAATTGGGATTACTCCAATCTTTTCAATGTTAAAGAGACTTTCAGAAGAAAAATCACAACGATCGGTCGCTTTCATTTATGCCACACAAGATCTAGATCATATTCCCCTTAAAGAAGAAATTAGGCAAGCACTCGATCAACTTGAGAACAAAACCGAAGAACTTTACTTATCTCAGGTCCAATCACTTAATTGCAATTGTCCGAATATTCATAAAGGACGACTGAATGAAGATGCTCTGGCTAGCTTAGAGTTAGATACCAATGCGGATGTCTATTTCTGTGGTCCAGTATCGTTTATGAATATGGTGCGCTCCGCTCTTATAGCCCAAGGTTTTTCACCTGAAAAACTTCATTTTGAGGTATTCGGTACCGGCACCATGGCTTAAAACATTCAGTAGAAACTTACAGGGGTGATCAAAAACCGATCACCCTTTTTTGAAAATACTTTTTTTCACAAAAATTAACCTAATTCCGAGTCACATTGGCACCAATTCGATAAAACTGAATTCAAATCACGAACATTTGTCGTTACAATCATCTGCAGTTTGTTTGTATTTATTACAATTATTACCTCGCATTTAGGCCATAGAAAATGCATAACAAGTTTATCTGCGGATCATTTGTCTTTTTTCTTTCCTTGGGTGTCTCTTGTGCGACTCCATTAAGTTTTGATAGTGCTCGACAAATGCTCTATGAAAACAGTCATAAACTTAAAGCCGATGAGGCCTATTTAGAAAGTAAACGCCAAGCAAGTGACGCATTGAAGACCGCTGGAGGGCCAACGGTTACTCTTCAAGCAATGCAAATTGCTGGACAAAAAGAAATCGATATTGGGAAAGACATTCAGGTTCCACTCGGTGCAATGAGTTTACCGGTTTCACTTTCTTTACAAGAAAAACTGTCATTGAATGGACCAAGAGCTAGCGCAACAGCAATGTGGCCAATTTATACGGGTGGGAAAATCGAAGCGGCTCAACGAGCCAGTAAATATGAAATAGACGAAGCCTATGCTCTAAAGCGAGTCAGCGCTGAAGAACTCGATGCTCAACTTGCTGGATACTATTTTGGACTCCAACTGGCAAATTCCATCGAAAAACTTCAAAAATCGATGTTGGTTCAGCAAGAAAAAGAACTTCAGCGAGCAAGACAATTCGAAAAACAAGGTGTGATTAGTCGCATTGAACGTATGAGTGTTCAAGTTGCTCGCGATAATGCCAAGCGAGACTACCTTAAAGCCAAAGACAATGCACGAGTAGCTAAAACGCAATTGATACGACTTTTACGAGACGATTCGATTAAAAATCTATCTACTCCACTTTTTGTTCTAAATAAACCGTTAAAACCACTAGCCTATTGGCAGGATCTTGCGCTTTTAAATAATCCGCAAATTGCCCTTTTAAAGGCTCAGTCCAATCGAGCTGAGCAAGGTGTAAAAGTCGCTAAATCACAATGGATGCCTCAACTTTTTGCATTCGGACAATATAACTTCATCAAGCACTATCAAACTTTAGTAGAGCCCAATTGGATTGCAGGAATTGGCGTTAATTTCACACTATGGAGCGCTAAGGATCGACGCTCTAGTGTTCGAAGTGCAGAAGCTCTTGTACATCAAGCCGAAGCTGGTAAGGCTGAAGCCATTAATACAGTAAAAACCAGTGTAGAAGTAGCCTGGTTACAAACACAAAATGCAGTAGAACAATACAAACTTTCTGCTTCAACCGTTGTCTTAGCACGTGAAAATCTTCGATTAAAAAGCAAGGGCTTTGGAGAGGGACTTTCAACTGCATTAGACCTAAGCGAGGCACGAAGTCAATTACTTAAGGCTGAAGTAGGACGAAGACTGGCTTCGTTTGAATTTATTTCAAGCTACGCTCTACTACACGCCATTTGTGGTCAAATGAATGAATTTATGTCTGATTTTAATCAGAAAAACGTCATTGTCGAAAACTAGGAATGAATATGACAGACGAAAATAAGACAAATCAAAATATAGATAATACGTATCCAGTAGTATTGGAACCGCCCTCCCGACTCGGAGTTCTTTTGATTCTTTTGTTAATTGCTTCTGTCGTTATTTTCTTGATTTGGGGCATTTGGGAGGCCTCACATCCACCCAAACCACCGATTCAAGGTCAAATGGATGCACGCACAGTCAGCGTTTCATCTAAAGTTCCTGGACGCATCTATAAAGTTTTAGTCAAAGAAGGCGATTCCGTTCGTGAAGGACAACCCGTCGCTGAATTATTGTTACCGGAATTAGAAGCTAAATTAGGACAGGTGAAAGCGCAGGAAGCCGCGGCACGGGCTAAGCAAGATTTAGTTGATGAGGGTGCTCGTCCACAGGAAATCGAAGCAGCGCACGCTCAGTGGCAACGGGCGGAAGTGGCCTCCGCATTGGCAGAAAAAACCTACCGTCGTATTCACACTCTTTATCAAGATGGTCTCGTATCCGCTCAACGATATGATGAGGTGAAGGCTCAGAGTATCGCAGCAAAGGAACTCGCAGTTGCCACTAAAAAACAGTACGAAATCGCTCAAATTGGTGCCCGTCAACAAGAAAAGAAGGCTATTGCAGACTTAACCCTACAAGCTTCTGAAGGAGTTAAAGAAGTTGAAGCTCTCACAAAAGACAAACTACTTGTTTCTCCACTTAGCGCAGAAGTCGATCATATTCTTTTAGTCGAAGGTGAATTAGCGCCTTCTGGATTCCCGATTGTTACTTTGGTCGATCTAAAAGACCAATGGGCTAGTTTTAATTTCAGAGAAGAAGATATGCCTAAAATTGCTATCGGTAATACGCTCAAAGGTCAAGTCCCTGCTTTAGGTAAAAATAAAGTCGTTGAATTCCAAATTTATTACATTAGTCCGAGAGCTAATTACGCCACTTGGCGTAGTACCCGTCAGGATTCGGGATATGATATGAGAACATTTGAAGTCCGTGCCCGCCCAGTCGGAAAAGTAGAAGGATTGCGTCCTGGTATGAGTGTTTTAGTCGAAAATCATCGCTAAACAATAGGAGTATTAACCTTGACTCCCGGGAAATGGTTAGAAGCAAGTAGCGCATCCGCTAGACGAGAACTAAGAGCTTTGACGCATCGACCAGCAGAAATTATCTTTTGTTGGATCATGCCCTTGGTTTGGATGCTCATTGTTTGGGGCTTAACGGGTAATGGCATGATTCAACAAGTACCTGTCGCTTTCGTCGACCAAGACCATTCATCGATTTCTCGATCTATAGCAAACCAGTTTTCAGCAACTCGATCTTTAGGCCTAGATAGCTATATTGATAATGCTGATGGCTTAGAGGCACTTAGAACGGGCAAAGTGTACGCTCTCATAAGTATTCCTCAAAACTATGGGAAAGACACGCTTTCTGGTAAAGGATCCTCGATTTCCTTGTATTTGGATGAAAATCGTTTTGCTGTAGCCAGTACGATTTTAGCTGACGTTAATCTAGTCATCAGTAACTTAAACACGCAAAAAGCCGAAAATTCACTTCTATATACTGGAGGAGGAATCGCTGGAGCTCAACATAAAGTTGATGTTATTCAAGCTGATTTTTATGGATTAGGGAATCCTGCTTCTAGTTTTGGCGCCTTTTTAGGGAGCTCTTTGTTACCGAGCATCCTTCAATTAGGAGCACTCCTTTGTTTTGCTACAACCTTAATTCGGGAACAACAAGACCAATCCTTCCGCTCTTGGATGGAAAATGCCCGAGGAAGTCTTTCGGCTTCAATCTTTGGAAAACTCTTTCCCTCTCTTTTTTATTACTTTCTGCTTTGTGTTTGGTATATCGCTCTTTTTGTTGGAGCGGGTGGTTGGGCAAATTCAGGCTCTTTAGTCATTTGGACTTTAAGTCTTTTCTTCTTGATTCTTGCTATGGCAGGTATTGCCGTATTGTTTGTTGCCTTAGCTCCTAGTTGGCATTTTGCTCTGGTATTGTGTTCAGCATATGTAGCTCCTGCACTTCCCTTTACCGGCTCCTCCATTCCCTTAGACACCATGGGACCGTGGGTAGCTTCTTTTGCTCAACTGATTCCTTTAACCTGGTTTTTAAAAATACAATCCGAACAATGGGTTTTAGGAGGAGTGTTTACTTATTCGAGTTTTAATGTCTTAATTTTGTCTCTTTTTTCAATCATTCCTTTCACACTCGGTATCGGATTAATGCGTTTAAAAATTAAACGTGTACTACGGAAAATGGGAATACCCTTTACAGAAGGACATAGGGTATGAAAAATTCGAATTCATTCATTAAATGTTGTTTTATCACGGCTAAAGAAGCTTTGACGAATTTAGTCTGCATGTCCTTTTTTGTCGTCTCAGTCCTTTTTTATTCGTTTTACTATCCTTGGCCCTATTCAGCACAGATTCCAGAAAATATTAAAACCGTTGTATTGGATTTAGATCAAAGCTCTATTTCAAGACGACTGGTTCAAGAACTTCAGGCTTCTCCAGAATTACACTTAATCGCAGTTTTAGACGAATTAGCTCCTGCAAAAAACATATTAAATCAAGAAAAAGCGAAAGCACTCATTACCATTCCTAAAAATTTTGCCTCTGACTTTCTTACTAATCGTCCAACCTCAATTTCCTTAGTAGCGAACGGTTCCTTTATCGTCATATCAAGAACCACGATGAAAGGTGCCCAAGGCCCTGTTCAAACTGCAATTCAGAATGCTTTAACGAAAGAAATGGTTGATGGTGGAATTCCTTTATCAAAAGTCGTTCAAGCTTCGAAAGCACCTCCTCCCTTAACTGTGCAATATATGTACAACACAATTGCTGGCTACCAAAATTTTATTGTACCGATTGTGTTTACAATCATTTTCCAAACTGCTTTTATCGCAGGGATTG
>JAFTYR010000006.1 GCA_017461315.1 Burkholderiaceae bacterium | reverse complement strand
GATAAAAAGACATTACTTGTTGTTGAACTTAAACGAGGGCAAGCATCCGATAAGGTTGTCGGACAAATTCTTCGTTACATGGGGTTTGCTAAAACAGAATTATGTGAAAATGGTCAAACAGTTCGCGGGGTAATTATTGCCTTAGAAGACGATCAACGTCTCCGACGAGCTTTAAGTGTGGTCGATAATATCGATTTCTATCGTTATAAAATTAGCTTTAAGCTTGAACGTGTCTAGGGTAAGTTCAATAAAGCTTTACATACAACAAGCCCCTCCGATTTGGAGGGGCTTACTTCGATTTCCATACAGGAATACAAAGGAAGTTTAACCTTAGGCTAAGTCGCTTGTTTTAGCCTTTGTCGTTCTTCTTGTTGTTCTCTTTTTTGTCGTTTTTTCTACTGTATCCTTTTCTTCAAGTCCGGCTTTTACGTTTTTAGGCTGACTTGTTGCGGTCATTGAAGGATCCTTGAATGTAGGAGCTCTCAAAATAACGACCGGTTCTTTAGGTTTTTCAATGACAGGTTCTTCAACAACCTCAGCTTCTTCGTCACGCCCCATAGGAATACGTACGATGGGAGGAGGTGCTTTAGCATCTTCTTCAGTGATTTTCCACAACTGAAGTAATTCAGCTTGTGTTGGTGCCTTGCCGTTTTTAAGGCGTTCACGGCGAGCTACAACGGAATCACGAACGATTCGTTCAAGGCAATCTAACGGAATGCGATTTAAATCCTTAAATTCAATCGCACTACGTTCTTTGATAACACCCTTGAGATTGGCAGAGTGTTGCTCAATGATGGAGGGTTCTGCCACAAAGAGTGTCATTTGCTTTTCAGATGATTCTAAAGCAAACAAAGGTCCTTCTAATTCGTAGAAGGCAAGACCATAACGCATGCTTTCTCTTACGCCACGGGCTGAACGACGAATCATGCTACATACTCTTGCCATTGCAACTCTTCGATCAGGCGGTAAATCTCTGAGGTATCCACCGACTGTTGTCGCAGTAAGACTCATTAAAATTCTCCATCAAACCAAAAACCTACAGAACCTCTTATTATAACTGAAAATAAAGTTTAAATGAACTAGGATTCACTGATAAAAGACTGAAAAATTTAATTTTTCCAGAAAATGTATTCAGCTTTAAAGGGTACTTTTAGCAGATGTCCCACTTCTTCAGTCGTACAGTTTTTTTGTGGGATACCGCCTTTTGTATTGATACGTTGTACGTAACGAACATCATTTAAGAAACCACTTCCTGGATCCGTGATGGCTTCCATCAAAACGGGTTTGATATCGTTAGACGGGTTTTGTGGATTCACCCAAGAAAGGATGCGGGAAGAAAGAATTCGAGATCCATCGGCGTGATCAAAAGCCATCATTGGGCCAGAATGCTTGATGAGAAATTCTCCATGCGTATTGGAAAGATTCGCGATCGGTTGTTCAAATCGCCAGTAAGTTCCCTTAGCGTCTTGAATGCAACGGAAGACTTGAAAACCATTACCAAGAAATATTTCAGATGCTTTTCCGACTTTTGGGGTGATGGAATCTAGGTGATTTACCGACTTATTTTGCCATGTGTTGAGGGCGCAACCGTTTAAAATTAGAACCGAAAGGATAAGAAAAATAGAACGCATAAATCGATTTCCTTTAATTTGAAAGGAATGTTAACTATATTTTAAGAACCTTTTTTGGGATTAGTTTATTCTCCAACTATGACAAATTGGAATGTAATATCCCATAGTTGGCTGCTAAACAAAATATAAGAGGTATATACCGTGTTTCAAGTACGATTACATGGACGAGGAGGACAAGGTGTTGTCACTTCGGCAGAAATGCTTTCATTGGCTTCTTTTACTGAGGGGCACTATGCACAAGCATTTCCGAGTTTTGGTAGTGAAAGAACAGGTGCACCTGTTGTAGCCTTTGCTCGAATTAATGATCAAGAAATCCGACTTCGTGAACCGATTATGGAGCCCGATGCCGTGTTGATCCAGGATAGAACTTTGTTGGAATCGGTTCCTGTGTTTGCGGGTCTTAAGTCTGACGGGTATGTATTAATTAATAGTGCACAGAGTCCTCAAGATCTTGGACTCGAAGAGTTGGTTGAACGATTGCCTGCTGGTCACGTTGTGACGCTTCCTGCAACAAAGTATGCGCTTGAGAGAATCGGACGTCCGTTGCCGGGCGCAGCGATGTTGGCTGGGTTTGCAGCCTTGACCGGAAAGTTAAAGCTTGAAAGTATTCAACAAGCATTTAGAACCAGGTACAAGGGGCAAGTGGCTGAAGCGAATGCTTTAGTAGCTGAAGATGCCTATAACTTCTTTACCCACATTAAATCATCTTTATAAATTTAAGGAATTCCCCATGTTAAAACAGATTGAAGGATCTCTAGGGGTAGCGGAAGCTGTGGCACTTTGTCGCCCAGAGGTAATCTGTGCTTACCCTATTTCTCCTCAAACTCATATTGTTGAAAATCTTGGTGCGATGGTAAAACGGGGAACTCTCAAGGATTGTGAGTTCGTAAACGTAGAAAGTGAATTCGCAGCGATGAGTGTGGCTATCGGAGCTTCTGTAGCAGGCTCTCGTGCTTATACCGCAACGGCTTCTCAAGGTCTTTTGTATATGGCTGAAGCGGTTTACAACGCATCTGGCCTTGGTTTACCGATTGTTATGACCGTAGCTTCTCGAGCTATCGGTGCTCCGATCAATATTTGGAATGACCACTCGGACTCCATGAGTCAGAAAGACTGTGGCTGGATTCAGCTTTTTGCTGAAGATAACCAGGAAGCATTGGATTTACACATTCAAGCATTTCGAATTGCTGAAGAATTATCATTGCCTGTCATGGTCTGTATGGACGGCTTCGTATTGACTCATGCTTTTGAAAGAATGGATATTCCATCTCAAGAACAAGTCGACGCTTTCTTGCCTCCATACGATCCCCGTCAGAGCTTAGATCCAGAAAATCCAGTTTCAATTGGTGCGATGGTTGGTCCCGAAGCTTTTACAGAAGTTCGTTATTTAGCTCACTTACACCATCTTCAGGCTCTTGATACGATTAAAGAAACCGCAACCGCGTTTAAAGAAATCTTTAAGCGGGATAGTGGTGGCTTATTGAGTTGCTATCGAATGGATGATGCAGAAACCGTTGTGATTGCTTTAGGTTCTGTCATTGGAACGATTAAAGATACCATCGATGAAATGAGAAACGATGGTAAGAAGATTGGTTTGATTGGAATTAAGTCCTTCCGTCCATTCCCAGCAAAAGAATTAAAAGAAGCTTTACAAGGGGCTAAGCAGGTTGTTGTAATTGACCGTGCTTTAGCTGTTGGTATTGGTGGTGTTCTTGCCGATGATGTTGAACGTAGTACTCGTGGTGAAACATACGATATCTATACTGTTATTGCTGGATTAGGCGGGCGAGCCATTACGAAGAGTAGTTTACGAAAGACTTTCGAAGCAGCTGGTGCTGGACAACTGGAATCTCTTACCTTTATGGATTTAGATAAAGAGGTGGTTGAAAAGCAATTGAATCGAGAACGAAAAGAACGCCACACAGGACCTTTACCTGAGGCTGTTGTACGCGATGTCGCATCATCTCGTAAGGGGACTTATCATGAGTGAGCAACAAATTAAGTTTTATCAGACGGGTACATTTACGATTGGTAATCGCTTATTACAACCCGATCAAAGGTCTGGACAGTCTAATATCGAACGTTATAACTCCTTGAATTCTGGACACAGAGCATGTCAGGGATGTGGTGAAGCTTTAGGAGCTCGATATACGGTGGACGCTGCGATGCGAGCCACTCAGGGACGGTTGGTCGCAGCGAATGCGACGGGGTGTTTGGAAGTTTTTTCTACTCCTTACCCAGAAACCAGCTGGCAACTTCCTTGGTTCCATTCTTTGTTTGGTAACACTGCAGCAGTAGGTACAGGGATCGCAGCGGCGATGAAAGTAAAGGCTCGTAAGAACGGTACTCCTGAGGTTCGAGTTTTAGCACAAGGAGGTGACGGTGGTACAACCGATATTGGATTCGGATGTCTTTCCGGCATGTTTGAGCGAAACGATGATGTCCTTTATGTTTGTTATGACAACGAAGGATATATGAATACAGGGGTTCAGCGCTCTTCTGCAACACCTCCTGCCGTACGTACTGCTACAACTCAAATCGTGGGTAAGCATCCAGGTAATGCATTCGGTCAGGGTAAGAATGTTCCGTTGATTGCGATGGCTCACGGTATCCCCTATGTAGCTACCGCTACGGTTGCCGATCTTCGAGATTTAGAAAGAAAAGTTAAGAAGGCAATGAGCTTCCATGGTGCTCGCTATATCCATGTTCTCGTTCCTTGTCCTTTAGGTTGGGGTGCAAAGTCATCAGATACCATTCGCTTGGCTCGTTTGGCGCAAGAAACGGCTTTATTCCCGGTTTTTGAAGCGGAGTATGGCGAAATTACTCACGTTAATAAGATTCGGAATCTTCAACCAGTTGAAAACTATATGAAATTACAGAAGCGTTACGCTCACCTTTTTGGTCCAAAGGGAGATGTCGCAGCTCTGACACGAATTAAAGCAATGGCTGAACGCAATATTCGTATGTTTGGTCTTCTCAGTGGAGACGAGGCAGAGTTCATTCCAACTGCTGTTCAGGCGGACCAAAGAGCAGAAAGAGTTTAAGGAGTGCTGAGTATGCAGAAACCATTTGCTATCACTCTGGATGTAGGTTCCTCTCTAGAGAATCGAACAGGATCTTGGAGAACTCTTCGTCCTGTTTATGTACATAAGTTGCCACCTTGTAATAATCAGTGCCCAGCTGGCGAAGATATTCAAGGATGGCTTTATTACGCAGAAAGCGGACGTTATGAAGAAGCATGGCGTCATCTTGTAAAGCGTAACCCATTGCCGGCCTGTATGGGACGAGTTTGCTACCACACCTGTGAAGGCGCTTGTAACCGAGGATGTTTAGATGAGTCCGTAGGTATTAATTCGGTTGAACGTTTCTTAGGTGACCATGCGATCGAGAATGGTTACGCATTTGTTAAGCCACAGAAAAAGCGTGATAAAAAAGTTCTTATCGTGGGTTCTGGTCCAGCTGGATTATCTGCTGCGTATCAATTGGCTCTGAAAGGGTGGAATGTAACTATCAAAGAAGGGGCTCCTCAGGCCGGTGGCATGATGCGGTATGGAATTCCAAAGTATCGTCTCCCTAGAACAATTTTGGATAAAGAAATTCAAAGAATTTTGGATTTAGGTGTTACCTTAGAACTTAATACCTGTGTTAAGGATCTTCAGGAAGAAATGAAGGCGGGTGGCTATGACGCTGCTTTCTTGGCAGTAGGTGCTAGCCTAGCAAACCGAGCCTACATTCCTGGTGGTGATGCTAAGCATATGTTAGATGCCGTCTCTGTACTTCGCTCTATGGAAGGTGAGGCTGAGCCGTTATTAGGTCGTAAGGTTGTGGTTTACGGTGGCGGTAACACTGCGATTGACGTAGCACGTTCTGCAAAACGCTTAGGTGCTGAACCGTTAATTATTTATCGCAGAACTCGCGAAAAGATGCCTGCTCACGACTTCGAAGTAGAAGAAGCTTTAGAGGAAGGCGTTTCAGTGAAGTGGCTTTCTACCATTTCAGAAACTGATGGCCAGGAAGTTAAGATCGAAAAGATGAAGCTTGATGAAAACGGTCATCCACAGCCAACCGGTGAGTTTGAAACAGTCCAAGCAGATGCGGTCGTTCTCGCTTTAGGTCAAAGCGTTGATTTGGGTCTTTTAGATAAAGTTTCTGGACTTAATATCAAGAATGGTGTGGTACAAGTGGATACCAACATGTACACAGGTGTTCCAGGCATTTATGCCGGTGGCGATATGGTTCCGGGTGACCGAAACGTGACAGTTGCTATTGGTCACGGATATAAGGCGGCTCGGGCTATCGATGCCTACCTGAAGGGCGAAGAACTCGTGATTCCTCTTAAGAAGGAAATTGCTTCTTATGAGAACCTCAATACCTGGTATTACGCAGATGCTCCAAAAACTGTAAGACCTCAGTTGGATCTGGTTCGTCGTCAAAGTACATTTGATGAAGTTCAACATGGTTTAACTGAAGAGAATGCACTGTTTGAAGCCAGAAGATGCTTGTCTTGTGGTAACTGTTTGCAATGCGATAACTGTTATGGTGTTTGTCCGGATAATGCAGTAATCAAAACGGGTGAAGAGAAAGTTCCATACGTATTCAATTACGACTATTGCAAGGGCTGTGGAATTTGTTCCAGTGAATGTCCTTGCGGTGCTATTCGGATGGAACCGGAAGATATCTAATCTTTATTGACTTTAATAGCGCTCGCTCCGAAAGTTTTCGTGAGCGAGCATTTTCGTTTCTAGAAAAAGAGAGAATTTGCAGAAATTTGATGTAAAACCCAATGAATGAATTCTTTTTCTCTGAAAATCATTCAATAAAGTACTGAATATTTGTAAATTATTGTCAATTCACCGTTAAACTGACGGGGTTAATCTAATCTAAGTAGTAAAAAATGAGAAGAACAGTTCCTTTCCTTATGAGCTTAATTCGCGATGGATCGCTAGTTAAGCAAATTTTAGTTGCCTTAATTTTAGGTGTTATTGTTGCTTTGGTTTGGCCAGATTTTGCAAAATCTGTTGAACTTTTGGGTAGCTTCTTCGTAGGTGCCCTAAAGGCCGTTGCTCCTGTTTTAGTGTTTGTCTTGGTTGCAGCTTCTATTGCAAACAACGATATGGGTGCCGGAAGCAAGATCAAACCTGTGATTTTCCTCTATGTATTGGGTACGTTCAGCGCAGCTTTGGTTGCGGTTATTGCTAGTTTCATGTTCCCGACTACGATTGCTTTGGTAGAGGTTAAGGATGCGCTTAGTTCTCCAGGTGGTATTGGAGAAGTGTTGAAGAACCTTGTTTTCAACATTGTAGATAATCCAGTTAAGGCTATTGCTAATGCAAACTACATCGGTATTTTAGCCTGGGCAATTAGCTTAGGTATTGCTTTGCGTCATGCTTCCGATGAAACCAAGAAGATTGTTGCCGATCTTTCCTTCGGTGTTGAGTATGTGGTTCGTTTAGTAATCCGTTTAGCTCCATTCGGTGTATTCGGTTTAGTGGCTAGTGTCGTTGCTAATACTGGCGTTGAATCACTTCTTTCTTATGTCAAGCTTCTTGCTGTGTTGATTGGCTGTATGGTTTTTGTTGCAATTGTGATCAATCCAATCTTGGTTTGGATGTTTACAAAGAAAAATCCATTCCCATTGGTTTTCCGTTGCTTGCGTGAAAGTGGTGTAACTGCATTCTTTACACGTTCTTCTGCTGCGAACATTCCTGTGAACATGAACTTGTGTCGCGAATTAAAGTTAGACGAAGAAGTCTATGCGGTTTCTATTCCGATTGGTGCAACCGTTAATATGGCTGGCGCAGCTGTGACAATTACGGTTTTGACATTGTCCGCAGCTTACACACTTGGCGTACAAGTAGATATCTTTACAGCACTTCTTCTTTCTGTTGTTGCTTCTGTTTGTGCTTGCGGTGCCTCTGGCGTTCCTGGTGGATCCTTGTTGTTAATTCCTCTTGCCTGTGGTCTCTTCGGAATTGACCAACAAATCGCTATGCAAGTCGTTGCTGTAGGTTTTGTTATTGGTGTTCTTCAGGATTCGACAGAAACTGCTTTGAACTCTTCTACAGACGTTGTCTTTACAGCAGCAGCCTGTGAATACAACGCAAGAAAAGAAGCTAAACACTAATACCTACGATTACCTATTTTGGGTTAGGTGCTTCAAAGAAACTCCGTAAATTCAAATTGCGGAGTTTCTTCTTATCTGTGGGAGACCTAAAACGCAGAAGATATAAATCGAATAGGCGCGTCATCAGCTTTTTTTTCTGGACTCATTTGTTTTTGGATTCTTTTTTGTTTTGCTAAGGTCAATAGAGCTCCTGTAACAGCACTCCATGGATTTTTTATTACCATGAGTTCTGAATCAAGAATGGCTATTAGAGGCGCTATACTGCTAAGCCATATTTCGGTATCTGTATTATTCAAACCCGACAAAAATTCTAGAACGGCTGGTAAAAAATCGGGTAATTCATGACTAGAAAATTCAAGTCCATAATCGCCATACAGTTTTATAAGATGAACCATAGATGCTCCCCGATCTTTTGATTCTCCTTCTAAATGCTCAAAAAGATTTAGGCATCTATTTCTGTTATTTTCAAATGTAGAAACATAAAGACTTTGTATTTCAGTTAGGGGCGACGAAGTTAACATTTGAATAAAATTTTTGAGAGTTTCGCCCTCACTTTTACTCAATCTGGTTGAGTGGGAAAGTACTGATTTAATTTTCTCTAAGTTTTCAATTAATACATGATCTGGATAAGTGAGTAGGTACGCTAGAGCCTTTAATTCATTATTCATAATCATCTCTTAAATAGAATTTTCTATGCTTAAGCATAAAACCAACCGATTGTTTCTATTTGAGTTTTTACCCAAAATGATTAAGAAAGAGATTCAACGGTAAAGAGTAACCCTAGACTAAATCAATAAATAATTGTTTTGGGTTACAACATGACACCAGATATCAAGATTTGGAATCCGGAGAATCCTGCACAATGGAATAAAAAGTTAGCGTGGTTAACCGTTCTTTTTAGTACTCTTAGTTTGACCTTAGGGTTCTGTGTTTGGTTTCTTGTCCCATCGCTTGCGCCACATCTAAATTCGATTGGATTTAATTTGAATCATAGCCAACTTTATTGGTTAGTTTCTATGGTTGGTCTTTCTGCAGGTACATTACGTATTGTTTGGACATTCCTTCCGCCAATTGTAGGTACTCGAATTTTAGTAACGGTTTCTACGGCACTTCTGTTTATTCCCCTAGCGTGTTGGATTTACGCAGTACAAAATCCGAATACTCCTTATTGGGTTCTACTTGTTTTTGCTCTTCTAAGTGGTATCGGAGGAGGAAGTTTTTCTGGATTAATGGCCAGCACCAACTATTTTTTTCCAAAATCCCAAAAAGGATTGGCGTTGGGGATTCAGGGTGGTATTTCTGATTTTGGTACAGGATTAGTTCAATTTGTTACACCAGTTGTCATTGTCACAAGTATCTTCGTGTTTTTAGGTTCTGCTCAAGCGGTTTATTCTGCAGAAGGAGTTATTACTCATTACTGGTTTCAAAATGCTTCTTGGGTTTGGATCCCATTGGTTGCAGTGGTCACTGCCTGTTCTTGGTTATTTCTAAGGTCCGTTCCTGTTCATTCAGATATCAAACAACAATGGCATATATTCAGTAATAAACATACTTGGTTCATGACTCTTTTTTATTATGGAACCTTCGCAACCTTTGCTGGCCTAGGTGCCCAGCTGGCGTTACTGGGAAGCCATACCTTTGCTGGTATAGAAAATGCCCCTAATGTGATTGCTTTGGCATGGCTGGGACCAGTGATTGGTTCTATATCGCGAGTTCTTGCAGGTGGCTTGTCAGACAAAATTCGGGGTGGACGAATTACAACGATTATGGCAGTTATGACCATATTGGGATTGTTGGTTTTATGGCTTTATGTCCCAAATTCAGTTGAAAGTTGTTGGATTTGGCTTATCGCAATGTTCTGGGTGTTTTTTTGGACAGGAGTTGGTAATGCATCAACGACAAAGCAGATGTCCATGATTTTTCCTCCACTTCAAGGAGGTGCTGTTGTTGGCTGGACATCGGCTATTGGAGCCTATGGTCCGTTCACGATTGGCTTTTTGCTGGCTTCATTCGGTATGAATGTGATGTTCTTAGTATCGATCTTGATCTTTTGCACCATGTTGCTGATCAATCTCTATTTTTATGACCGTAAAAACGCACCTAATCGGTGTTGATATATTTAACTGGTAGGAGAAAAAAATGGGTGAAATTTTTAAGGCTCCTCTTTTCTTTACCAAAAAGGTTGGATCGTATTCTGATGGGTGGGGCGAAATAAAGGCCGAGGATCGTAGTTGGGAAGATGCGTATCGAAATCGTTGGTCACACGACAAGATCGTTCGCTCAACTCATGGAGTTAATTGTACAGGGTCTTGTAGTTGGAATATTTACGTTAAGAACGGTATCGTTGTTTGGGAAACTCAAGCGACCGATTATCCTGAAACACCACCAGGGGTTCCCAATCATGAACCGCGTGGTTGTCCAAGAGGTGCTAGTTATTCTTGGTATTTGTATAGCGCCTCTCGAATTAAACATCCGTTAATTCGATCCGATTTGTTAGAGGCATGGCGTCACTACAGAAAAGATACGGATCCCATTCAGGCCTGGAAAAATATTGTTGAAAATCCTGAAATTCGATCTCGCTATGTGAAGGCGAGAGGGTTAGGTGGATTTGTCCGTACGACCTGGGAAGAAGCTGAAGAAATTATTGCATCAGCTAACCTATATACAATCAATCAGTATGGTCCAGACCGAATCATTGGTTTCACACCGATTCCTGGATATTCCATGGTGTCATATGGAGCGGGTACTCGGTATTTGTCTCTCATAGGGGGCACAATTCTTTCTTTTTATGATTGGTACTGTGATTTGCCACCGTCATCTCCGCAGGTTTGGGGTGAGCAGACTGATGTTCCAGAATCCGCTTCATGGTACTACTCAAGCTATATCATCGTTTGGGGTACTAATATTTCTTTGACTCGAACACCTGATGCTCATTTCTTAACTGAAGCACGTTATAACGGAACCAAGGTTGTCAATGTTTGTCCGGATTACGTTGAAACCACAAAAAATGCGGACTGGTGGTTACATCCCAAACAGGGAACCGACGCAGCGTTGGCGATGGCTTTAAGTCATGTAGTTTTTAAAGAATTTCATCTAGAAAAGTCAAATACCTATTTCACCGAATATTGCCGTGAGTTAACAGATTTACCTGTTTTGGTAATTTTAGATGGTCGTGAAGAGAACCACTGGATTCCAACAAGAACTCTGAGGGTATCGGATTTATCAAACTCAGAAAATGAATCTAATCCAGAGTGGAAAATATTGGTTTGGGATGAACTTTCAGATGACTTAGTGGTTCCCAACGGATCAATAGGCTTCCGATGGGGAACCGATAAAAGAAAATGGAATCTTTATCCTTTAGAAAGTCGACAAAACAAAAAAATTCGTCCACAACTGAGTTTTATTCATGAAAAAGACAACGTGCTAGAGGTCGATTTTCCTTATTTTGGTGGAGAAATTCATCCTCAATTTAAAAATAATTCAGAAGCCTCTGAAACGGTTTTTACACGTAACGTTCCGGTTAAAAAGATATCAGCAAATGGGAAAGAGGTTTATGTTGCTACGGTATACGATCTTTTAGGCGCATACCTAGGAATAGATCGCGGATTAGGTGGTCAATGTGCAATCGATTATTCAAGCAATATTCCTTTTACTCCTGCATGGCAAGAGCAGATAACAGATGTAAAAGCCTCAGATGTGATTGCGTTAGCTCGTGAATTTGCATCAACGGCACTAAAAACTCATGGTAGAGCCTGTGTTTGTATGGGAGCTGGTGTTAATCAGTGGTATCAAACGGATAATACTTATCGTGCCATCATAAATTTACTATTGCTTTGTGGCACATGTGGAGTTCCCGGTGGTGGTTGGTGTCATTATGTAGGCCAAGAAAAAGTTCGTCCTCAAGCAGGATGGGCGACGTATTCTTTTGCTCAAGATTGGGTTCCTGCGGTACGTCAAATGAATGCAACCAGCTTTTTTTATGAGCATACGGATCAGTGGCGTTACGAACGAGTATCTTTAAATCACCTACTTTCTCCTTTAGCAGATAAAGAGAGATACCAAGGTACCTTTTTAGACTTCAATATTCAAAGTGAAATGATGGGATGGTTGCCATCGGCACCGCAACTAAATGTTAATCCGATTAAATTAAAAGAAAATGTATGCTCAGTCTCTGAGGATCTACAAACTTATTTAAAACAAGAAATAGAAAAAGGCCGAATTCGTTTCTCGTGTACGGATATTGATGCTAAAGAAAATTGGCCTCGAAATATGTTTGTATGGCGAAGCAATATACTAGGTTCTTCTGGTAAGGGACATGAGTATTTCTTGAAACATTTATTGGGCACTCAAAGTGGAATACTTTCTTCTGAATTGCAGGATACGGAATCGAATCTTCGTCCTCTTTTATGTCAGTGGAGAGAAGCTCCAAAAGGCAAACTCGATCTTTTAATTAATATTGATTTTCGAATGAGTACGACATCGGTCTATTCAGATATTGTTTTACCGACAGCTACCTTTTATGAAAAAAATGATATTAATACAACGGACATGCATGGTTTTATCCATCCATTCGTACAAGCCGTAGGAAATACATTTGAAAGTAGAAGTGATTGGGAAATATTTAAAGGAATCGCTTCTAAAATATCAGAGATTGCAAAACAGTATGAAGACACATTTGGTTCAGTCGAAGATGTTGTTTTAAATCCTTTAATGCATGACTCTCCAAACGAACTTGGTCAAGCATTAGAGGTTAAAAAGTGGTATCAAAAAGAGTGCAAATTTGTTCCAGGAAAAACGGCCCCCAAAGTAATACTCGTAAATCGAGATTATCGCCAAATTTTTGATCAATACATTGCTGTTGGTCCTAATTTATCTCAAAACGGAGGTGGAATTAAAGGAATTCAATGGGATCTTGAGCCAGAACTTTTAGAGTTAAAAGGACTAAATGGAACGGTCAGTCAGGGTATTGCTAAAGGGAGTTCTCGGTTATCAACAGACGTTGAAGTGATTAATTTCATCCTTCGTATTTCTCCGGAAACCAATGGTTCCTTAGCGTATCGAAGTTGGAATTCACTTGAAGAAAAAACGGGTGTTTGTTGTAAAGAGATCCTTTCAAAGAATCATATAGGAGATAGGATTACATTTGAGGACTTAAAGTCTCAACCAAGAAAAACATTTACGGCTCCTGATTGGTCAGGAACAGAAAATGAAGAGTTCCCCTATGTAGCCTATATTCAAAATACTCGATATAGAATTCCTTGGCGTACTTTAACGGGACGTCAACAGTTTTATCTAGATCACAGTTGGATGAGAGCATTTGGTCAATCATTCCCGCAGTACCGTCCGCCATTACATGCTGATAATTGCATGAGTTGTAAAAATATTGCTCCGAACGGTCATAAGGCGATTCTGCTAAATTTTATAACCTCGCATCAAAAATGGGGAATTCACTCCACATACTTTGATAACGAACGAATGCTTGCTCTATCACGAGGAGGTCCTGTTCTATGGATTAATAGTGTGGATGCGGACCGAATTAACATTAAAGACAATGATTGGATTGAGCTATGGAATGCCAATGGCGCAGTCTCGGCTCGATCTATTGTGAGTAGTCGTATACCGGAAGGTCTGTGCATTATGCAACACGCGACAGAAAAGACGGTATACACACCCGTCTCTGAAATCACTCACATTAGAGGGGGTGATCATAATTCTCCTACTCGAGTTGTTATTAATCCGACCCATATGATTGGTGGCTATGCTCACCTGTCTTATTCATTTAATTATTACGGAACCATTAGTCCAAATCGAGATGATTTTGTGTGGGTAAGAAAAATGGAAAAAACTGAGTGGTTGGATAATTAATTTTAGGGAATATATTATGAAAATTCGGGCTCAAATTGGATTGGTTCTGAATTTAGATAAATGTATCGGATGTCATACCTGTTCAGTAACCTGTAAAAATGTTTGGTCTAATCGTCCCGGTATGGAGTATGTCTGGTTTAATAATGTCGAGACAAAACCAGGGATTGGTTATCCTAAATCATGGGAAAATCAGAATAGGTGGCGAGGTGGTTGGAGTTTCAAGAATCATCAATTAAATTTAAAAAGAGGACAGAAGTTATCCGTATTATCGAAAATCTTTGCAAATTCTCTTTTGCCAGATATTGATGATTATTACGAGCCTTTTAGCTTTAATTATCAGAAATTACAAAGTAAATCAAAAACATCTACATTCCCGACAATACGGCCTATTTCATGTATTACGGGTAAAGTTTTAGAAAAGATCGAACGTAGTGCATCCTGGGATGACAATCTTGGAGGCGTCGATCTAAAAACTGTTGAAGACTTAAATTTAAATGGAGTCAACAGAGAAATATATGCTCGATACAAAAATACTTTTATGATGTATTTACCTCGATTGTGTGAGCATTGTTTAAACCCAGCTTGTGTTGCAAGTTGTCCTTCAGGCTCGATCTATAAACGCGAAGAAGATGGCATCGTTTTGGTAGATCAAGACAAATGCAAGGGCTGGAGAATGTGTGTATCAGGCTGTCCTTATAAAAAAATATACTATAACTGGTCCAGTGGTAAGGCTGAAAAGTGCATATTTTGTTATCCCCGCCTAGAAAGCGGAATGCCTACTATTTGTTCTGAAACATGTGTGGGCCGAATTCGTTATATGGGGGTGTTGCTTTATGATGCGGATCGAATAAAAGAAATCGCCTCTACAGAAAACGAGAAATATCTTTATGAGGCACAAAGATCTATTTTTCTTGATCCAACCGATCCCAAAGTGATAAAAGAATCATTAAGAAGTGGCATTTCACAATCGTGGATCGATGCAGCGCAGAAATCTCCCGTATACAAAATGATTGTAAATTGGGAAATTGCATTACCTTTACATCCAGAATATCGAACACTACCGATGATATGGTATATCCCACCTCTTTCTCCCATAATTGAAGCAACCGATGCCGGAAAATTTCCTCAAAAAGAAGGGGTGCCTGACATCGATTATCTAAGGATCCCAATTCAGTATCTAGCAAATCTTTTTACAGCGGGTAATCAAGAGGTTGTAAAAATTGCATTAAAGCGTCTATTGGTAGAAAGAAAAGTAGTTCGTGAGTACAGTATTTCTCAAGGTATTGAACAATTTCTACAAAAAGAAATATCAATAGAAGATCTAACTTGCCTACCTAGCGCAGATGAAGTTCGTAATGTGGGATTGACCTTTGCTGATATTCAGGAAATGCACTCACTATTAGCAATTGCAAATTATCGGGATCGTTTCGTTATTCCTTCTGCTAATCGTAATTCTCAATCAAGTGTTTTAATGCAAGGGAAGGAAGGGGATTCTATTGGAAGTAGCAGTGATACGAGGCGAAGAGCTGAGGCAATATTTGGTAAACCGATGAATCGGCACGTCATTCCTATTTTCGAATGCAAGGATCGTACAACGGTATCAAATTGAGGTGAGTACTATGCTATCTACAAATTTGAACCAAATTATTCACTTTTTTTTGTTTCAAATCTTACCGTATGTTTCTATATCGATATTAATTACGGCTAGTTTACTTAGGGGGCTACTCGTTCCCTATAGTTGGAAAACACAAAGTAGTGAACTGATTAGTCAAAGTCATATGAAAATTGCCTCTAATCTATTTCATGTCGGGGTATTACTTTTATTTGGTGGACATTGTGTTGGACTACTAACTCCCGCATCCTGGTTAAGTGGTATTGGATTAACGCCACCAATACATCAAATAGTTGAAATTATTATGGGAGGAATTGCAGCCATTCTCGTAATGGTGGGAATATTTCTTTTTTCTAAACGAAGATTAACAGATTTTAGAGTTCGAGCGATTACAAGAGCTAGTGACTGGTTTGTACTATCTTTACTTAGCCTTGTTGTAACCTTTGGTATTGCCTGCATTGTTGATGCAATTCTATATGGTCGGTCCGGGGCTATTATTTTGTTACTAGGAGAGTGGGCAAGAAGCTTACTTAGTTTTCATCCAGAAGCCTGGAAATTAATGATAAATGTCCCTATTTGGCAAAAAATACATATAACAGTGGGACTAATTATTTTAATGAGCATACCTTTTACGCGTCTTATGCATATATGGGCAGGTATTTCTTTACCCTGGTATCTGATTCGCTCAACGCAAATTATGCGCGCTAACAATGGTGAGTCTGTTTAAAGTATTTAGTACAGGAGTCTAAATGGCAAACTCCTGTAACCTTGATTTATTGATGGGCGCTCTGAGCTCTTGGTTTTTGTTTACGTTTTGCAAGGATCCTGTCGAAAAGTGGATTAGGAATGATCCGTAATAATTTAGCTAGCCAGCCCATCTGCCAAGGAATTGTGGCATAAGTCTTATTCGACATAATGGTCTTAACGGCTTCTCGGGCAAAATCCTCGGGTTCCATTAAGAATGGCATCTTATATGGATTTTTAGCGACTAACGGAGTGCGTACGAAGCCTGGAGAAATTGTGACAACGCGAACGCCGTGTTTTTTCATTTCAACTCGTAGGCTTTCACAGTAAGTAATCACCGCCGACTTACTTGCACAATAGGCTTCACTTCCAGGAAGGCCTCGAATTCCTGCGACACTACCAATGCCAACTAAACAACCGCGATGACGATTTATCATCGGTTCTTGGAAGGCATGGAATGTATTTGCCATGGCAATGACGTTTGTTTGGAAAACACGATCGAATTGCTCTAAATCTTCGTAGTACATTGTCTTTACGCCAAGCGAAATACCCGCACATGCAATAACAATATCTACTCCACCGCAAGATTGATCGTATGAGCGAGCAGCTTCGATGAGAGCATCTCGATCCGTTACGTCACAGACAATTGCAGTGTGATTTTGCGAGTGGGGTAATGAGGCGATAAGTTCATCTAATTTATCTTTACGACGCGCAACCAACGCTAAGGATGCGCCTCGAGAAGCAAATTCGCGTGCAAGCGCTTCTCCTATACCACTAGATACACCTGTTAAAAAGACTTTCATAATTTAATCCAAAAGAAACTGTGCCTATTTTATCGAGCTATTGATATTTGTGTTGTCTAACGAAAAATTTAGAAAACTAAATTCAATTTATTTTCTATTTTTTCTTTCTTGCTCTATTAACTTTTCGATTACCTTAATGGCCCCTTCGCGTGTGCCGACCATGTGTGGAGCAGTGATGAATTTTCCATTAACAGCATTAGCTGGTGTTCCATCGATACCGTAAGCGAGCCAAGTTTTCATAGCCCGATCTGTTTTCATTTTAACGGTGAAGGAGTTAGCGGCTTTGAGGAAATCCTTTTTATTCATACCCTCAGAGGCTAAGTAATCTGCAATCTGATTAATGTTTGTAAATTCTTTTCCTTGCTTTATAACCGCATCGAACAACTTTAGGTGATATGGTTTTATTTGCTTGGTTGCCTCAAGCGCATAAAAAGCTGTTGAAAAATGATTGAAATTTTCATTCCAAGCAACAGGAATCAATTGATAAGAAACATCATCAGGTAGTTTTTCTGCCCAGGGGCTAATTACTTTTTCATAGCTATAACAATGGGGACAAAAATATCCAAAAAAAGTTAGTACTTCGATTTTTTTTGAATTTTGTGTTTGAACTGGGGTAGGTAAAACCGTATAGTCTTGACCTTGTACTGGAGCTTCAACTGAGGCAAAGACTGATAGTGGTGCCAGTAAAGAGGTTGAAAGTATAGTGCGTCTAAGCATGAAGAATCCTGATCAAATAAAAATAGAAATCCGTTCCAAACATTTCGTATAGTAGGAACGGATTCTGATGAAACGCTTAAATAATAACCTCAGGTTATCGGATACGACCGATCTCTGACGGAATTGAGTTATTTAGTAATAATCGTTTCACTTCGCTGGCTTCTTTCATTGTGCCATATGGTCCTAGTCGGACTCGATAGACTGTACCGGTTGAATCCGTTTTTGGGATGATTCTAGATTCAAATCCCATCATACCGAGTTCAGCTCGGCGTCCCTCTGCGGCTTCCTCGGAACGAAAAGCTCCGGCTTGTACAACAAAACGAGCAACATCTTCAGACTGTACTTTAGTGCTTTCTGAAGTAGGTGACTTATCAGATGATGCTTCGACTAAAGTGACCTTACTTTTAGGAACATTGTTCGGTGAACTAGCTGTGCTATTTAGCCTTTCGTTAGGATCAATAGGATTTCCATTGGTAACCGGGTTGATCTTTTCACTTGCTTGATCAACCTTGTTAACAAATGGAATGGGTGTGTTTGTTATGAAAAAAGCAGCAATCGCACATGTTGCTACACCAACAACGCCTCCCGTTAAAAAACCATAGAACCAGTTCCCAAAACCAGACTTAGAAGCCATAAGTTTCTCCGAATTAACAGGCTGTTTCTTCTCGATCCATACGTTCTGGAGCCGAGACTCCAAGGATCGATAAACCATTGCGCAGTACCTGTCTTGTGGCTAAAAGCAAAGCCAGTCGAGCGTTTCGAACGTTTGCGTCATCGATCAAAATTCTCTGAGCATTGTAGAAAGAATGGAAGTTGGCAGCTAAGTCTTTGAGGTAATTACCTAAAGAATGAGGTGCCTTTTCTTCAGCGCCAAATGCAAGAATTTCAGGGAATTTCGACAGGGTTGCCATTAAATTAAATTCAGATTCAGAATTTAATGAAGAAAGATCCATGGTTGTACATTCGGCATCGGTAGGAACCACAAATCCTTTTTCTGTCGCCTGTTTGAGAACAGAACAGATGCGAGCGTGTGCATACTGAAGGTAATAAACAGGATTTTCGTCGGATTGGCTACGAGCTAAATCGACATCAAATGTAAATTCAGCATCGCATTTACGGCTGACAAGGAAGAGTCGAGCAGCGTCCCTACCAACCCAATCAACGAGTTCTCGCAATGTTACGTAAGTACCAGCACGTTTACTCATCTTAACTTCTTCGCCATTCATAACAACCTTCACCATTTTGTGAAGCATGTATTCTGGGAATGTTTGAGGAATATCGAGTCCTAATTCAGCACCCGCAGCCTGGATACCGGCGCGAACGCGAGCTGTTGTACCGTGATGGTCACTGCCTTGAATGTCGATCGCACGGGAGAATCCTCGTTCAAATTTGGTTAAGTGATAAGCAACATCTGGAACAAAATAGGTAAATGTTCCATCTGCCTTACGCATAACACGATCTTTGTCATCCCCATAATCGGTGCTACGGAACCATAGAGCACCTCCTTCGTCAAAAGTCTTACCATGCTTTTGAATAGAGTCGACAGCACGTGCAACTAACCCATCAGAATAAAGAGAACTTTCCAAGTAGAAGTTGTCAAAGGCAACACCTAAGGCTTTCAGGTCGCTATTTTGTTCATTACGTAAAAAAGCAACGGCATAACGTCGGATTGCCTCTAGATCGTCTAAGTCTCCCGAACTTGCAATTTCTTGGCCGTCAAAAGTTGTAATTGAGCATTTTTCAAGATACAACTTAGCAATGTCATAAATGTAACTACCGTGATAGCCACTTTCTGGGAATTCAACAGCCTCACCATTTAATTCTTTTGCACGATACTGAACGCTAATCGCGAGGTTGTGAATTTGTACCCCAGCGTCGTTGTAGTAAAACTCTCGAGTAACATTCCATCCTTGAGAAGCGAATAAATTAGACAATACATCCCCAAGAGCACCCTGACGAGCATGGCCTAAATGTAATGGACCAGTTGGGTTAGCAGATACGTATTCGATAATGACAGATTTGTCCTTATTTTCTTCGCTATGACCAAAACGAGTTCCTTCTTTAAGAACGGTTCTGATGATTTCTTGCTTAGCATTGTCAGTCAAAGCCATGTTAATGAAGCCAGGACCAGCGATATCAATCGTTTTTATTAATTCGGAAACAGCCGGATTTTTGCTCAGTTTTTCAACCAGTTCTGTTGCAATTTGACGAGGATTTTTCTTAAGTGCTTTTGCACACTGAAGAGCAATGGTACAGGCTAAATCACCATTTGATGACTGTCTTGGTTTTTCAAGAACAACCGGAATATTTTCAGGAGCATCCATTTCGCGGAGGGCATCCTCAAAACAATGTCTAATTTTCTGAATTTGAGAGGCGAGCATTTGGACCGTATCGAACAATAAGTATTTAAAGATTATGTATGTGTGTCTAGTCTATATGAGACAAACATGCGTAGGCCGAGTGATTATGGATAGATTCAAAATTCTCGGCTTCAACAGAGAAACTGTGGATCGCAGGTTCATCTTGACAGAGAATTGCTACATCACGAACAAGGTCTTCAACAAATTTTGGGTTTTCATAAGCGTGCTCGGTAACGTATTTTTCGTCCGATCGTTTCAATAATCCCCATACTTGGCAAGAAGCGCTAGATTCGATGATTTTGATTTGTTTTTCTATAGGGAAGTTTGTACTTACCTGAGCTGCAATGGTGACCTGAGATCTTTGGTTGTGGGCCCCGTACTTGCTAATTTCCTTACTGCAAGGGCACAAACTTGTTACAGGAGCTGTGACAGTTTGAGTGACCGTCACATGACCGTTTTTAGCTTCTACTGTGAAAACTACCTTGTAGTCCATAAGGCTTTTTAATCCGGATACTGGAGCCATTTTTTCCATAAAGAACGGAAATGTAATTTTGACGTAACCGGCATCAGCTCGAAGTAGAGCTAGCATATCAGCCATAAAGTTTTTGAGCATAACAGGGCTGAACGGATCGCGAACCTCTTCCAAAAGTGTCCAGAAACGGGACATATGGGTTCCTTTTTTATCCGCGGGCAGTGCAACCATCATGTCAATGTCTGCAACCGTATGTTGCGATCCACCAACTGTTTTTACGAGAATAGGGGTTTTGATTCCTTTGACTCCAACTTTTTCGATTGGAATATTTCGGCGATCAAGGGAAGATTGCACGTCGGGCAGTACCATCAAACCATTTTGTGTCATTCATTAACCTCAGTACAAGCACTGACTACAATGTCAGAGCATATAAATAGTTTTGCGAGTATAAGCTGTATTTTGTCTATCTCGCTTAAATGAGTATAGTTCTTTGTCTTGTAATGAACAGTTTTAGGTAAACAGACACATTGCGGACTGTTTTTCAATACTTCTGTATATTATGAGAAAGTAAAATAATTTTCTGATTTAAGACTTAAGGAGTCTGATTTGAACGCTAATCCGATCTATAGAGTTATTGCAACTCTTGTCTGTGTGGCCGTTTTTGTTGGTTTTGCAATGCTAATGCTACCTGTTGTCGGAGCCATCGTGATTGGTGTCATTGCACTTATGGGCCTATTATCGCTTTCTGGTTGGATTGTTCGTTTACTTAAGGGCAACCAAGAACGAAATACCGATGAAGAGGTTGATACAACACGGAATTGTGACAAGATGTATCAATTGAGAACTCTTTCTAAAAAATGGTCCAAGGAAAAGGCTGTAGACGCCGAAGTTATAGTTGAGGAAAAAAAGGATTAAAAATTTTGTTGTTATGCAAGTAGATCCTTCGAATAATAAAAAAACAGTGGTACTGCAAAATACGAAAGTGGCGGTTTATTGGAGAACGATTCTTTATTTGGTCTCCGCGGCAGTTTTTGCGTATGCACTAGTGGAGTTCACGAGTAATCGGCCATACGAGGCGATGGGTAATGTTGGACTTGCTCTCATTTTTGCCGGTCTTAGTTTTAGAAGCAAAGATGCTGCGGTGATGGCTTATTGTGCCAATATTGAAGAAAGAGATAAGTTTCTAAAGAAGTTACGCGCCGAAGAGAGGAAAAATAGACCCTGGGTGGGTTGGATGGTTCGAACCGGTTGGTTATTGATGTTGCTAGGTGTTGTTTACGAATTATTTGGCGTGATGTAGTATAAAAAAGTAACAAATCTATAAAGTTTTCTGCAAAGAAGCGAAATTTGTGGTAAATTTCGCCTCCGTTCAGTTGGAGGGATGCCCGAGTGGCTAAAGGGGGCAGACTGTAAATCTGTTGGCTTACGCCTACGATGGTTCGAATCCATCTCCCTCCACCAGAATCAATCAGGTGGGGGAAATCCACACTGACTTTGATTTTGCAAACATCTATTTGACAAATTTATAAAATTTCGTCAAAATCACCAGCTCTCCGAGTGGAGGGGTGCCCGAGTGGCTAAAGGGGGCAGACTGTAAATCTGTTGGCTTACGCCTACGATGGTTCGAATCCATCCCCCTCCACCAGTTTTATTTCGGAAAGATATTTGCGGGTGTAGCTCAATGGTAGAGCAGAAGCCTTCCAAGCTTACGACGAGGGTTCGATTCCCTTCACCCGCTCCAAATGGCCCATGTGGCTCAGTGGTAGAGCACTCCCTTGGTAAGGGAGAGGTCATGCGTTCGATCCGCATCATGGGCACCACTTTTTTAGTTCGTTTTTGATCGTCGGTTAGGTGCCGACAAGTTCAGGAGCTACTCTCATGGCAAAGGAAAAGTTCGAAAGAACCAAGCCCCACGTAAACGTGGGAACGATTGGTCACGTTGACCACGGTAAGACCACTCTTACAGCAGCTATTACTACTGTATTGTCTCGTGTGTTC
>JAFTYR010000055.1 GCA_017461315.1 Burkholderiaceae bacterium | reverse complement strand
CTATAGCGGCCAAAATAACGAGGAAGATGAAGACGACGATGAATACCGTGATTAGAACTTACACCGAACTAATGAAGTTGCAGACTTTCGAGGAGCGTTTCAGATATTTGAAACTAGTAACACAAGTAGGTAAAGAGACTTTTGGATTTGACCGCTATCTCAATCAAGAATTCTACCATTCTCAAGAATGGAAATCCATAAGGAATGAAGTAATTATTCGAGACAATGCTTGTGATTTAGGAATTCCTGGTAGGGAGATGAGTAAGTATATTCTTATACATCATATGAACCCCATATCAAAAGACGACTTAATACATCAAACAGATTTTTTACTTAATCCGGAGTATCTTATATGTACTAGTAAGAGAACTCACTCCGCTATACATTATGGTGATGAAAGCTTACTATTTGGAGATGTAATCGAACGTTCAAAAGATGACACCTGTCCATGGAGGAGGTGAGAAACAAAATGGAAAGTATATTAGATTCTATCAAGAAACTTTTAGGGATACAACCAGAATATAGAGCGTTCGACGAGGACCTTATAATTCACATAAACACTGTTTTTATCATACTAAATCAACTCAACATTGGACCCGAAGAAGGTTTTATGATAGTCGATGGTTCTGAATCTTGGGATGATTTCGTCAAAGGCATAAACGAGACTATGGTAAAAACTTATATTTATTTAAAAGTTCGTTTAATGTTTGACCCTCCGACTAGTAGCGTACTGATAGATAGCATGAACAACATGATTTCCGAATTGGAATGGCGTCTATTTTTAGAAGGTGACAAAGGGGGTGAAAGCAATGAGTAACGAATTAAGTCATCATGGTATTAAAGGGCAAAAGTGGGGCGTTAGGAGATTTCAAAATAAAGATGGTTCATTAACACCTGCTGGAGAAAAGCGATATTATGTCGAGAGCGATAAAAAAGTTGTTGATAATAATGATGGTAAATCTAGTACCATACCAAAAGGATTCAAGTTTAATAGAGTTGGGCAAGCTAGTTTAGATGTTAATCAAGCAGGAGCATTATATGTTAGCTCTGGAAAAAATGATGTAACTAGATATATGAGAGCTTTAGGTCCAACGCCTATAGGAAAATTGTTAGGTACTGCTGCTACAACTGTACAACATATAGAGGTTAAAGAAGACTTAAAAATTCCATCTATAAAAGAGACTACGAGGTTAACTAATGAATTATTAATGAAAGACCCAAAACTTGTAAAAGGTGTGAATGACTCAATGCATGCTATGATTTTGGGAAAAGAACTGGACTCGAAATTATTAAATGAGATAAAGAAAAATCCGGATGGAAAAGATGCGCAAAAAGTAGCGTTTGTCGTAAGTGCGGTACTAGGGGATGGGCAATACAAATCTGAAGCTCAAACAGTCTATAAACATTTTAGAGATAATGGATATGATGCCATACCCGATTTAAATGACTTATTGGTTGGGCGATCTGAAACAGCCAAAATAGTTATAAACCCTAATAAATTAAAAGTTACATCAACAACTCCTATAACAAAAGATTTAATGAAATCTGGTAAGCAATACTTAAAAACATTAGCTGATTTGCCAGTTAGTGAAATCTTCGATGAAGACGAATAGGAGGTGATAAAGATGAATAATGAGCTAAATCATCATGGAATTAAAGGCCAAAAGTGGGGGAGAAGAAGATACCAAAATAAAGATGGTTCGCTTACACCAGCTGGAAAACAGCGCTATGGGTCCGAAGAGAATTTCGAGTCACGTTATGATGAAGATGTTAAAGCTGGAATTAGAGCTGCTAAAAAACTTACTGATGGAGGCAAGGATTTAACCAGAGCAACTAAAGAATACGAAGGAGAACGCAGCAGGAAGAAGCAACAAAAAGCCAACAAAGCGTTAGAAGAAGCTGCTAGAGATAAAGCGCGTTCAATGAGTGATCAAGAATTACGTGATGCCGTTAACCGACTTAACATGGAAGAGAACTATACTAGAATGATACAGAATAGAGAGCGTATAGAATTAGGTGAATCAGCTGCGTCTAAATTTATGGACCGTAGTATGACAGCGTTAACTCTAGCCAGCACAGGTCTTAGTATTGCGTTGATGGTTAAAGAATTACGTAAATAACAACTTAATATATGAAAGGAGAATTCAAAATGGCGTTATCGAATACTGCCACTCCAATCTATTATGGCAAATTCAGAGACGCTGTAATAAGAGGCGAAATACCAGTATGTAAAGAAATTTCCATGGAGATGAACAGAATCGATGACCTGATTGCGAATCCTGGAATATATTACGACGACCAAGCAATAAATGGCTTCATAGATTTCTGCGAGCAGGAGTTAACTCTAACTGACGGCGCAGACCTACATTTATTAGACTCATTTAAGCTGTGGGCCGAACAAGTGTTTGGTTGGTATTACTTCGTCGAAAGAAGTGTCTTTGAGCCTTCAGCCGATGGACATGGAGGACGCTATGTAACTAAAACTATAAAGAAAAGATTAATTAATAAACAATACTTGATAGTCGCAAGGGGTGCCGCAAAGTCGATGTATG
>JAFTYR010000054.1 GCA_017461315.1 Burkholderiaceae bacterium | reverse complement strand
TTTGGTATAATTTTTTTATTTCAGTCCAACATTCCTTTACGCATTCTTCCGTCCTATTTTTAGAGAACCGCTCGTAATAAAAATTGAATGTGCGGTTTTCCTCATTAATTATTTCTTTGTCAGTAGATTTTTCTTTGTCAGAGCTAAGCTCTACAATTAAATCAAAGATAAAATCAATCCTTGTAGGTCTATCATATTGTGGAGCATGTAGAAACAGCCAAAACCCATCATCGTGTAATCTATATTCGATGTTATCCCACTCGCTCGCAATTTCTTGTTGCTGAAGCCTCAAATGATTCGTGTCAGAGTCCTTAAAATTAGAACTATTAAGGATTAGAGCTTTAATCAATTCGGCATTAGTGAGTGGAATTTTTCCTATATTCAGTCGAGTAAACACTTTGATAGGATTCTTTTCAATTGATTCATACCATATGAACTTTACTCGATCTAATAGTATCTCTCTAAATTGTAAGACCTTTTCTTCTTGCCATTTGCTAAAAAAATCATAAATACACTTATTGGCTAAACTCATGTGATAAAAATCAATATTTTCATCATTTATATCTGAGTTCTCTGAAAGTCCGTTTAAATAATCCAAGCTTTTATCTCTAGTCTCATAATCTAATTGATATAGATTCTTCCTTTCGTCAATAGCTTTAAGAATTAGATATATTGTTGTTAAACGTTGTTGTCCATCTATAACTTCCCATTGTCCTTTAAGCAAAGTCCAAACGTCTTCAATTGATTTAGCCTTTTCTTTAATTTCATTTAGAATGTCGTTTTCGCTTCTACGTTTTACAACCAAAGGTTGTAGACAATAATATTCATTTGAATTGTGATGCTTATTTTGGGAAAACTCATCAATGTCTTCTAGTAACTTGCGCACTTGTTGTTCAGTCCAACGATAGCCGCGTTGATAGTTTGGAATGAAGAATTTCATTCCGGAGAGTTCGCTTATTGATTTGATGTCGATTAATTCGTTGCTCATTGGGTATTAGTTGAAATTGTGCAATTTTAAATAATCTATGGGGTGCATTCCTTTTTTACTGATGCTCTATATCTAATTAGTTTCGTTGTTTGATAACATTTTAATGGCTTTTGTAGCGATTGTTGGGGTTATGCCGGTGAGGGGATTTGGCATTATGAGGCGTTTTCTAAGGTCGCCAATGTATTCACATTCGTCGTCAAGAATCAAATAATCGGGTGGCGTTTTGCCTCTGAATAGGGTAAGATATTCTTTTACTTCGTCGCCTCGACTGCCGAAGGTGTCGGTTGGGGTGATGCCATGTATTGAGCCCGGCATATTGCGCTCAGCCCACATTTTGCGAAGGCCGGCGAGGCCATGAATATATCTCCACGATGAAGTGATAACTATTTTCGCCCCGGTGGCATCAACGATTTTGCGAAGATTGTCGGTGGCGTTGGGGTCAAATAGCGGGCCATAATGGTCGGCGTAGGGCTGACGGTCCATTTTCAACTTTGTGAGATGCTGCCCGGTATTCAACACGCCATCAATATCCAGGAAAATCAGTTTAAGCTCATGAGGTACATCGTGCGAAGCTTTGAGCGAGGAGTGGCAGTTTAAATTGGAGGGATTCATGGTTATAGTGGCATGTTAAGTTGTGTGACTTATTTAGATGTAAAATTACCACACAATTGCTACACAATAGAGCTACTGCGTGGTAATTTATGTTTTTTTAGAGGTTTTCTATGCTTCCTCTATGTTGAAATGGTTACTGTTGGCTGTGCCGCTTGGTATTTCAATGTTATACTTACTAAGTATTGCATCTTCAATTTCATGGGCCGTCGGTCGGGCATTGGTACCCGATTTAACTATTTCAACTGATGCGCCTTTAGGCAGTTTCCCAACGTTGACTTTTGCTGTCACTTTCCACAATCGTGCCATAATTTTGATTTTTAAGTTAGTAAATTAGTGAATTGCACTGCAAAATAAACATCATGTTGTGCCATAACAAGGCGCATGTCGCATTTTTTTGCAAAAAAAAGAAGATGTTCCATCGTGGAACATCTTCTTGAGTTATTGAGAGTTGTTATGCTCTATTAGAGTTGAGGACCTGCAGCAACGAGTGCTTTACCTGCTTCGTTTCCTTCAAATTTCTTGAAGTTGTTGATGAAGCGTTGAGCGAGGTCTTGAGCTTTAACATTCCAGTCTTCAACGTTAGCGTAAGTATCGCGAGGATCGAGAATGTTAGGATCTACGCCGGGAAGTTCTGTTGGTACTTCGAAGTCGAACAAAGGAATTTTCTTTGTAGGAGCGTTGTTGATTGATCCGTCAAGGATAGCGTCGATGATACCACGAGTATCTTTGATAGAAATACGTTTTCCTGTACCATTCCAACCGGTGTTCACCAAGTATGCTTTAGCGCCGTTAGCTTCCATTTTCTTCACGAGTTCTTCACCGTATTTAGTTGGGTGGAGTGAAAGGAATGCAGCACCGAAACATGCTGAGAAAGTAGGAGTTGGTTCAGTGATACCACGTTCAGTACCGGCCAATTTAGCAGTGAAACCAGAGAGGAAGTAGTATTTAGCTTGTTCTGGAGTCAAGATAGAAACCGGAGGAAGTACACCGAATGCGTCAGCTGAAAGGAAGATAACTTGCTTAGCAGCCGGACCTTTAGAAATAGGTTTAACGATGTTTTCGATGTGGTCGATTGGGTAGCTAACGCGAGTGTTTTCAGTCACGCTCTTGTCGGTAAAGTCGATTTTACCATTTTCGTCAACTGTAACGTTTTCGAGAAGGGCGTTACGACGGATAGCGTTGTAGATATCGGGTTCGCTTTCTTTGTCAAGGTTGATAACCTTAGCGTAGCAACCACCTTCGTAGTTGAACACACCTTCGTCGTCCCAACCGTGTTCGTCGTCACCGATGAGTTTACGTTTTGGGTCGGTTGAAAGAGTAGTTTTACCTGTACCAGAAAGACCGAAGAAGATAGCAGTGCTTGTTTCTTCCATGTTGGTATT
>JAFTYR010000053.1 GCA_017461315.1 Burkholderiaceae bacterium | reverse complement strand
TAAGATGTATCGCCGCGGGGATCCGAGACGACTCCGGTCGGTTGGTCGCTTGTTTGTCTATTTCAGCACCTTCAAATTTACTTCAGGAAAGCTGGATTAGTGAACTTAAACACATTGCCGATGACATATCAGAACATTTAGGTTATGTAGCGACCCCTGGGGAACTCTACGTTCGACCAGACTTTATATAGTTCATCTCTCCTGTTTTCTTTAGACAGGGATGTTACAAAAAAATATGTAGCATCCCTTCTTTATTTCCTTAGATCCCAAACTCCCGCGAACTAGCACGGTATTGACAGCCTAGTTTTTCAAGTTTCGCGGGAATTTGTCCGCTAGTTCTAAAAGCTCGAGAATTTCTCGGGCTTTTTTACTCATCGGACAACCCGTCCAAATTGATTTACTCGGAGCCCTAACCGCCATCATCCCTTCTAGGATGGCGATTGCCTTGTCTAAAGAATCACCCGGTAAATTAATCTTTAAGGCACTCTGATTCTTCTTGACCAAGTACAGCATCTTCATCCGTAACGACTGCGCAATCACAAATAACAGAAGCTTCCCCATGTAAGTGCTTTCCGTACAGCGCAATCGATTGTGCCCATTAAGCACTTTCATCTGCCTAAAAGCCGTCTCCACAATCTGCCTTTGCTTGTATATAGCTAAACACTCAAAGGGATCCGAAATACAGTTACTGCGAATCGCAAAACATCCCGCTTTCGTTAAATACTCATTTAAAGCCGAAATGTCTTTAACCCATAGCCCGTCTTTATTCTCAACAATAAAGTGTTTGACTCGATTCCAATCCGCTGAATCAACCTTTTTACCCCGATTCTTTAATTCCAAAACGTCTTCAATTCTTTGATGTAACAAAACCGCTTGAGTCGCCGCTTGCTCCGGGTACTTGTATAAGTGCAAAGGGGCTTTAACTCGTACTGAAGCATAATCGGTCGAACAAACCCAATTCTCTTCAACAGTCCGAGCCGCTACCTTTAATCGCCCATTTAAAAAGGCCGGATTATTGAGACTGGCTTCATACTTGGCAAACTGCTGCTTTACACTTTCTTCCGTTAAGGGAACTGCGCAAATGTAGTTCATCTCTACGTTAACTAAACGCTGAATGTTGTAGATGCTCTCATAACCTCGATCGGTCACTAAAACCGTATCCTGTAATTGATATCCGTTATTCTTGAGATCTAATAACAGATGCGGATATAAACTCTTATCGGTAATCGATCCTTCACTCTCATAGGCATAACAGACTTCCCCACTGAGATAATCCACACCCAGTGTAAAGTTAATCTGCCTTAATTCTGGATTTTGCTTGGCATGACCATAAACCGCATGACCAATGGTCATGGAGTAAGAACTAAATGCCGTAGAGTCCAAAGCCAGATAACGAAACCGGGGAACTATGCCTTGATTCTTTTCGGCTTCTTTTCTTATCTGATCAAAGTGTTCGACACAACGATCATTACGACGATTTAAATAAGTAGTAATGTCTTGGTGTTTTACAGTCGAGAGTATTTCACTAATACGTTGACTACTTAAAACAGCCGCTTGCGGTAACCAATGAGAACAAGCCCAGGGTTCATAACAATCCATGGAACCGCCATCGAGATATTGATAAATACCAAGTCTTAATAAATCGCAACCCAAATCCATTCCAAAGGTCTCTTGCAGATCCCGAAGCATGCCACTTTGTTGAGCTAATCGCCAACAAGCAACGGAAGCACCAAAACTGACAACATCATTCAAAGGGCTTGGGACTCGTTCTTGGATTTCTGCTTCGACTTCTTCAGCTGTTCGTTCAACGAGTTGCTTATCTTCGTAGTAAAGGATCTTACCTTCATACTGAGGATTTTCAGAAAGGTACTTTTTACCTAAACGGACTCGACCGGTCGTGGAATCTAAAGAACCGACGTACTTACGTTGGGCAATATGAGAGCGTTTTTTTATGGGATCCCATTCATTACGATAAGCCTCTACATAGGTGTTACCGTTTTTGATGTAGGTATGCAGACAGAAGTGAGGTTTGTCGTAGATTTTAGGGCGTGGCATGATGATAGACCGACAATATCAAAATAGAGATCTATTATACGGTAAATATAAACCTAAGAAAAGATTTATGTTTGAAAAATCAATGAATTAGGTGAGACAACAGATGGAAAATTAGCCCGGATTTAAATAATCACGGGCTAGGAAGCGGGAGTTTGGGTTGATATGCGTTTTTTTGTCCTTCAATACCTAAATCTAAAAATTATTTTGGACACCAGTGAGAAAAAATAAAATAGATATTTTTATTCGTGCAAAGAAATCGAAAAATCAGTATAATTACGGCTTTTGATCCTCTGGCCATCAATTAACAGG
>JAFTYR010000052.1 GCA_017461315.1 Burkholderiaceae bacterium | reverse complement strand
CCTGAGGATGGTCACAAACTGGGCAAACTTCAGGAGCCTTAGCACCCATCACGAGGTTGCCACAAACACGGCACTGCCACATGACGATTTCGCTCTTTTCGAAAACTTTCTTCATTTCAACATCATCAAGAAGCTTAAGGTAACGTTCTTCATGATGTTTTTCGATAGCGCCAACTGCACGGAACTTTTCAGCGATTTCAGGGAATCCTTCAGCATCAGCTTCTTTAGCGAATGTATCGTACATATCGGTCCATTCGTAGTTTTCACCGGCAGCGGCGGCTTTCAGGTTTTCAGGAGTAGAACCAATGCCCTTTAAGAGTTTGAACCAAATCTTAGCGTGTGCTCTTTCGTTAGCGGCGGTTTCTTCAAAGATCGCGGCGATCTGCTGATAGCCTTCCTTGCGAGCAACTCCAGCAAAATAATCGTACTTATTACGTGCCTGAGATTCTCCGGCGAAAGCTGCTAGGAGATTTTGTTCTGTCTTAGTTCCTGCAAGTGATTTCATTTGATTTTCCTTGTGTTGGATAGTCGGGTAAAAATTTACTTGTTTTAATAACACTGTATCGATAAGACTTCGACACAATCTGTATTATGTATTTACCATCATATCAATTAATTTTTAGATCGGGTTCAACTATTACAGAATATATTGTCCCCTTTTGTAAGTGGACATGAGTCTTAAAATAGGAGAAACTGTTCCATTAGTGGTTCTAACCTTTTGTTTTTCAATTTCTTATATTGAGTCGTATCGATTCAAGGCGATTTACTCATGAATATTTCGGCGAATCAACCTTTTTTGGGAAAAAATCACCTAATTTTCTTGATGTGCTGTGATATGAGGAATTTTTCTAAAGTGGCTCAGGCTCTTGAAATGACTCAGTCCGCTGTCTCTAAGTCGATTATGGCTTTAGAAAAAGAAGTTGGATTTCCGCTATTTATTCGAAATTCTCGTCCGATGACGTTGACTCCAGAAGCTAAATTACTTCAACAATACTTAAGTCAAGTCAACGGTGAATATCGGAATTTGATGGATAGTATCCGTAGCCGTAGTTTTTTGCGTCCCATTTTACGAATTGGAATTCTAGAAAGTCTTTCATTAAGTATGGGGGTTGAAATTGTCCGACGGATGATTCCAGAGCTTTCTCAAGTGACGATTATTACGGCAAGCGCTAATGTTTTAAAGCAACGTCTAGAAGAGCGAAAACTTGATCTCATCATTACGAACGATATTTCGAGTGGAGATAAATCCTTTTTCCGTAAAAAACTTTTTAAAGAACCGTCCGTTTTTTTATTACCGCAAAGAATTGCATCGAGTAATAGTTCATGGTCTTGGGAAAATATCGCTTTATGTGGCTTACCAATGATTAGTTATTGGAGGGAGACGGGAGCCGGTCAAATCAACGATATGTTTTTAAAGATGCATGGTCTTGATTTCACAGAAAGAATTGTGGTTGATACCAACGCTATCATGGTTAAATTGGTCGCTGAAGGTATCGGTTGGGCTTTTACTCGACCTACTACGGTTTTAGAAAATATTCATATGCTCTCAAAATTAGTCGTAGCGGAAATTAAATCACCGGTTCTGTTAAGAGAAGTGTTTTTAATGGGACGAGAAGGTGAATTTACTCAAGAAGCAGAACACGTGGCAAGAATCTGTCGTTCTGTTCTGTTGCATTCTATTATTCCCGAAATTCAAAGATTTGCACCCTGGACGGTTTCAGATATGAAACCACTGGAGAATTAATCGTTTTCCTGTCAAAAGATCTAAAAACCCATTCAAACTCATCTAAGGGGATGATCCTTTATTCTTTAAAGGAAGGGGGATTGCGGAAAAGTATGAATTTAAGGAATAGTAAAGATTCTTTTTTTTTCTCATATTTGTCGTATTTATATAGAGATAAGACAATGCTAAAAGTGACAAAATTCAAGTGATTCGTAATCTTTAAAGTAGTTAAAGATCGTTTGCTGTGGCTTGTTTTTTTGTTGTACCCATAGTTCGTTTGAAGAGGTAATCGATATTTGGTGTATTGGATATCGGTGTTGCCAAAATCAATCTGTGAATGGATGTTCATGGAACCAAAAGGAGAATAGATATGTACGATTTATTGCTTAAGGGTGCCCACGTAGTGGATCCTCTTAATGGCGTCAATGGTGTCGCTGATGTAGCGATTACGGATGGAAAGATCGCTGCGGTTGGTCGTGACTTAGAAGGCGAAGCAAAAGAAACGATCGATTTAACCGGTCTTGTGTTGCAACCCGGTATCATCGACTCTCACGTGCATTTAGGTACGATGTGGGGTTCTCCTTATGGACCAAGAATGTTAGCCATGAATGGTGTAACAACTTGCTTGGATATGGCTGGTCCTCTTGATGATATTTTGGACAATGTTCCTCAGTATGGTGCCGGCATTAACATGGCTATTTTGCAGTTTGCTTCACCTCCATTTACCTTTAAGACTAATGCTCCAAGTCAGCAGGAAATGATTGATTTAATCGACAAGTCTTTGGCTGATGGTGCTTTGGGTGTCAAGCTTTTAGGTGGTCACTATCCATTAAAACCCGATGTTTCTTCCCTTTTAGTTAAGACGGCATTAGAGCGTCGTGCATATGTTGCTTGGCATGCTGGTACAAGTGAACACGGTTCTAACATTGAAGGTATGATGGAAGCCGTGGAAATGGCTGATGGTTATCCATTGCATTTGGCTCACATTAATGCTTACTGCCGTGGTGCGATTAAGAATGAATTGGAAGAAACAGCTATTGCAATTGAAAAATTGAAGGCTAATCCGAATATCTTCTGTGAAAGCTATATTTCACCGAAGAACGGTACTCGTTTAACTTGTGATGAACAAGGCAAGATCCAGTCTAAGGTAACGGGTAACTGTTTACGCCACTTTGGTTTCTCTGAAGATCGTGATGGTGTAAGAAAGGCTCTGTTAGCTCAAAAGGCCTTTGTTGTTTACGATGCCGGTGGCTATTCTGATTTAATGACGGGTGAAGCGGCTCTCGAAATGTGGGAAAAAGCCGGAAGTGATGTCGGTGGTAGCTTTAACATTAATCCTCCAATTCCACGTGTTCAATTAGCTCAAGCTAAGCGTGACGATGGTTCCTTCGTTGTAGACGCTATCAGTACTGATGGTGGTTGTATCCCACGTAACGTTATCCTTTCTCAAGGTCTGTCGCTGGTTAAATTAGACATTTTGTCCTTGTCTGAATTTGTTCAGAAGACATCTTTGAACCCAGCTCGTATGTTGAGATTAACGAATAAGGGTCATTTGTCTGTTGGTGCTGATGCTGATATTACCGTTTACGATTATGCAACTCAGACTCCAAAGGCATCGTTCGTTGAAGGCCGTAAGGTTCTTTGGAATGGTGAAGTGGTTGCTAAGAGTGCTACTGTTATTTGTACCGAACACGGTAAACAGGCTATTGAAGCCCGTGGTATGAAGGCAATCGTAGTTGATCCAGGTGAACAGGTTAAACGTATTAAGGCCCTGTAATCCATCCCGCAGTTTGTATTTCCTTTAATCCGATCAAGTTTAGCTGGTAGTCGATCAGTCGACTACCAGTAGGAGTTTTCCCATGCAACAATTGCGTTACGGTGCTTACGACTTCGCTAAAAAGGTATTTGATGAGATTCGAGACTTTTCTCGAGATCCTGTTATTGGAATTTCCCGTCAGGGTTATGGTCCAATAGAACAAAAGGTTCACGATTACCTTAAGGAAAGGGCTAAAGAATTAGATCTTGAGGTAAAAATTGATCGAGCCGGCAATCTCTTTTTGACGTTACCCGGGTTAGATCGAACCTTACCTTGTTATATGACTGGTTCTCACGCCGATAGCGTACCTCAGGGTGGTCACTACGACGGTTTAGCCGGTGTTGTTGCTGGTTTGACGACGCTTTACTGGTTGCGTCAAACGAAAACACAGCCCAAACGTGACGTCACTTTGGTTGTTTTCCGTATGGAAGAAAGTTCCTGGTTCGGTAAGGCTTACGTTGGATCTTTAGCGATGACGGGTCAATTAGTCCCTGAGGATTTAGCATTAAAGCATCGCAATAAGGATCAAACATTGGCTGAAGCGATGACAGAAGCTGGTTTTGATACGAATGAAATTCTAAGAAAAGATTGTTCGATTGATTTAAAGAGAATCGCAGCGTTTACGGAACTTCATATTGAACAAGGTCCTACTTTAGATTCTAAGAAAAAGGAACGTGTCGGTATCGTTACCGGTATTCGAGGTAATTTCCGCCATAAAGAGTGTCGTTGTATCGGGGTTACGGCTCACTCTGGAGCGGTTAATAAAGAGTTCCGTCATGATGCCGTGATGGCTATGGGAAATTTACTTTATCGGATGGATAAACACTGGGATGAGTGGTTAGCCCGTGGCGAAGACTTGGTCTTTACGATGGGTGTCTTTAAGACAAGTTCTTCTTCTGCAATTGCGATTATTCCAGGTGAGGTTAGTTTCAGTATCGATATTCGAAGCTTGTCTCGTGATACCTTAAATCGATTCCATGCATTGCTTGAAGCTGAGTGTGCGGTGATCGCTGCGGATCGTGGGGTTCGATTTGAATTCGATCGATTGCTCATCTGTGAAGAAGCTAATGTGGATCCTGATTTGTCTCAGCACCTAGTAAACGCAGCGTCCAAGGCTGAGATTCCCGTACTCCAAATTCCAAGTGGTGCAGGTCATGACTCTGCAGTTCTCGGTAATTTAGGAGTTCCGGTAACGATGATTTTTGTGGCGAACCAAGATGGTTCTCACAACCCACACGAAAAGATGAAGTTAGAAGACTTTATGCTTGGAACCGAAGTGCTCTTTACTTCGATTGTTACTTACGATGATCTGAACGCATAAAAGAGACAACTTGGTCCTTTTAAAAATTTGCTTAAGCTCCAAACTTAAGCAAGTTTTTTAACGTCTGACGTTAAAATTTCGTTTCCTAATGATTAACCATCCAATAAACAATGCAAAAAAGTGTCCAATCCTTGTGTTTACTTCTTAGACTTTTGGTCATTAGTTGTGCTTCCTATACATTAAAAGAGGTGGGGAGCCTATGGGCAATTGGCGTTGTTATTGAATTTATTGTTCTTTTGTTAGCTTCTCGTGTGATTTGCAATCGAGCGATTCGCAGTGTCTTTTTGCTCCCATTTATTTTCATCGAATCGCTTCAAATCGCTAACATTGAAGCAACAGGACTTTTGATTGAGCCACTTACGATCATTAATCTTGGAGAAGCTTCTTCCGTTGGCAAGACCGTTATCGTTGCCTTTCTAATTGTTGTTACCTGGTTTCTTTTGTGGATTCCAGATTTACTTGAAAAAAGATCATCTCAATCAACAAAACGTATTGTCATTGCTTTATGTGTTTTGTTGGGTGTAGTGACCATTTCTTATACTACGATTGGAGCCTTTATTAATAACCTTATAACGGCTTATCGTATTGTTTACTTTGAACCCGTTCCAACAGATGGGAAGGAATTTTTCCGTCCGTATGTCACAGAACGAAAAACGCCTCCTGTTTTTCAAAATCAGCTACTCGATTTTTCGAATAAGAATGTAATTTTAATTTTCACAGAAGGCACCAGTCGTCGTGTGATTTCAAAGACGCTAACACCCCATGCCTATCAGTTAACTCAAGAGGGACTTTCGGTTGAAAATTACTTTAATCACACCGCAGCGACCTTTCGGGGAATTCGTGGACAGTTGATTTCTGGATATCAATTAAGGGGCGGGGTCATGAATAACGGTAGTGGTATCGGACAGACCTCAGAATCTCAGATTTTGACCGATTATCAGGGAAGACTCGAATCGCTACCTGAAATGCTGAATCAAAAAGGCTACAACACAGTCTTTTTAAGTCCTCATCCCCAGCACTTTGCTCTAAATACTCTGATGACGGCAGTTGGGTTTAAAAAGGTTTTAGGAAGTCAGGGACAAGACAGAACCGATAAAGAACTTTACGAACAACTTTTTCAAGAAGCGGATAAATTAAGTCAAAAGAAATCTCCTTTCTTTCTGGCAACTTATGTTCTAGGAACTCATTTGGGGATGGATAGTCCTCATCTGAAATTTGGCTCTGGAGACAATGCTGAACTAAATAAGTACTACAACCAAGATCATTGGTTGGGTGTTTTTCTGAAAAAATTAAAGCAATCCGAATGGGGAAAAAATACACTCATTGTGTTTACGTCAGATCATTCAAGTTATCCATCTAGTCAATTTAAGACGACGTTTTCATCTAAGAATCCTTATTTTATTGATCAAATTCCATTAATTTTTTGGTATCAAAATATGCAAACTGGGGTCTTGAATGCTAAAGGTAAAAATTCATTAACGTTGGCTCCGACTTTAGCGGATTTGCTAGGATTAAGAGAAGAAAAGAATCATTTCTTGGGATACTCTCTTTTTGAACCTAAAGAAGATTGGGCTTCTCATTTATCTGTTTTTGATTTTGAAACGTATCGAACGAACCAAAACGGGGTTGAGGATAAAGCGCTTCTTTATGAAAGAGTCCAAGAGATTCATAATAAAGTTGAGAAATTCTTTAGTTTCGGTGGATAGGAAAACGACATGAATAGAAGAATTCAAAATGGATTTAAAGTTGCTACATTGGCTTTATGTTTATTGGGTTTAACCGGTTGTGGTCAAGATGAAAAAGGGGATGTGTCACTTGGAATCTTAACGCTCAAAGACATTAAAGTTAATGCCTTTGTTGATCCTAAAGTTCCTGGTGTGACTTGTCATGTGGCGAGCATTGAAGCAAATTTAAGCTTTGCAGATCCTTCTGATAGTTCCGTATCTTGTCGACAAACGGGAGAAATTACCCCTGAAATGATTAACAGTATTGATAAGTCAAAATCTGGAGAAGTCGTTTTTGAAAAATCAAAAAGTATTTTCTTTAAAACGATGAAAATTCGTCGGATTTATGATGCTGAAAATCAAACTCTTCTTTACGTGTCTTACGCTACAAAAGAATTGAACGGAAGTTTCAAGCATAGTCTATCGACCGTTCCCCTCTACCGAACTCGTGCCTACATTCCTTCAAAGATAGGGCAGACTCTTTAACTTCGAGCTTTCCTCAGATTAAGTTTCCTCTGATGTCGTATGTAGAGCCAACATAATCCAATCGTAGTAAAACCCCAACTGACTGAATAGACGGCCATAAGGACTTCAAAGCTTGGATTTGAAGCAAAAACGGTGTAAACCCAGAAAATTCGAACGCTACAAATTACTACAAGAGTCAAAATCGCAGGAGGTAATGAATAGCCATAGCCTCTCATGGCATCTGATAAAGTCTCCATGATGACATTCAAGGGTTCTGGGAACACGACCCAATAGATTCGGGTCATACCGATCGCAATCACAGTGTCACTATGAGTAAAGAACCCTAAGAGTTGATGACCAAAAATTAAAACTAAAGCGGTCATTAAAAGGGTGGCACCAAAATTTAAGCCCATTGAAACCCAGGTGGCTCTTCGGCAACGACTCAAGTTTCCTGCACCGTAGTTTTGGCTTACAAAGGTGGTCGCAGCTAATCCGAAGGCGTTGATAAAGCAATAAACGTTGATTTCAATGGTAAAGGCGGCGACGGAGCCAGCCATAAATTCAGGACCTAAGCTGTTAATTGCCGACTGAATGACTAAGTTTGACAAAGAAAATACAGAGCCCTGCAGACCAGCAGGCCAACCGATGCGGATAATCGATGATAATGCAGAACGGTCAATTTGGAAGATTTTCTTCAAATCAAGATGCAAAGCACCAGATAGATGCGTTAAGCGCCACACTAAAATAAATCCAGCTAACAAATTAGCCAAAACGGTGGCTAAGGCAACCCCAGAGGCGCCCCAATCGAATACCAAAACAAAGAAGAGATTGCCGGCGATGTTGAAAATACTCGCTGCGACTAGTGCCCAGAACGGAGTTTGTGTATCTCCTTGACTGCGGAAAACGGCGCCTAAGAAATTGTAGATTGCAATAAAGGGCATCCCAAGAAGGTAAACACGAAGATAATCTTCGGAATGACCAATAACAGAAGCAGGAACCTTCATGAGTTTTAGAATCGGTTGAGTCAAAATCTCACCTAAAATCGTCATGGAGATTCCAAATAAGATAGCGGTGGCTAAGGCTGTGTGAACTGCGCGGTTAGCAGATTCCTCATCTTTCATGCCCAAAAATCGAGCAACGATAACGTTGGCTCCGAGGGCTAGCCCCATACAGAGACTAACAATAAAACCAATGATTGGGACGTTATTACCGACCGCTGACATGGCGTCATTGGAAACATAGCGACCGAGTACGGCAACGTCCGCAGCGTTAAATAGTTGTTGTAAAACTGCAGTAAAGGCAAGAGGCAACGCAAAGATGATCATCTTGTCCCAAAGGGAACCACTGAGCATATTAAGAGTTTTTTGCGTACGAGCCATAGCGAACTTTCTTCTAAGGGGTGGTTACCGATCAATAGTTGTAGAAAGATCGGAGTTTTATAAGTGTTTTGCCGATTACTTTACTCCAAATATACTTTATCGGCTACAGACACTAGATAGACTGGTTAATGATTGAGAAGAGTTCCGCTACAATGCGTCTGATTTAAATCAGATAGTGAGTACAAAGTAGTGTCCAAGGATGAATCTGCATTGCGCAATGTTTTAGGTTTCTTAGCGGTGTTTTTGGTAAGTGGTGGCTTGGCGGCCCCTTTATTTGTTGAAAAAATGTTGGGACAGACTTGTCCTGCTGAGATTCAAGGCTGGTATTTCAAGGCGATTTGGTATCTTGAAACCGCAACGGATACTTATGGGTTCTACATCGTTAATATCTTGGCGGCTTGTGTGCTTTACCTAATAATTCGTGCAATTGCGAATAAGGTTTCTTAGGAAAAAGCTATCGCCTCATTTAGGCGATAAATATTTATCAAAACCAGAGGTATCGTTTACACTCATTGAAATGTTGGGATTTGCCTTATTACACTTCATTTGGTGTCGTGTAATGCAAAAACACACAATCTATTGTTTTATTAGAAAAGGCGAAGAGTCGTTAAATCTGTATTAGAATACGACTCCTTTGTCGGTTTGATTTATTAGGAAATGAAAGGGGATCAAAATGTCAAAACTCTCTGTTATTAAGAAGGATAACTCTTTAGAGACTTTTGATCCCAAGAAGATTATTTCTGCGGTTGAAAAGGCGGCATTCCGCTGTGACCGGATCATCGATGCAGAAAATCTCGAACGCATCGCACAAGAAGTACTTCATCGAGTTAAGAATCAAGAAAAGGTTTCGGTTTCTGAGTTGCATGAGACCGTTATTGCGGTCTTGGCCTTCCTTCAATATAAAGAAGTTGCAGAAGCCTACGCCGAATATCGTTATTACAAGACGACGTATGCCAAAACATTTGAACAGCTAAGACAAGATGCTGACGATGTTTTGAGATTAGGGGACCGAGAAAATGCAAACTTTGATAGTTCTCTTGTGTCTACTAAAGGTACGTTAATCAAAGGTTACTTAACGAAGAGTCTGTACAAACAGTTCTATCTTTCCGGCAACGAGAAGAAGTTGATTGAACGTGGAGATATTTACATTCACGATCTTCGCGACATGATTTTAGGTTGTATCAACTGCTGTCTTTTTGACATTGGCAACATTCTCAAAGGTGGCTTTGAGATGAGTAATGTTCAGTACAGTGAACCCAAGACGGTATTAACTGCCCTACAAGTGATTGGTGATATCACCTTAGTGGCTACGGCTCAGCAGTTCGGTGGTTTTACATTACCGGAATTAGATAAAGTTTTACTGCCTTATGCTTTAAAGAGTGAAAGAGCTGCGATCAAGCGCTACACAGAAATGGGAGTCGATTTAGAAAAAGCTAAATTGATTGCCCGCAAAGATGTGATTCGAGAACTAGAGCAGGGTTTCCAGAGTTTAGAATTAAAGCTGAATACCGTTCCTTGTAGTCGTGGTGACTTTGCCTTTACAACCATTACTTTTGGTCAGTGGAATACGGAGGATTACTCTGCTGAAGAACGTGATTGGCTTTGTCATATTGGTTCCATTATGTTGGCGGTACGTCGTAAAGGTCATGGTAAAGATCAAAAGCCGGTGGTCTTTCCAAAGTTGGTTTATCTATACGATGAAAAGCAGATTCAAGCAGATGAGTTTTCTAAGCAACTGTTTGATGAAGCCGTTCGTACTTCAAGCCAATGTATGTATCCAGACTATCTTTCACTTTCTAGTGAATATGGTTCTGTTTCTGAGATTTACCAGAAATACGGTGCAATTACTTCTCCAATGGGGTGTCGTGCTTTCCTGTCTTTGTGGCAGAACGAAGAGGGTAAGGCGATTACTGTTGGACGATGCAATATTGGTGCTGTTTCCCTGAATCTTCCGATTATTCTGTCTTTAGCTCAAAAGAACCAACCTCAGAATTGGGAAGCTGAATTTTGGCGTCTTTTAGATGAAAGATTGGAAATCATTCGCTCCTTCTTTAAAAAGCGTTATGACATTGTTAGACATCAAAAATGCTCTAGCAATCCATTAGCTTTCACTCAAGGTGGTCTTTACGAAGGTAATAAGAATCCAGACGATATCGTAGGTGATATGGTTCGCTACATGACGGCATCCTTTGGTATTACCGCATTAGATGAAACCACTTATCTATGGACGGGTAAGCGTCTCGTTGATGAAGGTGGTGAAGTTTCTGCTCAGATTTTGCGTCACTTGAAAGAAAAGCTTGCACAATTTAAGGAAGAAGACGGCTATTTGTATGCTATTTATGGCACACCAGCTGAAAGTCTTTGTGCAACCCAAGCTCATCAGTATGCGAGATTCTGTAATGAAATCGGCATTGAAAATGTATTTGCAAATACAAAGCACTATAGTCCTGAATACTTTACAAATTCGTTCCATGTTAATGTGACCGAATTAATTACACCGTTTGAAAAGCAAGATAAAGAGTTCCAAGATTTCCACCTTTGTGAAGGTGGGCATATTCAGTATGTACGCTTAGATAATCCAGAGAACGTGACTGCAGTTCGAGCCATGATTGAGCGTGGTATGAAGATGGGTTTTTATCAAGGAGTTAACTTTGATTCAGCCTATTGTGGAGACTGTGGAACCAATAGTACCAATGTACTATTCAAGTGTCCGAAGTGCGGTAGCGATGATTTGTCTGTGATTAGTCGTGTGTGTGGTTATTTAGGTTACTCGAATGTGAACGGTATGAGCCGTATGAATGACGGTAAGATGGCTGAAATTAAGAATCGAGTCTCAATGTAATTTGCACAAAATGAACTACGTTGGATTAAGTACATTTGATACCGCTAATGGCCCAGGGGTTCGAGTTTCGATCTTTGTGGCAGGTTGTACTTTGCATTGCAAGGGGTGCTTTAATCCAGAAAGTTGGGATTTTTATGCGGGGCACTTATTTACAGATGAAACATTACAGAAAATCCTAAGTGCTTTAGATAGTGACTTTATTGATGGTCTTTCAATCTTAGGTGGAGATCCTTTAGAAAAGGAAAATATTCCTGAAGTCACACGAATTTGTCGTACAGTCAAAGAAAAATTTGGTTCTAAGAAAACAATTTGGCTTTGGACCGGAAGACGCTATGAGCAAATGCAAGATTTGCCCCTTTTTCAATACGTTGATTGCGTTGTAGATGGTCCGTTTGTTGAAAAGCTAAAAACCACTGAAAAAGGTAAGTGGTACGGAAGTACAAATCAACGCATTATTCCTTTAACGGTCAAATAGCGTATCGCTGTTCACATCGAAGTAACAAAATACCGAACTCAATTCTCAATCCAAGAAGATGAGTATTTTTCTCCTTAAGAAATTATCGAAGGAAGTTTTTCGTTCCAAAAGTGTCTATTTTTCGTTCCATATTGGAACGTAAAATCATATAAAATGGAACGCAAGAAAAGGATTTTGTATGGGAAAAAACACTCATTGATCTTAAATTTACTCCTTACAGGTGATTTTAGTCTCAGCAAGATCTCTGAAATACTAGGACCTAGCTTCTCTAAAATTTCTACTTATCTTCTCATACAAGATCTTGTACATAATAATTTTGTGCAATTGCGAGGTACTGGTCGAAGTTCTGTATATTCATTGACAGATTTTGGACGCTTATTTGGATCTTTTGACAAACAAAAGTACTTTGATTTACCCGAGATCGACACGCGATAAAAACTTTCAATTTCTTCTAAGGCTTCAAGATCATTAATGTCAATCATGGTTAGACTCCGCAATCCATTAAGAAGGCCAATGCCCAGAACGTGACAACGAAAGTAAAAACCACCATACAGACTAGGATTAAGTAACCAGTAGCCTTGAAAAAACCAAGTGATTTCACGTCTTGCCAAAGTTCTTCAGTCATATCGGACGTGCTGAAAACCACCATCCAGCCGACAATAAAGACGGCCACAGCAATCAATAGATTAAGAAGCATAGAGTTTCTCCAATTCGTCACTAACCGATTCGGTTACATCCTCACGGACTGAATCGGCTACATCTTGTTGGAGCGCACGTCGTAGTGCCGGGGCTTACACCCCGCATACTTCGCCTTTTTTGTAAACCTCAGAAATAACAACGGAGAGAATCTTGCATAGCTTAGAATCGGCTTGAGCATTTGTTTCAAGCAGGTACACAATCGGAGTCAAGCCTTTAACTTCGATATCTTCAGAGAGAAAAGCGAGATTCTTTTCAGAGAGAGATTCAACGTCGATCAGTATGATTTTTTCCTAAAAAAGAAAGTCCTCTCTCCAAAAGTTAAAAAGTCGGTATTAAAAAGATTAGAGAGAGGGGAGAAACTTTTATGTTCGTTTTGGCATGGTTGGCTACTTATGGCTACATTTATGTGCTATATTTGCCGTGCGGTCGACAAAAGGGTCGAGCCGTATACTCTGCGAAATCGAATTAACGTTTAAGCGATCTTGTGAGATAGCCGATCGCAGGGGGGAAGAGCCGCTGAGTGCGGCTTTTCTTATATCTAATCTTTTTGAACTTATGGAAATCTATATTTACTCTGACGAGTCCGGCGTCCTCGATCAAAAACACAATGAGTTTTTCGTTTTCGGAGGATTAATGTTTTTCTCGTATGCAGAGGCAGATGAGGCAACTCGTCTGTACCAAAACGCAGAAAACATCGTGAGACAGCAGGAGCAAATAGATCCATCGGTCGAGGTTAAAGCCAGCTCTATTTCTAATAAGTCTAAAGGGAAGTTATTTAGATCCCTTAATCGCTACCATAAGTTCGGCGTTATTGTTCGTCAGGATCGCGTCCTACCTCAGATTTTTCTCAATAAAAAATCAAAGCAACGTTATCTTGATTATGTTTTTAAGATCGCTGTTAAGCGAAAGTTCCAGCATTTAATCAAGCAAAACATCATTAACCCCAATGATGTAAAAAGACTTCGTTTTTACATTGACGAACACGCAACCGCAACAGATGGTTGCTATGAACTTAGAGAAGCACTTGAACATGAGTTCAAAATTGGAACGTTTAATCCTCGCTACTCAAAGTTTCACGAGCCGATTTTCAAGACCTTAAATTCGGTTGATCTTAAATTCTGTGACTCAAAGGTGAAAACATTGATCCGGGCAGCGGATATTGTGGCTAACCGAATTTATTTCTCAGCAGTTTCGCAGAATATCCTTTCTTTGAATCAGCATCAAAATCTATTCTTTATTACTCAACCGTAATAATTCACTCTCTTTTGTAAGCCTTCTCCCTCGAAGTTGAGGTACTTATGAATTAGGGGGTAAATGCGAGAGAAGGCTTATAAAAAATCCCCGTCTTTCCGAGGTGTCACTTGGTCTCCCAAGAAGATCATTTTCAGCGTGTTTCCGCATTTAGTCATTATCTGGCGCTTGCTAAAAAGCCAAATACTTTTGCTCTGCTTACTTTGATGAGACAAAGGACACGATCTTTCTGCGCCCCGTGAGAATTCAAGCTAACTAGTTTCGGAACATCTCTTCTTATAGAAGGGTGTAGTCTTCACTTGAATTCAAGCGAATAGGCCATTACAGATTCTCAAGATTAACAACAATAGAGCCGGTTTCCTGTAACCGTTTTCTAGCAATGCGAATTAACTCGTCATTTTCTTGGTTAATGATTGCTTTTTTACCGGAATTTTTCTAGTTTCAGCAACATAAGTTAAAACGCTTTGGCAGAACTCCGATACAGTAGTTCCGTTAGCTTCGAGAATTGGCTTAACAGCATCTCTAATTAAAATGGCTCAGATTTAAACCTTCCACTTAATTTACTCAATCTCGATTAAGAGAGTTGTAATCTTAATAAGCGCCAGATTGCTTAGAAAATAGAACTTTAACGGTCTTAAAAATCAAACTGATATCTAACCAAACATTCCAATTTCGAACATACCATGCATCAAGACGTACTCGTCTTGGATAAGAAGTATCACTTCGACCACTGACCTGCCAAAGTCCAGTCATACCAGGACGTACCATGGTGTAGTCGGAAAAATAAATGCCGTATTTTTCAATTTCGTTGTCAACAATCGGACGAGGGCCTACAAGGCTCATCTCTCCCGTGATAACGTTCCATAGTTGAGGGAGCTCGTCTAGGGAGGTTTTACGTAGAATATGACCAATTCGAGTGATTCTCGGATCATTTTTAAGTTTTTGACTTTCTTCCCATTCTTTTCGAGCTTCGGGATTAGCTTCTAAATATTCTTTAAGGCGCTGGTCAGCGTCTGGCACCATAGAGCGAAACTTCCAGCACTTAAAGTGACGTCCACCTTCACCTAGTCGCTTCTGAGAGTAAAGAACGGGACCCGGACTCGAGTATTTAATTGCAATCGCAATTCCGATCAAAATAGGACTAATAGCTAAAGTTCCTAAAGAAGCAACGATCAAATCGAAAACCCGTTTTACAAAGCGGTTGTAAGGTCGAGAAAGGTTATTAGTTACTGAAATCACCACCATATTTTCTGAATAAAGTGGCTGTAATTGCATATTGGCAATGGGAAGAGCTTCTGTATTTGGAACAAAAGCAACATTTTTAACCAAAGGAAAAATCTCTTCAACAAGCGAAGCCAACTTTTCTTGATTCATCTTAGGAGCCAAGATAATGACATTTTGAACTCCGGTTTTTTGAATAATTTCTTTAGCGTTTTCTGTTTTGCCTAAGACCGGATAAATACCATCGAGTGCTTTACCTTCGGGACTGTCGTCAATAAGACCAACAACTTGAATACCGAAAAAAGAAGTGGTGGCACAGTAGTTGACGAGTTTTCGGGCCGTTTCATCGGATCCAATAAAAATCGTTGGTTCTAAGAAGAGTTTAAGGTTGTTGAGTAGTAGTCGAAGTCCAAGACGAGCTAGGCAGGTAAACATGAAAACAAAAACACCTAAAAGTGCTACGAAAAGTCGAGATACAACCGGTGTTTTATTAGCTAAAAACAGAACAACGATGCAAGCTACAATGGCTAAACAAACTGAATGAAAGGTACGACGAAGGATTTCACTAATGGAAATTAATCGAATATAGGTACGCCCCCAATGCAAAAATAATAAAAAGATAGCGGGGATCCAAAGCAAAAAGTAATCTGCCGTTAATCGGAAGTGTCCATGTGGAAGGTCAAAAATATCCAACAATATTAAACGTACCGTAAGTGCTCCAGTTTCGGCTAACAAAATGGCAATATAGTCAGCCACAGCCATCAATAATGGTTGAACTAGGGATGAGTATTTATCTGAATCCGGTACGTACAGTGGAGACATCTTCGAATCGTTTTCTACTTATTCTTAATCAATGCGTAAGATTTTAATGAAAATTTATTCACAAAACTTTGTTAAAGCGCCATTGACATTCATTTACAAAAAGTAAACCCTAGTTCAATATCAAACTAGGGTTTATAAAGAAATCTAAAACTTTAGATTAAGCGATTTTGTCTTCATCGGTTTGTACAATCAATTGAGGACGGTCGCTGACCGCGGCGAACCGGGTGGCGGTCGACCCCATAACGGAAGAACGAAATACCCCTTTACCCCGAGTACCAATCACAACAAGGTCGAGATCCTCTTTTTCAGCAAATTCGGCTAATACGTCACCGGGTTCATCACCGGTGAGACGGATTCGTACGCATTCAGCACCACTTTCTTTAAGACGAGCTTCAGCACTTTCAAAGATTTCACTCATGAATTCCTTGTGTTCTTGAGCTTCTTCTCGTTCTAGTGGATGGTAAGCTTGTCCAGGTGCCGGACGTTCGACTACATTGATCAAGTAGACACGAGGAACCCCACCAAAAAGCTTCATGTTGTCTGCGATAAACTGCACAGCACTTTCTGCGTAGGGACTACCATCAGTTGCAATGCCGATATAAGGGGAGTCACGGAACGAAATTGGTTTGTCGTGTAAAACCAACATAGGCTTATAGGTAAGTGCTAAAAGGGAGTTGGTAACAGAACCAAAAATAATTCCCTGTACGGCACTTGTACCTTGAGATCCCATGACAATAAGATCAACATTTTCTTCTTCAGCAATCTGATTAATGGTTTGAGGAACGTTTCCCATTGCAAAAACAGGTTTTGCCCGAATGCCCGCTTCTTTGAGTTTTGTAATGGCAGGCTCTAACAATTCCATAGCCTCTTCTCGGTACGTTTCATCTGCTTTTCCTCTCCCAATGAGGGAATCGAATAAAGAGAGCGGATGAATATGAACGACTAAAACTTCAGCATTGGAACCAAAATTAGCACATCGAGAACGGATAAATTCAAGAGCAACTTGAGAATATTGACTTTGGTCGATTGGAATCAGGATTTTCATAAATTTTTGAAATTTAAACTAATCCTTTAATTCTAACTGTTCTATCATTTTGAAGCTACCTAGCTGTAAGTATTGAAAATGACTAGCGAGCTCTTAGGTAACTTTCGTAAATTCTTTCATGAAGCTCTGTATCTGAAACGGAATCATTCAAAATAATGGTGTACCAACTCTTTTTGTTCATGTGGTATCCAGGAAAGTAAATTTTTTGATCAATTAATTTTTCGATATTTTCACCCGCTATCCGAAGATCAATAATTTCAAGTTTTTTTGTGGGAAAATGCCAAGCCTGTCTGAAGGAATGGATAAAAAGGCAACATACCATTTTTGAGTATCTTGGCGTCGACAGATTGCATTGTCAGGGAATTTTTTCCAAAGAAATTTTAAAGAACCACCGTATTTTTACCGAATACATTAAATCAAGGGAAGTCTGCTCTTTGCGCGCGACATTGCGTTGCTATTGGCCATTCCGCAGATGACCTCCAACCTTTTATTAGAGATTTTAAGAGGTGGCGACCCGACTGAAAAGGATGAAGAAGAGGGACTTACTTGGTTACTCTAGCAGTTTGACGGAGTCGGTTTAAGTCTTTTTGCACTCCTCAATCAAGTTGCGCCCTTGTTGCAAGGGTTCTCGTACAACGGTCCGACTGTCACCAAGGGACTCAATGATGCAAGGGTTTTATACTTTAAAGTAGCAAGAGATACTTTGGACGAAGAGGATGTGGCAATGGCTGGCTTAACTCTGGCAAGTAACATTTGGAAGATTCCGGCCACGCAGATCAGAAGAACGATCAAAGGAGCGGAGGCTTATTCTGAAGGGGATTCGGATACACCAACGAGCATTCTATTTGGTGTGTCGCCGAAGTAAACACTCTCATTTTGAGTTATACTTGTTAGCAAATATGCTAACTTTTACTTAAGATGTTTGAGATTGTTTATTACTCGGATGAGGTAATGGATGCGATCTGTTAGTGGCCCACTAAAGTTCAAGTGAGTTACTTTCGGATTGCGTCTCTTATAGAAGAGCGTGGTCCGAACTTAGGCTTGCCTCATACAAGAGCAATGGGCGATGGCCTATTTGAGATTCGAGCTAAGGGAATGGAAGGGATTGGTCGTGCGCTCTTTTGTACGATAAGAGACAATCGCATTGTCGTTCTTCATGCTTTTATTAAAAAGACTCAAAAGACTCCGGCAAAGGAGCTTGAGATTGCAAGGAAGCGATTAGCTGAGGTGAAACATGGTTAAATTTGCGTCTAAAACTCATAAAGAATTTTTCCAAGAGCAGATGAGGGATCCAGAATTTGCAAAAGAGTATGCCGCTTCAGAGCAAGAGTTCGAACTTTTAAAGGAAGCGATTGATCTTAGAATGAAGCAGAACTTATCTCAGAAAGATATTGCAGATCGGATGGGAACACCTCGTTCTGTGGTTTGCAGACTCGAAAACGGTCTAGTATCTGGTAGAACTCCTAGTCTTGCAATGTTAAAGCGTTATGCTGAGGCATTAGGGAAAAAAGTGGAGCTTCGCTTAGTGTAGATAGCCTTAAACGTTTTTCTCATACTAGCGGTATGAGAATTTTTAAGGGACATGATTCTCTACCTTTAAGTGGCTTGGTACGGCGAATACCAAGCTATTTGCACATTTAGATCCGATCTTTTGTTTTCTGATAGACCGTAGCGTTTTCTCGTGTTCCTACGGCTAATACGAGGACGACAATTCGATCATCGTGAACTTGATAGACCAGACGATAGCCTTGCGTTCTTGGTTTTATTTTGTAACAGTCGGGCAGTTCGGATAACTTATTAGCCTCAATCCTAGGATGCTCTACACTTCTCGAAGTTTTTTCTTGAAGTTTGAGGCGACTGAGTTATCGAGTTTCTTCCATTCATTTAAGGCAGAAGGCTTGAATTCAAGTGAATAAGCCATTAAAGATCCTCAAGGCGAACAGCAATGGAGCCGGTCTCCTGTAACCGTTCTCTAGCAATGCGAATTAACTCTTCATCTTCTTGGCTAATAATTGCTTTTTTTACCGGAATCTTCCCAGTTTCAGCAACATAAGCTAGAACGTTCTGACAGAATTCTGATACCGTAGTTCCATGAGCTTCGAGAATAGGTTTACCGGTATTTTTAATCTGCTCAGAAATACGGAAGGAAACGACAGTACTGGCCATATTAATTCCTGTATTACGTTTGTATTACATATGTAATACATTGTATGAGTTTTGATTGTGAAAGTAAAAGATCTCGACTCAAAATGGCTCAGATTTAAACCACCCACTTAGATCATCATATCGGGAACGTTGGATATCTCGAATTATGACTATCTCTGCAATTTCTCTCGTCGTTGAAAAATATGCTGGTAATGATGTGGCAAAGGAATTTTCATTTCTCAGTTAGACTGAATTGAAAGACTTTTTGGTTAATAACACAAGATAATTATCGAAAGATTTTTTTGTTTTAAATTAGACTAGCTCAAAGCTGATTTAATATAAAAAAAACACAAAGAAAAGAGGTGACGGGTGTGGCTAAATCCAAGGTAAAAACGGCATGGGTTTGTACTGAATGTGGGTTTGATTCTCCAAAATGGTTCGGGCAATGCCCAGCTTGTAAAGCCTATAACACCATGAAGGAATTTAAGCTTGAAACCGAAAGTACGAATCGCTTCACACGGGCAGAATCTTCTCATAAAACGAGCCCTCAAGCCCTTGCTGGAACCAGTGATGTCTTAGATTTATCTGAAATAAAAGCGGAAGCCTCTCCTCGAATTCTGATCGGCTTTAGTGAACTTGAACGAGCGTTGGGTGGAGGCTTTGTTCCGGGTTCCGTTGTTTTGATCGGTGGAGATCCTGGAATTGGGAAATCAACCTTATTACTCCAATCGATGTGCAAGATGACCGCTTTAGGTCAATCTTGTCTTTATGCATCGGGTGAAGAAAGTCCAACGCAAGTGGCGCTTCGAGCTCAAAGGCTAGAAGTCGACACAAAAGGATTGAAGTTCATTAGTGAAATTCAACTTGAAAAAATCGAAGCGGTGATTCAAGAGGTTAATCCTCAGTGGGTAGTGGTCGATTCGATTCAGACGGTATTTTCGGATGATTTATCCGCGGCTCCCGGTTCGGTATCCCAAGTGCGTGAGTGCGCAGCTCGGCTCACTCGTTTGGCTAAGCGAGAGGGAATCGGGGTTATTTTTGTCGGTCATGTTACTAAAGAAGGTACGATGGCTGGTCCCCGTGTCCTAGAACACATGGTCGATACCGTTCTTTATTTTGAAGGAGATTCAGAATCTAATTTCCGAATTCTGCGAGCCGTTAAAAATCGTTTTGGCTCCGTAAACGAAATTGGAGTTTTCGGGATGACCGAAAAAGGGTTGCGTGGTGTACGTAATCCATCTGCCTTATTTTTGGCTGAAAGACGGGAAGGAGTGAGCGGTTCTGTCACTTTTATTAATCTAGAGGGGACCCGTCCAATTCTGATTGAAATTCAAGCTCTAGTTGATAAATCGATGTTACCGAATCCAAAGCGTCTAACGGTTGGATTGGATAGTCAACGGTTAACGATGTTATTGGCGATTTTGCATCGCCATGTCAATCTTGCTACATACGATCAGGATGTTTTCTTAAATGCGGTTGGAGGCATCAAGATTTCAGAAACAGCAAGTGACTTAGCGGTGTTAGCGTCAATTGTATCTTCGATGACCAATCGCCCCATTCCATCAAAAACGGCAATTTTTGGTGAAGTAGGACTCGGAGGTGAAATTAGGCCCGTTTCTCGAGGACAAGAGAGAATCCGAGAGGGAGCCAAGCTTGGTTTTACTCGGATCATCGTTCCTCTTAAAAATAAAGCGACTAAATCGATTGATGGGGTTGAAGTAATCGGAGTTGATAACTTACGAGAAGCGATCAAAACGATTTTCTATACGAGTGACTCAGAATAAATCAATCGATTCAGTCTAATGATCTGAACCGATTGTCACTTATCCATGAAGTTACTCTTTTTGGGATAATTTTTTGAGATGCTCAACTAGACTCGACTTTTCTGGTGATACTGTTTTATGAGTATTTTCTAAAGAAGTTGGATGGTTATTAGAAGAAAATTCATCTAACACACTTGGTTCTTTTTGTCCGTTTGGTTTGTTTTCTTGAGAAAGTGGTACGCAAGTCGTCTGAGTGGAAGGTACAACATCATTAGGTTCAGTAGGAGCTCGTTCACCAAAACGGTTAGCCCTATTTTCTGATGGAAGTAAACAGAAAACCAAAAGAACGATATTTAAGAACGGTAATAAAACAGCCCAGAAAACCCACCATCCAGTGTGATCACGATCGTGTAAACGTCGCACCGTGACCGCAAAGCTGGGAATAATCATTAAAAGGGAATAGATGATAAAAGCAATTCCGAAGTCTTCAACCATACTGGTGGAATAAAAACCATTTTCTTCAATCGTAACTACCTGAGTCGTTGGTGTACTGATAAGCGCAATAATGAAGCTGACCAAAACATTGATCAATGTGAAAGACCAGTACTGAGCTCGTGAGGCACGTCCTGAGAACGTAAAATAATTTTTTAAGCAGTAAGCAAACCAGGAGAAAATGGACATTCAAAAGCTCCTAAAAAATATTACGATCATTGTATCGATTTCGTTTAGATTCATCAGGAATCAAAAACCAAATAGAGAACTAATAATTGAAAAAAAGAGAAATATATTTTTCTCCACTTCCACGAACTGTTAGACTCTTACCCTCGGTTAGGAGAAAGACGATGAAAAAAAGTTGGATTTTAGCTTTAGCCTCTATGATTGCTTTGTCAGCATGTACGGCTCCCGTTCCTTTGGTGTCTCATGAATATGAGTCCCGAGCTCAAAATGTAAGAGCGGTAAATCGCTTGCATACGTCCGATGTGGCTGTGGCTGAAGTTCGAGTTGTTAAAGATCCAGATCTTTGGTGTGCGGGTAGCGCTATTCCAATTCCTGGAGCTCGGTCTTCATTATCAGATAATCAAAACATTGCCTCCTATTGGAAAAGAGCGTTTGAATCAGAGTTATCTCAAGCTGGTGTCTTAAACGAAAAGGATCCCAAGGTCAAGATTTATAACCTGATTGATCGAGTTCGAATGATTGCGGAACCAACGCAGTTACGCTGGATGATTGATATGCGTCTATTTTCTTCTAACGGTTCCATTTACGATAGTGAGGTGGAATACAACGTTCCAACAGATTCTTTAAAGAATATGGAAGATGGTTGTGCTCGATTAGCGGATTCTTTTGACAAAGCGATCGCTTGGTCTATCTTGAAGACTTTAAGTGCTCCCGAATTTGGGCCATTAGTTGAACCTGGTCTTGATTACGTTCCTACAATGAAAGCAGAAAGTCTTTCTCATTCTCTAACCAGTATTGTTAAACCCGAAGAAAAAGAGGAAATCTGGAAGACTGAACCCAATAAGCGGAAAAAATAAGTTTTGAATCGATATCGCTTTATTGAAAGGGAGTGTTGGTCGTGGTACATCGTGCATTAATCACTATTTTGTTAAGTGCTGTGTTAGCACAAGGAGCATTCGCTCAGAAGCCAGAATTTGATTTAAAGCCACTTGAAACCGGTTCTGAAATCAAGATTCCCGCTTCGGTTCAAATGAATTTTCCTAACGATAAAGCGACTCTTTTTTTTCTAGTAGAGGTCGAAAATACGGAGTTATCCTTTGTCCAATCTGAAGTCAATCGTCAAATGGAATTAGGACAAAAGGCAATTCAAGACTTTTCTTCGATCGCAAAAGTAGAAACTACTGGGTATTCCGCAACCCCCTTATGGACTCAAGCAACGGAAAAACAAGCCTCTAAAATTGCTGGATGGAAGGCTCGTCAAATCCTCAAGGTCACGACAGAAGATGTTCAAGGTGTAGCGAGTCTCGTTCAAGTAGCCCAAAATTCTGGTCTAGCATTAGGTGACGTACAGTTTGGATTAACTGAAGAAGCTCGTGAGTTAGCCGATAATCAATTGATCGAAGCTTCTCTACAGGTTTTAAATCGTCGAGTTGGTGTAGCAACAACAGCTATGGGGTTATCCTCCGATATCGTTCGAATAAAAAAACTTAATTTTGAAGGTGGGTTCGCCAATAATATCTACTCGCCGAGACTTTCAGCTTATGCAATGAGTGCTAAAACGGTGGCAACACCGAGTTTCTCCGTGGGAGAGACTCAATTATCAATGACGGTTAATGCAGTTATTACCATCGAAGATCCAACTACAGAAAAAGATATCCAATAAATAAAGAAAGTAGCAATAAAGCCAAAAATATTTTGATCCAAAATAGTTTTCTTTGTCTTTTTATGCGTTCTTGTTGGCGAAGAATCCAGGGTTCTAATGGTTGGTTATCTAACCATAGTCCTAGACGACGTTGTCTGGCTTGGAACTGTGCAAGTTCATAGCGTTTTTGGTAAGACTCTAAGAGGTTGAAAAAATAATCTTTGTAGCACCAAGCGAGTCCCCGTCTTAAAAGTTCAATGGCGATATCTTTTTTATCAAGAGTTACCACACCGACAAAGCGAGCATATCGGTCACGATCTACGATTTGAATTCGTACCTTTTTAAGGTAAAGATGATTTTTCAAAAAGAGTTGCGCTTCATGACCATAGGGTTGATTGTGTTCTGGAGCATCGATTCCTGCAATTCGGACTCTAATTTTACGGAAGCGAAGTTTTACAACGATAGAGTCACCATCAGCAATCGAAATGACTTTTCCTGAAACGGTTGAAGGGATGCGGATTATGGTTAGCCGTCGATAAATCCAGAAAAAGAAGACTAGAAGTACTGGGAGGATAAAAATGAAATAACGATTCAGTGCTTCGGGGGCTTCAATATTCCAATATTCCATATACAATCTAGTTAGTTTGGGGGATCTTAGACCTAGTATTTACATACTGCTGGACAAAATAATCCGAAGAAATCCATCAATACCTAAGCTAGGATTCTCTAGATTCGTTAAAATTGCGCAATCAGGAATGTAAACTGCATTCGATTGTAGCCGTTATATATCGGCTTTTTATTAGGAGAATGTTTTGAAGTTCAATAACTCTCAACCTATTTTAGCCAAGGAAGGCTGGCCCATTATCGGTATTTCGTTGGTACTCTGTCTTTTGGTATGGTGGCTAATTGGTGGTTTTGTTTCGTTTGTTTTCTGGTTGGCCTTTATCTTTGTAATTCAGTTTTTCCGTGATCCAAAACGAGCAGTTTCTCAGACTCCTCATGCCGTATTGGCCGGTGCTGATGGTCGTATTTGTAAGGTAGAAAAGACAACTAATCCATATACCGGTAAGGAAGAAATCTTAATTTCTACCTTCATGAATGTTTTCAATGTTCACTCAAACTACTGTCCTGTTGGCGGTACGGTAGATGAAATTCACTATATTCCAGGTCGCTTTTTCAATGCGGACTTGGATAAGGCAAGTGAACAAAACGAGCGTAATGCTATTATCGTTAAGTCTGAAGATGGTACAAGCATTACATGGGTGCAGATTGCAGGTTTAGTTGCTCGTCGTATCGTTTGTCACTTGCATATTGGTGATGAAGTCGCTCGTGGTGAACGTTTTGGTTTTATTCGCTTTGGTTCTCGTGTTGACGTCTATGTACCATTGGATGCTGAAGTTTTGGTATTTGTCGGTCAAAAAGTTCGTGCTACCGATACAGTATTAGCTCTTTTGAATCGTGAAGACAAGGTTAAGCCGATTGAAGAAGCTCCTGTCATAGAAGTTGAATCTGAAAAAGCTGAAATGACTGAAGCAAAATAAAAAGGGACCATAGCGATGCGAGACAATCTCAATAAATCCCGTCCGCGTAGACGATTTACGCCTCATCCTCGTGTTACACCACAAGCGATTGTCCGAGAACGGATTTCGAATGTTAGAAAGAAGGGAATTTATTTATTACCGAATCTTTTTACACTAAGTAGTCTGTTTTCAGCCTTTTATGGTGTGGTCGTTGCCATGAATGGCAATTTCGAAACCGCAGCGTTGGCGATCTTTGTTTCGATGCTTTTAGATGGTTGTGATGGTCGTGTGGCTCGATTGACTCATACGCAAAGTTCTTTTGGTGAACAGTTTGATTCACTGGCAGATATGGTGGCGTTTGGAGCGGCTCCCGCATTGATCGCTTATCAGTGGGCTTTGCATGATTTGGGACGTCTCGGTTGGGCTGGTGCTTTTGTGTTCTGCGCAGGAGCAGCTCTTCGTCTGGCTCGTTTTAATACCAATATTGGTGTAGTGGATAAGAGCTTTTTCCAGGGGTTACCAAGTCCAGCGGCCGCGGCGCTGGTCTGTGGCTTCGTTTGGTTAGCTGAAGATCAGAGAATGCCTGTTAATAGTGAATGGCTTCCTTGGCTTGCATTGATCATCACCGTTTATGCGGGTCTGACTATGGTTTGTAATGCTCCGTTTTACTCTGGAAAGAGTTTCCATGGAGCCCGTAGTGTGCCGTTCTGGGTGCTGATCGCTGCGGTTGTGTTCTTATTCTTCATTGCAAACGATCCGGCATTGTTTGTATTTATCCTGTTCTGCCTTTATGCACTTTCTGGGTTTGTTTATCAGTTCTATCTTTGGTATACGGGACAGCCTAATCCGGTTCGTCCTCAAGACAATCAGATTCAAGTTGATGAACCGCCAAGTCATTAAGGTGATCTAGTTTAAAAAAGGGAGCATTGCTCCCTTTTTTTGTAAAAATATTTCTTAAAAAGACAGTTTTGTGTTCAAAAATCCCTTATATTGTTGGATATGAATAAATCTATTTCGACACTCATTTCTTTTTTAGCAACGTTGCTTGCGATCACACTTTTGCGCTAAAAGCGCAAAGGACTTCTTCTTGCCGAAAATTTCGGCACAATATCGAATACAAATAAAAGTTAGCAGTTAGTAGAACAGCGGTAATTTTTATATATATTTATAAAAATATATTTTTAGGAGCAATTCCATGGCGAAACGCGACAAGATTATTATTTTTGATACAACGTTACGTGACGGTGAACAAAGTCCAGGCGCAACCATGACAGCCGATGACAAGTTGCGTATTGCATTGCAACTTGAACGCCTTGGGGTTGATGTGATGGAGGCGGGGTTTGCGGCGAGCTCACCTGGGGACTTTGTGGCGATTGAGCAGATTGCCCGTGTCATTCGTAATTCAACGGTTTGTTCTTTAGCTCGTTGTAACAAGAACGATATTGAAAAAGCGGGGATGGCGATCAGCGCGGCACCGAGACGTCGTATTCACACCTTTATTGCGACTTCTCCAGTTCATATGGAAAAGAAACTTCATATGACAAAGGATCAGGTTTTAGAACGAGCTATTGAAGCCGTGCGCTTAGCACGTCAATATACGGACGATATCGAATTTTCTTGTGAAGATGGCTATCGCTCAGAACCTGAATTCTTGTATCGAATCTGTGAAGCTGTAATTCGTGAAGGTGCCACTACTATTAATATTCCAGATACCGTCGGATACGGTATTCCGGCTCTTTATGGCGAATTTATTCGTGATTTACGTGAAAAGATTCCAAATTCAGACAAGGCGATTTGGTCCGTCCACTGCCATAACGACTTAGGTATGGCGGTTGCAAACTCTTTAGCTGGGGTTCAAGTGGGGGGTGCTCGTCAGGTTGAATGTACGATCAACGGGTTAGGTGAACGTGCTGGTAACTGCTCTTTAGAAGAAATTGTAATGGCAGTTAAGACTCGTCGGGATTTCTTTAATATTGCCTGTGATGTTGATACTCGTCAGATTGTTCCTACTTCAAAGTTAGTGTCATCAATTACTGGTTTCCCTGTACAACCGAATAAGGCGATCGTAGGCGCTAATGCTTTTGCTCATGCCTCTGGTATCCATCAAGATGGTGTTCTTAAAGCTCGTGAAACCTATGAAATTATGACAGCTGAAGATGTGGGCTGGAAGGCAAACCGAATCATTCTCGGTAAATTGTCTGGCCGTACAGCGTTCCGTCAACGTGTCAAAGAATTACGTATTCCTGTTAAGAATGAAGAAGAAATTAACGAGGCATTTGTTCGATTCAAGAATTTGGCTGACCGCAAAGTTGAAATTTTTGATGAAGATATTCAGGCTTTGTTTGATGAACGTTATATCGAAAGACAGGACTTGGTATTTGTGTCTTTAGATCAGCATTCCGCTACTGGTCAAAAACCTCACGCTAAGGTAGTTTACTTGGAAAATGGCGTGGAACGTCACGGTGAAGCGGATGGAAATGGTCCAGTTGATGCCACATTTAATGCAATCGAAGCTTGTGCTAAGAGTAATGCAGACCTGTTACTGTTCTCGGTAAATGCCTTAACACATGGTACAGAAGCTCAGGGTGAAGTAACGGTCCGTTTGTCAGTCGGTGGACGAATTGTTAATGGTAATGGAGCGGATCCGGATATTTTAGCTGCGAGCGCTAAAGCCTATCTCGATGCTTTAAATAAACTTCATTTAGTTAAAGATCGTACCAACCCACAGTTAAGCGATACGGTATTGGTTTAATTTGAGATTGAATTCAGACGGTGACACACCGTCTGAATGACTTAATTTGAAATCGTAAGTGACCGACTCAATGGTCGGTCATTTGTGCTTTCATGACTTTGAATAAAATTCAATCCTTCCTGAGTTAAAGGAATACCCGCATTTTGAATTGAGCATGAAATTTCTGCAATACATTCAATAATTTCCTTCGTTAAGGATCCATTTTTGGGCCAAAATACATAAAAAGGAATGGTCATCGGATCGTCTAAAGGAATCGCCGTACAGTCTTTGCTGACACTAATGGTTGCTAAAAGATCCGTTAGATGAACCCCTGCATTTCGGGCTACCATACGTAAGGCAACTTGAGTTGATGAAACTTCAGCGACGATTTGATCCGGGGATAGTTGTCTCGGTAAAAGACGATCACAATGATGGCGTTCTTTCGTGTCATTCGACAGAACAATAAAGCTTTCATGAGCGTAATCAGATGCACTCACTACTGGTTTATCAAAAAGAGGGTTTAGGCGTGAAACAACTAATCGAAATGGAAGATGCGCTAAAGCAACTTTTTGAAGATCGTCGTGGTCAGACAATAAGGTCCCAAAACCGACATCAAATGGGTGAGAGTATTTGGAGTAGTAGATGTCACGGCTTTGGTGAATATCTAAAGTAACACTGATTCGATCTTGGTTCTTTTTTAGAGTCTTAACGACAGCAGGAAGAATTACATCCGAGCAATGTCTTGCCAATACTGCAATTCTTAAAGAGCGTTTATGTGTTTTTTTGTGATTTGGAAAGTCTTCTAACATCTTCCAAACGCGTAAAGATTCCATAGCCATACGATAGAATTCTTTCCCTTCTTCGGTAAGCGTGAGGGTTTTATTGGATCGATCAAAAAGATCAAAGCCTAATCGATCTTCGAGTTGGCTGATGACACGACTCGCGGCGGAGGCAGAGAGCGACAGTTTGTTTGAGGCCGATAAAAGTGAACCACTTTCAACCACAGCACAAAAAACTTTTACAGATTTTGATTTGATTTCCATTTTTAGAACGATCGTTGCATTCTTATCAATTTATATACAAACTATAAATTTGATTTGAATCTGTCTATAAATCAATATAACTTATTGTATTTTCATAATTAATTCATTTAATCGAATTAATTTATAACTTAAATATAATGATTATTTAAGTAAAAACATTATTTTTAATTGCAAAAATGTGTTTGTTGATTGTTTTGTTTGCAATTATTGGAATTAAAAAATGATTAAAATGCGTCCCATTAGTTCAGCTGATCGTGTGTTACATCAACACATTAATTCATGAGCTGGATTGAAATGGGTTTTAGGCTGACCGCTGTGTCAGCCATTTTTTTATCTATTGTGAAAATTCTATTAGGAAAGTTTAGTTCAAAAATATGATGTCAAATGAACTGAAGTTGTTATTGGTTACCGGCTTCTGCGGTGGTTTTACAACGTTTAGTACGTTTACTCATGATACTTAAAGCTCAAGATTTTGTTTCTTTTGTACTTTAGGTCGCATCAAGTTTGCTTTTAGGGTTGATTGCTGTATACATTGGCTTTCGGTTAACTAAATAAGGTCGAAATAGTTTCAATACTGTCGACCATTCTTTTGAAATAAAGATAAATTCATTTGTTTTAAAGACAACAGAAGCGTTTCTTTTCCGTTATAATCCACACCTGTTTTAAATCACGGCTCGGCAATTCCTGCTGAGTCCGCACGTAACAAGCCTAAAAGGCGAAGGAAATTAAAAATGGCACAAACCGTTGCTCAGAAAGCTGAAATCATTGCTAAGTTTGCCCGTACTGAAGGTGATACTGGTTCTCCCCAGGTTCAGGTTGCTTTGTTAACTGCTCGTATCAATGAATTGACCGGACACTTCAAAGTTAATCCTAAGGATCATCACAGCCGTCGTGGTCTTTTGAAGATGGTTTCTCGTCGTCGTAAGCTTCTTGACTACCTCAAGTCTCGCGACGTCAATGCATACAAGGAATTGATTGACGCATTGAACTTGCGTAAGTAATTTGTTGCTTGTAAAGTGATTTTCGTCAGCGACCTCGGAGTAAGTGCCCCGTGGTCGCTGTATTTGTTTGTAAGATAAGTGTTTTTGAGAATTGGCGCATTGCAGTTTGTGGGCTTGTGAGTTTACGAGTCTAGAAACAGCAGTGTGCCGCCAAAAAAAAGAGAGAAAAAAGGAAACAAAGACATGACAATGTTTAATAAAGTCACAAAGACTTTTCAATACGGTGATCATACCGTAACGCTTGAAACGGGAGAAATCGCTCGTCAGGCTACCGGTGCTGTTCTCTGTAACATGGATGATACTGTTGTTTTAGCTACCGTTGTAGCTAAAAAGGAAATTAAGCCCGGACAGGACTTTTTCCCTCTCACAGTTGACTATGTAGAGAAGACATACGCTGCGGGTCGAATCCCTGGTGGTTACTTCAAGCGTGAAGGTCGTCCTTCTGAAAAAGAAACTTTAACAAGCCGTTTGATCGACCGTCCGATTCGCCCTTTGTTCCCAGAAGGTTTCTTTAACGAAGTACAGATTATTGTTCACGTACTCTCTGTTAATCCAGAAGTGGATCCTGATATTCCGTCAATGATCGCAGCGTCAGCGGCGTTGGCGGTTTCTGGTGTTCCTTTCAATGGCCCGATCGGCGCCGCTCGTGTTGCTTACATCAACGACGAATACGTTCTTTGTCCAAATCTTTCTCAGATGAAAGACTCTAAGTTGGATTTAGTTGTTGCGGGTACTGAACGTGCGGTTTTGATGGTTGAATCTGAAGCTCAACAGTTGTCTGAGGAAGTTATGTTAGGCGCTGTTATGTTTGGCCATGAAAAGATGCAAGCTATCATCGAAGCGATCGATGCCTTGGTCGAAGAAGGTGGTAAGCCATTGTGGGATTGGCAACCCGCTCCACGTAACGAAACGTTGCGTAGCAAGATTACTGAAATCGTTGGTGAACGAATTCACGAAGCTTATAGCCATATCAGCAAGCAAGAAAGAAATGAATTATTGCGTGGCATTTATGAAGATGTTCAGACTCAGATTGAAGGTGCTGTTTTAGCTGAAGAATTAGCTGAACCAGAACCCAATGAGGTGGCTAATACTCTCTTCGAAATGGAAGCTCAGCACGTTAGAGGTCGCATCCTTTCAGGTGAACTCCGTATTGACGGTCGTGATACTAGAACGGTTCGTCCAATCGAAATTCGTATGAGCGTATTGCCTCGTGCACACGGTTCTGCCTTGTTTACTCGTGGTGAAACCCAGGCTTTAGTTGTTACTACCTTGGGTACCAAGCAGGATGAACAAATCGTTGATTCTCTGAACGGCGAATATCGCGAACGCTTCATGATGCACTATAACATGCCCCCATTTGCAACAGGCGAAACCGGTCGTATTGGTTCTCCAAAGCGCCGTGAAATTGGTCATGGTCGTTTGGCAAAACGTGCTTTGTTAGCAGTTATTCCAAAAGAAGACGAATTCCAGTATGCAATGCGTGTCGTTAGTGAAATCTGTGAATCTAATGGTTCTTCCTCGATGGCTAGCGTCTGTGGTGGTTGTCTTTCCTTGATCGATGCAGGTGTTCCAGTTACGGATTTCGTTGCTGGTGTTGCAATGGGCTTGATTAAGGACGGTAATAAGTTTGCTGTTTTAACAGACATCCTTGGCGATGAAGACCACCTTGGCGATATGGACTTTAAGGTTGCTGGTACCGATCACGGTATCACAGCATTGCAGATGGATATCAAGATTGAAGGTATCAACAAGGAAATCATGCAGGTTGCTTTAGCACAGGCTAAAGAAGGTCGTATGCATATTTTAGGCAAGATGCATGAAGCGGTGGGTGAACCTAACCGTGAATTGTCTAAGTTTGCTCCTCGTATGATTACGTTTAAGATCAATCCTGAAAAGATTCGTGATGTCATCGGTAAGGGTGGTGCTACGATCCGTGCTTTGACTGAAGAAACTGGTACAACAATCAATATTGAAGATGATGGTTTGGTGACTGTGGCTTCTGCGGATGAAGTCGCAGCGAACGAGGCTCGTCGTCGTATCGAAGAAATTACCGCTGAAGTTGAAGTTGGACAGGTCTACGACGGTACTGTCTTGAAGATCTTAGACTTTGGTGCCATTGTTCAAGTTCTACCAGGTAAAGACGGCTTATTGCACATTAGCCAGATTGCCCATGAGCGTGTTGCTAAGGTTTCCGATAAGTTGGCTGAAGGTCAAGTCGTTCGCGTTAAAGTTCTTGAAGCTGACGAAAAGGGGCGTTTGCGTCTTTCCATGAAGGCTTTGATTGAAAAGCCTCAGAAGGAAGAAAAACCAGCTGAAAAGACTGAAGGTGTTGCAACGGAAGCTCCTGCTAACTAATCAATTGGTTTTAGCCTAATTGAATCGGCCACTCTCAAAAAAGGAGTGGCCTTTTTGCATCTTTTAAATGGAAGAATGTCTTACTTTCATAGGAGGACTATTGGTCCTTTCTTTTTTGTCGTGAAATTTGTGTAGCTGAAACAAAAGCGGTGAGCCCCAAGATGGTGGCTAGTGAAAAGAACACTCCCGATGCTCCTACAACCGCGATCATGGTTCCATAGCTAAGAGGCAAGATAAAGTGACAACCATTGGCAATCGTCGTTCGAATTCCAATGACTTCGCCGACTCGGTCTTTATCTGCTAGTGAAAAAAGAATACTTAAAATATTGGGGTTCGAAATACCTAGACCTAACCCCAGAATAAAAACAGTGATGAGAAGTAGAGAATAGTTTGAACAGAATGGAATGACAAAATAGCAAATTGTTGCAATAATCAAAGTGAATGTTAAACACTTCCATTCGGACAGTAGTTTTGTAATGATCGGGATACAGAAGCGGACCACTAGGGTAGCTACATAAAAGACACCCACTAGCCAGCCAATCTGTGTGGCACTTAATCCAACAAATTTTCCGTATACCGGTAGCATAAAAGCTTGTAAATCCCAAGCCATTGAAATAACAGCGGAAATGGTTAGTATTCGTTTAAGATCGGGATGTAACTTTCTTTTTTCGTTTGACGGCGTCGATTTATTTGATATTTTCTTTTCTGATTGGTTACCTGGAATATCAGAGAACAGAAATAGAAGTAACGAAAGAGCTACAAATATCGAAGCAATAAAGTAAGTGTAACTATACCCGAGGTGGTCAATGGCGTAGCCTGATGTCAGAGGGGCTAAGATCCCTGAAGCAGAAAAACCTAAAGCTAGCCATGCAAAATTAGTCATCCGATTTTTCTTTGAAGACAGAGCACCAACCAGATAACGGGCAGAAAGTTGTACTCCCATGATACCTAGGCCGAGGATCGAGGCAAAGACATAGACGAGAGATACTCCATAGTCTTCACATGGGAAAAGAATCGACAAGATACATCCTAAAAGCAGAATACACAAGCAAACACTTACTGGAATTCGGGTACCGATCCGATCGATGAGTTTTCCGTATTTAATCGATAAAAGCGTTGGGCAGATCGTTGTCATAGCCAAAAAGATTCCGGTTTCCTTGGGACCACCACCATGAGAAAGAATGTCAAGACTTAAGCTAAGGCGCATCATAATGAATGCCGTAGAACCAATAACAGCATACAGAATGGCAGGGAGGATTTTTTTGAGTTCTTGGCTGATCATAGAATTCATTGTAATACTCTGCAAAAGGTAAAAACATGCAGTGTGCTTATTTTGTTTTTGAAGATGACAAAATCGATCTTATTACAGGGTATTATTTTTCTTACCTATCGATATAAGAAATAAAGGAATCGAATTCATGATCAAAGAGGCCATCGTTAAGATTGTAAATAAGAAGGATCTCACCTACGATGAAGCATATGCCGTCATGAATGAAATCATGAATGGTGAAACTACTATGACGCAGAACGCGGCGTTCTTAGCGGCGTTGTCCACAAAAAGTGCTCGGGCAGAGACGACTCATGAAATTGCGGGGTGTGCGTGCGCAATGCGAGAACATGCGATCAAAGTCGAAACTGGAATGGATCTCTTTGAGATTGTTGGAACCGGTGGCGATAATGCTCATAGTTTCAATATTTCTACAACAACGGCTCTGGTTGTAGCCTCTGGTGGCGTAAAGGTGGCAAAGCATGGGAACCGAGCAGCTTCCTCGAAGTGTGGAACTGCAGATTGTCTAGAGGCCCTCGGAGTCAATATTTATCAAAGCCCAGCTCGTTGTATTGAATTGCTGAATGAAGTAGGAATGTGCTTTTTCTTTGCGCAGAAATACCATACTTCGATGAAATATGTTGGAGCGATTCGTAAAGAACTAGGTTTTCGAACCGTATTTAATATTTTGGGACCACTAACGAATCCAGCCAGTCCTTCAATGCAACTTTTGGGTGTTTATGATGAGTATCTCGTGGAACCCTTGGCGCAGGTTTTAATTAGCCTTGGTGTGAAACGGGGTATGGTCGTTTATGGTCGCGATAGACTCGATGAAATCTCTTTGTGTGCACCGACCAAAATTTGTGAAATCCGAGATGGATGGTTCCGTTCTTCAGTGATTACACCGGAAGATTTTGGATTTGAACGGTGTACTCGAGAGGATCTCAAGGGTGGTACTCCAGCAGAAAATGCTCAAATTACACTTGCTATTTTAAAGGGTAAAAAAGGACACAAGCGAAATGCAGTTCTTCTGAATGCCGGAGCCTCTCTTTATATCGCCGGGAAGGCTAATAACCTCAAAGAGGGGATTGAACTTGCCGGTAAAATTCTCGATTCGGGTAAGGCGTTAGAAACTTTAAATAAAATGATTGAGGTGAGTAACCGTCCGGAGACATCGGTATGACGATTCTGGATCAACTCGCTGATTACGCCTATCTCCGATGTGAACAAGCTAAAACAAAAATCTCCCTCCGAGAAATTAGGCAAAGCGCTTTCTCTTTGCCTAAAGGATCTTGCGTTTTTGAAAAAGTACTAAAAAAAACAGAACTTTCTTTTATCTGTGAATGTAAAAAAGCTTCGCCATCTAAAGGGTTAATTGCTCCCAATTTTCCGTATTTACAGATTGCCAAAGAGTATGAATTAGCTGGAGCCGACTGTATTTCAGTGCTAACGGAACCCAAATGGTTTCTGGGAAGTGATGAGTATCTAAAGGAAATTGCTTCTACGGTTACGATTCCTTGTCTCAGGAAAGACTTTACGGTTGATGAGTACATGATCTATGAGGCTAAGGTACTAGGGGCCTCAGCTGTTCTTTTAATCTGCTCAATTTTGAGTGAAAGTCAGATTCAAGAGTACATTCATATTTGTGATGAATTAGGACTTTCTGCGTTAGTAGAGGCGCATGACGAATTCGAAGTAGAGAAGGCACTTAAGGCTTGCTCTCGCATGATTGGAGTTAATAATCGTAATTTGAAGGATTTTTCAATTGATGTAAATAACAGTCAAAGGTTAAGAGATTTAATTCCTAGAGATGTTTTGTTTGTTTCTGAAAGTGGAATTCGTAACACAGAGGATGTCATAAAGCTCCGTGAAATTGGAGCTGATGCGGTTTTGATTGGTGAAACTTTGATGAGAGCATCGGATAAAAAGGCAAAACTAGCAGAGTTACGGGGTTTAACCTTATAACGATAATAGAACTCTGTATGTGGTAGTCGTGAAAGAAGCGTATAAAAACGTTACTATTCTATGTAAGTGACGCCCGTGTACGTATGGAATGGGCTTCTAATTGAAATTTAAATAAATTTCGTCTTTATATTGCATCGCTAATATGGATGGAATAAAAGATAAAGCAAAACGACGACGTCTATCGATGTTGTTCGAAAGGAAAATGGAATATGACAAACCCCAACGGACGATTTGGTATTCATGGAGGTCAATATGTCCCAGAGACATTGATGAATGCCATCAATGAATTGGAAGAGGCGTATAACTACTATAAAAATAATTCCGAATTTAACAAAGAATTAGCGGAACTTTTTAATGAGTATGCCGGAAGACCCTCCAAGTTGTATTTTGCCCAGAAGATGACTGAGGATTTGGGTGGAGCAAAAATCTATCTCAAACGTGAGGACTTAAACCATACGGGAGCCCATAAAATCAATAACGTACTCGGTCAGGCTCTTTTGGCAAAAAAGATGGGTAAAACTCGTTTGATTGCAGAAACAGGTGCTGGTCAGCATGGTGTGGCTACCGCAACGGCCGCGGCTCTGATGGGGATGGAATGCGTTGTGTTTATGGGGGAAGAAGATACCATTCGCCAAGCCCTTAATGTCTACCGTATGCGTTTGCTTGGAGCTACTGTTATTCCGGTAACCAGCGGTACTGCAACGCTAAAAGATGCTGTATCAGAAGCAATGCGTGAATGGACTTCTAGAATTAGTGATACGCACTATTGCTTGGGTTCGGTGATGGGACCATATCCGTTCCCAACGATTGTGCGAGATTTCCAGGCGGTTATTTCCAAAGAAATTAAGGAACAAATTTTAGAAAAGGAAGGTCGACTTCCGGATGCTGTCGTCGCTTGTGTGGGTGGTGGCTCGAATGCGATCGGTAGTTTCTATCATTTTATTGAGGATAAAGAAGTTCGATTGATTGGTTGCGAAGCGGCGGGGCGCGGTATCGATACCTTTGAAACCGCGGCGACCATCAACGTGGGTAAGGTCGGGATCTTCCACGGTATGAAGTCTTATTTCTGCCAGGATCAATACGGACAGATCGCTCCCGTTTATTCTATTTCCGCAGGGCTCGATTATCCAGGTGTTGGTCCAGAACATGCTTATCTATACGATATTGGTCGAGCTGAGTATGTTGCGATAACAGATGATGAAGCGGTTAATGCTTTTGAATATCTTGCAAAGACAGAAGGTATTATTCCTGCGATCGAATCGTCTCATGCAATTGCTCATGCATTGAAGATTGCTCCAACGATGGAACAGGACAAAATTATTGTCATTACGGTGTCCGGTCGAGGTGATAAGGACTGTGCGGCTATTGCGCGCTATAGAGGGGAAAATATCCATGAGTAATATTAGAAAAGCATTTGAAAACGGTAAGGCCTTCATTGCGTTTGTTACTTGTGGTGACCCGGATTTGGAAACCACGGCAACTACGATTCGTGAGGCCGTTAAAAATGGGGCAGACTTAATTGAATTGGGAATCCCATTTTCAGACCCTACTGCCGAAGGTCCCGTAATACAAGAGGGAAGTCTTCGTGCTTTAAAGGGTGGGGTTACAACAGATAAGGTTTTTGATTTTGTTCGAGAGTTACGTAAGGATGTCTCCGTTCCGATGGTTTTTATGACCTATGCAAACGTGGTGTTCTCTTATGGTCCAGAACGATTTATCTCCACATGTAAAGAAGTTGGAATGGACGGAATCATCTTACCGGATTTACCATTTGAGGAAAAAGAAGAGTTTTTACCTCTTTGCCATAAGTATGGGATTGATTTAGTATCGCTGATTGCACCGACATCTGAAAATCGGATCGCTATGATTGCAAAAGAGGCAGAGGGTTTTTTGTATATTATTTCGAGCTTAGGTGTTACGGGACCTAGGGATGAAATCAAAACCGACCTTGAATCGATTGTACGTATCGTAAGAGAAAATACTGATATTCCGTGTGCTATTGGATTTGGTATTTCAACACCAGAGCAAGCTAAGAAAATGGCTGATCTTTCCGACGGTGCAATCGTGGGATCTGCGATTGTTAAGTTACTAAAAAAATACGGTAAAGAGGCACCGAAATACATCGGTGAATACATTAAATCTATGAAGGACGCTATAAGATAAGTTCAGTGTCTTATTCCGTATAAAAGAATTGCCACAATTTTTCAAATCAATGAAAAATTGTGGCAAAGCTATAAGTAAATCGAAAAAAATGGATCCGCAACAAGGATCAAAATTTTTTGATTATTCCATTCAATAGGTATTTACTAATATTGGAAATCAGGTTGTAAAAACTGAAATTTTTTTATAACCTCATTGATGATAGATTCCGTTTCAAGCCCCCATAGGGAATATATTCTTAATCAAAATAAAAAAAGTTAATACGTTACTTTTTTAGTGAATCTCGCTAAACTCACAAGAAATCACGAATTTAGAGAAAATATCATGTTCAAAATTTCTATTCCGACTGAGTATTATTTTGGAAGCGGTGCTTTAGACCGGATTGCTGATATGTCATTGCCGGGTAAAAAAGCTTTAATTTGTACGACACGAGGTAAGTCGGTACGTCGCTATGGGTACTTGTCGCGTTTAGAACGAGCATTACAACAAAAAAATGTAGCGTATGTGTTGTTTGATGAACTTGAGCCAAATCCGACTAAAGATTCCATCATGTCGGCTTCATTACGGGCAAGACAACACGGTTGTGATTTTATTATTGGTTTTGGTGGTGGTTCTGCGATGGATGCCTCTAAGGCGATTGCTTTTATGGCGGTAAATTCCGGAGATCTTTGGGATTACTGTACGAGAGGGACCGGCAAAGGAAAAGTACCTGAAAAAGAAGCACTCCCGATCGTTTGTATTTCAACTACTGCAGGTACCGGTAGTGAGCTTGATGCTGGAGCGGTGATTACGAATACGCAAACTGGTGAAAAAAGTGGAGTCGGAATTCCCAGACTATTTCCTACCATCTCCATTGTAGATCCAGATTTAACATTAACCGTACCACCACAACAAACAGCCTTCCAGGGTTTAGATACGTTTTATCACGTGGCTGAAGGTTACATTTCAAAAGCGTCTAATTTGATGAGTGAAATGTTTGCTTTAACCGCTGTGGAACGCACGGCAAAGTATCTTCCTGTGTGTGTTCAAGATGGCAATAATCTCGAAGCTCGGACTCAGATGTCTTTTGCTAATTCTTTGGGAGGATTGGTGATGGCTTGTGGTCGCCTAACGAGTCAACACCCATTAGAGCATGTATTAAGTGCCCATTATCCAGATTTACCTCATGGTGCTGGGTTACTGTTGCTTGCCCCTTCTTATTTTGCAACGTTGATTCGAAAAGGGGCAGTACCTGAAAAGTTTGTGACTTTGGCTCAAACAATGGGCATGAAAGACGCATCCAAACCAGAGGATTTTTTAGAAGCCCATCGGAATTTATTAATAGCCTGTGGTGTCTCTGAAATAAAAATGAGTGATTATGGAATTCGTTTTGAAGAATTAAAAGGTTTTGCTTCAGAGGCGGTCAAGGCTATGGGATTTCCTTTCAAGAGTGACCCGGTCTTTCTTTCTGAAAACGATTTTGTTCAGATTTATGAATCCGCTTGGCGATAGTTTTAAAGTTGCTACGGGTAATGAGTTGTTTTTAAATGCTTAAAGAAAAATTAAAACAGTTAGTGACTCAAAAGCAATTTACTGATGAAGAAATTGTGTTGCTTTTGGGGTTAACAGATCCTGAGGATTGTCGCATTCTGAGAGATGAGGCGTACGCTCGTACTACGGAACTCATGGGAGATAAAGTTTATTACCGAGGTCTTATTGAGTTTTCAAATATATGTACGGCTAATTGTCGCTACTGTGGTATTCGAAAAGCAAATCATCAAGTAAATCGCTATCTCATGACTAAAGAAGAGATCGTAGAGCAGGCGGTCTGGGCGGCAAATCAGGGCTACGGTAGTGTTTGTTTGCAATCTGGTGAACGACACGATGAAAAATACATTAACTTTGTTTGTGAGGTTTTAGAGGAGATCCATCAAAAGACTGTTAGCCCCATATTACCCAATGGCGTTGGTATTACTTTGTCTTTAGGTGACCATCCTAAGGAAGTTTATGAACGCTGGGCTCAAGCCAGTGGAAATCGAGAAAATCTTCGTTATTTGGCTCGATTTGAAACATCGAATCAAAAATTATTTGATTACTTACATAGTACGCCAGGTAAAAACGAGAAAAATCTTCAACATCGCTTCGAATGCCTTAAAGCTTTGCGTGAATGTGGTTACCAAGTCGGAACGGGAGTCATGATTGGTATTCCGGGACAAACTCTAGAGGACCTATGTCGTGATATTCGTACATTCCAAAAAGTAGATGCGGATATGATTGGAATGGGGCCTTATCTTATGAGCGAAGGTGCAGAACTAGGGGCATTAGGTCAACGTAATCCTAAAGAGTTAATGCAGTTGTCGTTAAATATGATTGCGGTGACTCGTTTGGTGTTGGGGAATGTGAATATCGCCGCGGCGACCGCACTTCAAGTGCTAGAACCCGAAGGGCGAGAAATGGGCATTGAGTACGGTTGCAATATCGTAATGCCCAATATTTCACCTCTAAAATATCGTGCTGGTTATCAGCTATACGATAACAAACCCTGTATTGAGGATGAACCAACGCAGTGCGCCTCTTGCCTGGAGCGCCGTATTCTTTCAAGAGGTAGAAAAGTAGGTTGGAATCTTTCGGGTTCTTCTCGTAAGTGGTTGCAACGAAATAGAAAACCAGATGAGAAGTTACCTTTTGTTTCCGTGAAATCAGATGAAAAACGTCAGATTTGGATTAAAGCAATCTAAGTGTAAAATGGCAACATTGTTATTCTGAGAGGTAAGTGCATGCGTAACCGACTGGTTGTGGCTAATTGGAAAATGAATGGCTCGTTGGCTAGCAATGAAGCTTGGATTAAGGAATATGCCACTTTAACAAAATCTCAAGATGTTGAGGTGGCGGTATGTGCGCCTTTTGTTTATTTGCCTCAAATGCGCACTCAAATTAACGAAGCAACTTTACCAATCGCGCTCGGGGCTGAAAATTGTTCAGCTTATGCAGTAGGTGCCTATACCGGTGAAGTTAGCTGTTCGATGCTCTCTGATATTGGATGTCAATGGGTGATTGTCGGACATTCTGAACGTCGTCAACTTTTTGGTGAAACCGACCAAGATGTGGCAAAAAAAGTTAAATTGGCTATGGAGGCGGGTTTAAAACCAATCGTTTGTGTTGGTGAAACATTAGAGGAACAAGAGGCTGGCAATACGGTTGAAGTCGTTTGTCGTCAATTAAATGCGGTACTAGATGCGGTTGGTGCTTCTGCCTTGGCTGAAAATGGAGCGATTGCATATGAACCGGTTTGGGCAATTGGAACCGGGAAAACCGCAACACCTCAACAAGCTGAATTAGTTCACGCAGTGCTTCGTGATAGTGTAGAATCACGTGATTCTGTAGCAGGTAAGAAAATTCGTATTTTGTATGGTGGTTCTGTGAAACCGTCCAATGCATCGGATCTTTTTGCTTGTAATGATATTGATGGAGGGCTCATTGGTGGAGCCGCTCTGAATCCTCGTGAATTTCATGCGATTGTGTGCGTTGCACAATCCTTAACTGAAACGGTAATTTAAAAATGCAATTTATGGTGACTATTGCAGTTGTGCTTCAGATTATTAGTGCAATTGCGATTATTGTTCTCGTACTTTTACAGCATGGCAAGGGTGCAGATATGGGCGCCGCATTCGGTGGTGGTGCTTCTGGCTCTTTGTTCGGTGCTACAGGTTCTGCAAATTTCTTGTCTCGCTCTACGGCGATCGCAGCGACCGTGTTCTTCTGCTCAACATTGGCCATTACTTTAGGTAGCCAAGTGAAGCGTGCTCCTGTTGCCGGTGGTGTTTTGACAACGGTAACGACAGAACAAACCGCTCCAGCTCAGACTTCAACCGATAAGCCTGTGGCTCCAGCAACTCGTTCAAGTGAAATTCCGCAGTAATTTCGTTTCGAATGAAAAGGAAAACGGCTTCGGCCGTTTTTTTTATGTCTTGAATCAGAAAATTCAATTTGTTCTTAGTATTTTGACTTTAATAATATCCTCTCGTAATTATCTGATCTTATTTCTATAATCTCATCTGTCCTCATCATTCTAAGGGAGAAAATAATGCCTAAGGCACTGCATATTCATCCGATGGATAATGTCGCTGTTTGTACTTCAGAAGTTCATATCGGAGATACGGTTGAAATTATTGAATCTGATGGCAGTAAAAGTTCAATTACTGCGACAGGTACTATTGCTTTTTGCAACAAAATCGCATTAGTGGATATTGAAAAAGGTCAAGACGTTTTGAAATACGGAGAAGTGATAGGGAAAGCAACCACTTTGATCCCATTCGGTTCGTTAGTTAATGATCAAAATATTGCTAGCCAACCCCGTTCTTACGCCGATGAATATATTCAGATAGGAGGCTAGTTATGTATTTTATGGGTTATAAACGTAGTGATGGTAAGGTTGGTGTTCGTAATCATGTCTTGATTTTGCCGGGATGTGCATGTGCTTCTGAAACGTGCCGTACTGTTGCCTCTCAGGTCAAAGGTACTAGGAATGTAATTATTAATGTTGGGTGTTCTGACGTAGCGGCAAACACCGAAATTACACAAAGAGTTTTGACCGGATTTGCGTTAAATGCCAATGTCTATGGTGTTGTGATCATTGGTTTAGGTTGTGAAACGGTTGGACACAAAGAGTTAGCAGAGAAAATTCGTAAATTAACGAATAAACCGGTTGTTTCCTTTGGTATTCAGGAAGAGGGTGGTACGGTTGAAACAGCGGCTCTGGCGGTTCGAGCGGCTCGGAAAATGGTTGAAGAAGCCAGTCAGCAGGCTCGAGAAAAATGCCCCGTTTCAGATCTGTTTGTAGCGATTGAATGTGGAGGATCCGATGCAACTAGTGGAATTGCGTCCAATCCTGCTGTCGGTTACATGTCAGATTTGGTTGTTGACCAAGGTGGTACGACCATGATGAGTGAAACGGTGGAGTTTATTGGTGCTGAACATGTTCTAGCTAGACGCGGTGCAACACCAGAAATTCATAATCAGATAATACAAATTTGTGAAGATTATGAAAAACATTTAGCTCAAGCAGGGCAAGATTGCCGTACAGGACAACCGACACCAGGTAATAAACTAGGCGGTTTATCAACCATTGAAGAAAAAAGTTTAGGATGTATCCACAAAGGTGGGACTCGTCCGGTCGTAGAAGTGTTAGCCGAAGCGGTTCGTCCAACCAAAAAGGGCGCCTTGATCATGGATACTCCAGGGTATGACATTTCCTCTGTGACAAGTATGGTGGCTGGTGGAGCTACTGTGGTTGTTTTCACAACAGGACGTGGCACACCAACGGGCCATGCATTAGCGCCAGTAATTAAGGTGACCGGTAATCCAACTACTGCAACTCGAATGAAAGACAATATGGATATTGATGTATCGGGTATTTTGGAAGCTGAGGAATCAATTCACCAAGCTGGAGAGAGAATTTTTAAAGAAGTTTTAGAAGTAGCCAATGGCAAAGTCACTAAGGCGGAAGCACTGGGCTTTTCTGATATTGCAGTTGATCACGTCTGTCGGTATATCTAATTAAGTATTCATTGACATCCCTAAGGAATCCCTTAGGGATGAACCTATAAAAAATTAATTTTTTATTAATCATTGTTCTGATTTAATCGTTTCTTTTAATCGGCTATAGAGGCAGAAACAAAGGTTTTTTCATTTTTTAATGAAAATATTTTCTTTTTTTATAAATAACTTAAGAAAAAGTTCTGTCTTTACATGTGTCTAGGTTATCATTCAGTTACAACTTTATCCCGATGGAGAGAAAAATGTCTTGTTGGTTACAAACAAAGAGCTGGGAAGAAGCAAAAATCGCCATTGAAAAGAGTAAAGGGGTTGCGATTATTCCTGTAGGAAGCGTAGAACAACATGGGTTGCATTTGCCAGTCGGTACGGATACGTACGTAGCGATGACTTTGGCAGAGGAAGCAGCGGGGCGAACCGATGCTATTGTAGTTCCTCCAGTATGGTTCGGTTGGAGTCCGCATCATATGGTGCTTCCTGGTACTGTGACAATCCGTCCTGAAGTTCTAATTGAACTAACCTATGACATTATTAAATCTCTTTCCGAGCACGGTTTAAAGAAAATCATTTTGATCAATGGACACCGTATCGTAAATGTAGTCTGGATGCAGATCTGCGCCCAAAGAGCTCAGACTGATTTAGGAGTTACGATTAAAATCTTCGATCCAGCCTATATGAGTAAAGATATTGTGGGTTCATTGGGATTTGGTCCCGTGGGACACGCAGAAGAGGTTGAGACCTCTCACATGATGGCTCGTTATCCGGATTTAGTTCATTTAGAAAAAGCGGTAGATAATCCGATAAAAGATACACCACTATATTCTGTGGATCCGTGTTACACACATGACACGCTCTGTTATGTACCGAGTACGCTAGAGCATGCAAGGCACGCGGCGAAGGTGTCTGGAGGTTGTACAGGAGAGCCAACAAAATCCGACGCCGAGAAGGGTCGTATTTATCACGAACACTTAGTTAAAAATCTAGTCTCCGTCATCCAAAGTTTGCAGTAGCAAAATTTTCATACGGATTGATTTTCAATTTTGAGGAGAGGATTGTGAAGAGTTTCGGTGAACGATGTTTTTGGATCATACTTGTTTTTAGTGTATTAATGGTCAATCCACCCGTTGTTTATTGGGTCAATGATTATTGCCTAACTCATCCTCTGACTTTTGGGTGGCCTACCATGTATTTATGGCTTGAGTTTTGGTACATCGTGATGATTGTGGCTTTTTTATTTAGTGCATGGAAGTTAAAGGCTTGGGATTGTCGGCAAGATCAGACCAAAATTGAGCAAATTGGACACAGTGAGTAAGGAGACCTAAAAAATGAATGTCGGTTTGGTGATTCTCATTGTTTATTTGTTCGCACTTTTAGGACTGGCTCTTTACGCTTCAAAACAAGATAAGAAAAACATTAAGGATTTTGCTACGGGCGGTGGTTTAGGTATTTTTATTCTGACCTTAACTTTTTCTGCAACGTACCATAGTGCTTACGCTTTTATGGGAGCCGGTGGCTTTGTTTATAAGAATGGTATCGGTTGGTGGTGTAATGGTCTTTGGACCGTACTACCTGGCGTTTTATTCTGGATATGGGGACGTCGTTTTTGGTACTTAGGAAAGCGTTACGGTTATTTTTCTATATCGGATTACGCATCAGATGTCTATCAATCTAAGACCATTGGTATGTTAGTCACTCTGATAACGATGGTCTTTACAATTCCGTATGTTGCGATTCAAGCGATCGGATGTAGCTACATTTTCCAGACCGTTTCTGGTGGTGTTCTAAGCTATACCGTTGGTGCGTTGATCTTTTTTGCCATCATGATTGTTTTGGTATGGTTAGGTGGTATGAAAGGGGTGGCGATTACGGACGCGGCTCAGGGGATCTTTATGTTTGTGGGCCTGTTAGGTGGATCGCTTTGGGTCATTTTGGCGAATTTCCCAACTGTAGCGGATGCGTATCAAGTGGTGTATAACCACATACCTGAACTCTTTACTATGCCAGGCCCCAATGGGGTCGTAACACCTCAGGACTGGGTTTCTCGTTGGGTCATCATTACGTTTGGCATGATGATGTTCCCTCAAGTTACTTTACGTTTTTTTGCTGGTAGAAGTTTAAATGTAATGAAATGGTCTGCGGTATTTTCTTCAATTTATCTGACCATGATTTATGTTTTCACGCCTTGTGTTGGCATGATTGGTCGAATACTGATGCCGGATTTGGTTGCTAGTGACACGATTTTTCCGGAACTCCTGTTGAAATATACGCCGGAGTTCTTCGCGGCTCTCATCATTAGCGGTGCATTAGCGGCGGCGATGTCAACTGGGGATTCGCAACTTCATGCGACTTCAACGATGGTTGCTACCGATGTTTATAAAAAATACATCAATCGTAAAGCTGATGAGCATACACTGTACAACGTTGCTAAAGTAGGTGTTTTAATCATTGGTTTTGCTTCTGTTGTCTTTGCGTTGATGAAACCAACAGCACTTGCGGATCTCTTATTGTTGTCAAATGGAGGTGTAGCCGTATTGGTTCCTGCCATTATTGGTGGACTATATTGGAAACGCTCGACTACACAAGGAGCGATTGCTTCCATTGTGGTTGGTGAAATTGTAATGATTGCAATGACTTTTATTTTCCGAGTCTCTCCACTGGGTATCTCTGGAGCATTTTGGTCATTGTGTGTATCGTTACTGATTTTCGTAGTGGTTTCTTTATCAACAAAATCTCACCCTCATACAGCTGAAGTAATCGATTCATTGGATCATTTCTTTGATGTTAAGGATGATGAGACGGTAACAAAGGCTAGTGTTGCATAATCGATGGACCTAAAAAAGTAAAAGAGTCGACTCGTAAGCGTTTTGCCCGAGTCGATTCTTTATTTACGACAATGTAAATCACATTCAGGTCCGTGAGCGTAGATAAGACCACAAGCCTGTAAGAAAGAATATATCGTCGTAGATCCTACAAACTTCATACCTCTTTTCTTTAAATCCTTTGAAATTAAGTCTGATAATTCAGAGCTCGTACGAATTGTATAGGCCTCGTATAGGACTTTTCCATCGGTATATTGATAGAGATACTGATTAAACGTGCCAAACTCTTGTTGAATGGATTTGAAGATCTGGCTATTGATGATACTGGCTTGAATTTTTAATTTATTTCGGATAATGCCTGGATCGGATAATAAACGATTGATTTCTGTTCCATCGTAAACGATAACTTTATCAATATCAAATTGATCGTAGGCATTTCTAAAATTTTCTCGTTTATTTAAAACGCATTCCCAAGATAAACCGGCTTGAAAACATTCCAAAATAAAAAGTTCATATAGTTTTTTATCATCATGACAGGGAATTCCCCATTCATGATCATGATAATCAACATATGCTGGATTGTTTAAATTGACCCAGTTGCATCTTCTCATAAAATAATTTGAAATTTGATGATGGTTGCAAGAAGGAGACCCAAAGAAGAAAACCGAATTAGCATCAACTAATTCGGTTTAGAATCTGGTGCCGTTGGTGGGACTCGAACCCACACGACTTTCGTCACCACCCCCTCAAGATGGCGTGTCTACCAATTTCACCACAACGGCTTTACTTAACTGAAATACGCTTTCGTATTCGGAAAGATTCATATTCTACATTGATTTTGAAAATTTTGCACGTTTTTTTATTTAAATAAATTTCTGTCGACACATGGATGATTTTTGGATCGATATATTGCTAAAAGAATGACGATAAATGCGGTGTACAGGTGTATATTCCCTGTTAACTGATTATTTAAAAAGTGATGATCCTTATGAATTCACAGAAGCGTCAAGAAGCCTTTGCTTATTATCGAGCTCAAAAGGGGGTGTTGGATTGGAATCCTCTTATGGATTATGCCAGCAAGGTTTTAGCTTGTCGCGATCGGATCGAAAAACAGGTCCAAGATGTTAGTTTTTCTAAAGAGTCCGCTGAGCAAGCGATTCAGTCAGCAAAACCATATTTGCAATTATGCTCATTACGCATTGATTCTGAACGTTTTATTTCGGATTGTATTCAGTTGGTAGAAAGTTTTATCGATTCGGAAATTATTCATGATGAACAAATATCCGAAATACTCGCAATTGATTGGAATAAATTAAGATCGGAAACGATAGAAAAAGTAGGAGAGGATCCTAATGCTTTTTTTGACGATGCGGTGTTGGATCTCGCAGGATCTTCCGTTACTGAAACCCAAGAAGTTGTTTTAGCTGGTATTTTAATTAATGTTGTTCGAGCTTATTTGAATCCGGTTGGATTAAAAATGACGAATTTATTGTCACATGAAGAACGGGATTTGTTTAGAAAGGCTCCTTTTCTTTGTCCAACGTGTGGAGGTCCTGCTTCTTTAGCTCAGGTAACAAACCAAGAAAATTCATTTAATCATACTCGTAAGTTATTTTGTGCCTGTTGTGGAACAACCTGGGATTATGAAAAGGAGCGATGCGGTTTGTGTGGTGAGTTTGATGGTCAAAAATTAGACTATATCTATACCGAAGAAGATCCACGGCATCGTTTGCATCTTTGTTCTCGCTGTCATGGAGTGTTACCGACGGTATTTCAAGATGCGATATCCACTCCATTTGATTTTGACATTGAACAAAATGCATCAAGTATCATTGAATCGGTATGGTTGGAACACCAATTAATGAAATCATCTCAAAAGATAATCGATATTCCGACTGAAAAATAAGCCGGACTTTATTTAGGAATGTGGACGTAGTGAATGTCCGTTTGAATGCGTTGAAGGCGATAGCGTAGAAAAGAAGAATTACGTTCTTTTTCATATCGTTTGGGGCTAGCGAGGATTGCGGAAAGCCAGATAGCTTGGTCCTGTGTTAGATATTTGGCAGATCGATGGTAGTAGTGGCGGGAAGCGGCTTCGATGCCGAAGATACCGTTTCCGAATTCAGCAATGTTCATATAGACTTCAAGGATGCGTTTCTTGCTCCAAAAAAGATCCATTACAAGAGCTAAAAAGATTTCTTCTGCTTTTCGAAAATAGCTTCTTTCGTGCGTTAGTAAAAGATTTTTAACGGTTTGTTGCGTGAGGCTTGAACCACCTGGAGAATGATTCCCTTGAATCAAATTTCGATTAAAGGCTTGCCAAATAGCAGACCATTCCACTCCATTGTGTTGCATAAAATGGGTGTCTTCAGCTGCGATAATGGCCTTAGGGACCCAAGATGAAATATGTTTATAGTCAACCCACTGATAGCGTAACGGTTTATTCTGTTCTGCCAAATTTATAAGTTGAGATCGAATATAGGGCGTACTAGCGGGCTCAAAATAATTAAACCAAACAATACGTAGGATATATTGCAATTGAATGACACAAAAGAATAGGAATAGAAAGAAGCATAATCTTCTTACCCAAAATCCGATTCCTCGATTCACTCTAGACACTTTAAAAAAATCTTTAAAAAACTGCCGTTATTGTAATTAATTAAACTTGACCGTTGAAAAATATAACACGAACAATGAAATCTTCTTGCCCGAAATTGAGTTAAGTAATTTTAGTGTGATATTGCGTAACCGACTGATTTTTAAGAGTATCTGTTAATAATAGAGCCTTAGAAACTAAATCGATTGTACTCTGGTGATATAGGTTAAATATATTTACGTTCTATAACGATCATGAGTTAAAACGTTTTATTACTTATGTTGCTCAACATGCGGTGATGTTTGACGGTTCAGTCCAAGACGATATTTTAATGTTGTGTCGATACGCTAAACCAATACAGGAAAAAGAAAAACAAAAAAGATTTGAAAGAGCAATTCAAATAGTCAATATTCTCCTAAAAATTTTGAATCAGGAAGCGATAACACTTTCTAGTAGTCAAGTTACTCGAGTAGGAATGGCTAGAATGTTGAGTGATGATTCGCTTAGTAGTTGAGTACCGTATATAACTACAAGCCTGGCACATTGATGTGCTTTTAACGATTCGATACCATTTATTAGTCTTTTTTCAATTTCTGCTATAACTTTCGTGGCTTCATTGATTGCGATCCAAATACTGCAGAAACTATATTTAACAAAAGATGATCAATTTATTCCACCTAAAGAAGCCGAGATCTGGACATTTTAGATATAAACTCTACCGATCTTTGTAACGTAATACACGTATATGGCATTGAGTCAAAATCAGGCAACTTTAGTTGGCTGTATTGCTCCCTTGTGTTGGGGATTATCGGTTTCTATTGTTCGAATTCTGTCTGAAACCGTGGGAGTTGCGCCAGGGTTGGCTCTGAAATACATTCTCGCTTTTGTTATTCTGTTTTTAGTTTTTCGATTTCCTAATTTCCGAAGGATGCCACTGAAATACTATATCTGTGGCTTTGGATCTGCGTTAGCGTGTTCAGTGAGTTTTGCTTTTTCTCTTGCAATGGCCCAAAACGGTACTCAGACGATGGAAGTTGGCATGGTCAATTACCTATGGCCATCACTGACTATATTATTTGCCGTGATGTTTAATAAGCAAAAGGCGAGATGGTGGATTATTCTAGGAATCCTGTTAGCGTTCTATGGCATTTTGATGATCATCTCGAAAGAGATTGTTATTAATTTTTCTCAGATCAATGATCATGTACGGAGCAATCCGGTTTGTTACCTTTTAGCGCTGATATCGGCGGTGGCCTGGGCGAGTTATTCCAATTTCACAACCGCATGGGCTCAAGGAGAAAATCCGACAACCGCTATTTTTGCTTTAGAGGCATTGTTTTTTACGGGACTGTGGTTGATTGGCGATGTTGAATCCGTAAACTTTTCAGTAAAAGGAGTTGCGGTGATCGTGATCGCGGCGGTTGTGATGGGAGGCGCCTGTGTTCTCTGGAACTATGGTGTGCAGAAGGGGAAAATAGCCGTACTTGGGATTGCTTCTTTTTTTACTCCAGTCCTATCTAGTTTGTTTGCCTTCATTTTCATTGGAGCCCAATTGACGAGCGTTTTTTGGCTCGGTGTTGCAATCGTTGTTTTGGGTTCTTTTATTTGTTGGAAATCGATAGAACATACAAAATCCCGATAAATTTAATCCTATTTTGGTAAATCCTTAACAATCTTTCTCACGTTTAATATGTAAAATATAAGAAAAGTAACCACCCTAGTATCTTTTATGGAGAGCCTATGATGAAGAAAATTTGCTTTGCCTTATCTGCTTTAATGATTTCGAGTACTTCATTGGCTCATTTTGGGGTTTTACTGCCTGATCAAGCGGTGGTTATGGATCAAAAGAAGATGACTGTCAATCTAACGGCATCATTTAATCATCCTATGGAACAGAATGGGATGACTATGGTAAAGCCCAAAGCGTTTGGAGTCGTTGTGGATGAAAAGAAACAGGATCTTTTGAGCCAAATGAAACCGACAAATGTTTTGGGTAAGGAAGCTTGGAAAACGCAATTCCAAGTGAAGCGTCCTGGGGTTTATCAGTTTTATCTAGAGCCAGCACCGTATTGGGAGGGGGCTGAAGATAAATTTATTATCCATCATACTAAAGTGGTTGTCCCAGCTTTTGTCGATGATGAGTCATGGACTCAGCCCATTGGACTTAAAACAGAAATTGTTCCTTTAACACGTCCTTTCGGTAATTACGAAGGAAATTTGTTCCAAGGAAAAGTTTTAGTGAACGGAAAACCCGCTGTAGGAGTTCCAGTTGAAGTTGAGTATTACAACGATAAAAACAAGTTAACAGCTCCAACAGATCTTCATGTGACTCAGATCGTGATGACGGATGAACAAGGTGTTTTCAGTTACAACATTCCATGGAATGGTTGGTGGGGGTTCGCGGCGCTTACCGATGCCGATTTTAAACTTAAACATAAAGGTCAAGATCGTGACGTAGAATTAGGTGCTGTTCTTTGGAGCTATTTTTCTCCAATTCCGTCACCCAATTTATCCAAGTAGAAGTTAAGGTATGCACGTCGCAGAAGGAGTTCTTTCTTTGCCCGTAGTCTTTACGGGGGCAACAACCGCAGTGGTTGGTGTTTTTTGGGGATTAAAAAAGCTTCCAGCTCAGCGTTTGATGTTAGCTGGGCTTTTAGGAGCGGTCTTCTTTTTAGCTAGTTTGATTCATATTCCTATCGGGGTTGGAAGTGCTCACCTTATTATGAATGGGGTCATTGGGATTCTTTTAGGAAGTGCTTCTTTTCCTGTGATCTTTATTGCTCTTTTGTTGCAAGCCGTCTTACTGCAATTTGGTGGATTAACGGTTTTAGGTGTTAATACGGCAACGATGGGAATCGGATCTGTATTGGCAGGATATCTATTTCATCAGATTATTAAATCTTCATCCCAGAAGAAAAGAACTCTTTGTATCGCATCTTTTATAGCAGGATTCTCCGCAGTGTTGATTTCTGGCTTACTAACGGCAGTAGCCTTAGCGGTCAGTCATGAAAGTTTTCAAATTGTTGCGATGACGATTTTTCTTTCTAATTTACCTATCATGGTGATTGAAGGGTTCGTTACAATCTTTATCATCCTTTATATTAGTAAAACAGAACCCCGCCTTCTTTATCAGCAGAGGGATAAAAGTGATGATTAGAACAGTTTGTACTTTACTGATATCGATGTTTATAGCATCAGCACTTTATGCTCATAAAGTGACTGTTTTTGCTTGGTTAGATCAAGATATCGTGAATGTTGAAACTTCGTTTTCGGGGGGAACCCCTGCTAAACATTCTTTGGTAACTCTTAAATCAGCAACCGGTCAAGTGATTAAAAAGGGTCATACGGACGAAAAAGGAAAGTGGATTTTTCAGCTTCCATCTCAACTGGAACCTCAATTGTTGACTATTGTTTTAGATGCTGGTGAGGGACATCGAGCAACTTGGCAGATTCACCCTTCTGATTTTCCTGCTAAAAAAAAATATGAAGAAAAGAAACTGCCAACACCTCTAATTCAGAAAGCTCCAGTATCGAATCCAAGTCCTCTTTATACAGAAGAAGAGGTCAAGCAGTTTATAAAAGAAGCGGTTGATAACACCCGGATTGAAATACAACAAAACGAAATTGCACCTCTTAAGCGCCAATTAGCAATGCAAGCCTCTGCCGGTCCTAGCATTACAGAAATTATTGGTGGTGTGGGCTGGATACTCGGTCTATTTGGAGTTAGTGCTTGGTGGCGTTCAAGGAAGAGAAAGTGAAGCAGATTTTTGCAACCGCATCGCTTAATGCACCGATAAGTCGGATCAGTCCGGCTTCACGGTTTGTTGCTTCTTTGATGTTTGCATTAACGATTTCGGTTGTAAATTGTATTCAGGTCGCTTTCGTTGCTTTAGTGTTTGCCTTTTTGACGGTATGGTTTGCAAAACCACCTAAGATCGCTTTGTTAAAGCGTTTTTTGGCGATCAACGTATTTGTTCTTTTTATATGGCTCATTACGCCTTGGACGACTCCTGGCGAATCTTTATGGACTATTGGTCCGTTCCATATTACAGATTCCGGTGTTTTGATGGCGTTGTTGGTCTCTATGAAGGTAAATACTTTATTCTTTTTCTTTATTTTATGTATTTCTTCTCAAAGCTTTACTGAAGTTTCAGCCTCTCTAACCAAATTACGTTTTCCCGATAAACTATCCGCTTTAATTCTCTTTACGGTGCGGGGTATTTCTATTTTTGAGGAACAATTCAAGTGTTTACAAGAAGCGGTAAAACTTCGAGGTTTTAAGGCTGGAAGTAATTTTCGAACTTGGAAAATACAAGCTTCTTTAATTGCGATTGTTTTTGTCAGAGCCTTTAAAAGAGCTGAAATAATGCAACAAGCTATGCTCCTTAGGGGATTTAATGGGAAAATTCATGTGTTAAAGGTGGCCCCTTGGCATACTATTGATACGATTTTTGTCCTGGTCATGGCATTAATCTGCTTTTTGTTCGTCTTTTGGAGCTATTACTAAAATGACGGTTCTTTCTGTTGATTCATTAACCTTTGGTTATTCCGCAGATCATATGATCTTTAATGAGGCCTCTGTAAGGATTCATCAAAGTGATCGGTTGGGTCTTTGGGCTATGAATGGAACAGGTAAAACTACCTTTTTAAAAATAATTACTGGATTATTAAAACCAGACTCCGGTCGTATTGTTTTTAATGGAAAAGAAAGACAAAGTGAAAAATCATTTCATGATTTACGATTAAACCTTGGCTTTGTTTTACAACACTCAGAGGATCAACTTTTTTTTCCTGAGGTGATTGAAGATGTTGCATTCGGTCCTTTAAATCAGGGATTTTCTCGTCAAGAAGCACTGAAAAAAGCAGAAGAGATACTCGAACAGCTCCATTTACAACATTTAAAACATGCCATTTCAAGTGAATTGTCTGGTGGTCAGAAAAAAATGGTAGCTTTGGCAAGTGTTTTAGCCATGGATCCTAAAATGCTTCTATTGGATGAACCTACAGCAGGACTTGATGTTCAAACTCGACTTTGCGTTATCAATCTACTTAAAGAGCTTTCAGTTCCTTGGATTTTAGTCAGTCATGATCCGGCTCTTTTGTCTGAAACTTGTAATCGTTTTATAACAATTGATCAATACCAATTTCATGAAATGACGGCTCCTCAAGTTCATCAACACGAACACGCTCATTTCTTTGGTACATTAGAACATCATCATGATTAACGTGAATAGATTATGACGATTCAAATTCAAAGCTTAGATCACTGGGTACTAACCGTTGCAGATGTTAAAAGGACGATTGATTTTTATTCAATGGTTCTTGGAATGCGAGCCGAATCTTTTGGAGACAATCGATGGGCTTTAAAATTTGGGAATCAAAAGATTAATTTGCATCAAAAGGGACATGAATTCGAACCCAAAGCAAAATATCCAACGCCAGGATCTGCGGATTTATGTTTTTTGGTGACAACTCCTATAGATGAAATAGTTCGATATTTTGAAACAATTCAAATCACAATAGAGGATGGTCCCATAAAAAGAACCGGAGCTCAAACTTTACTACTTTCGGTTTATATCCGAGATCCAGACCAAAATTTGATCGAGTTATCAAACCCACTTTCTGATTAACTTGCAACAAAAAAGCGATACAAGAGCGTCAAAAATAACAAAGAGATTGAGACATAAAGCATCTTACGGACAAAACTTGGGCCAATTTTCATTGCGTACTTAGCGCCAAGTCGGTTTCCAAGGATACTAGCAATAGCACAGGGAATTGCTAGGCTATAAAGCACGACACCGGCAGAGGCAAAGGTACAAATAGCACCAAGGTTACCTGCCAAATTAAAAACCTTAGCGTTAGCTGAAGCCCGAACTAATCCCATTTTAAGTAAAAGATGGAGACCAATCATAAAGAAACTTCCTGCGCCTGGGCCAAAAAAGCCTTCGTAAGCTCCAATTGTCAAGCCAATAAGAGTCGATTTCCAAATGATCCCTTGTGATGGTAACGGTGAATCTGTTAACTTAAGACCACCACAAAGAAGGGAAATAAGTAAACCGACAGGAAGTAAAAAAATCAAAATAGGTCCTAAAATTTCGCTTTCAATCGATAATGCGATCCAGGAACCGAGGGCGGCGCCGGCAAATGAGGTAACAAATCCCCAAGGAGCTACTTTCAAATCAATGAAGTGGCCTTTAGCAAATGTAAGAAGTGCAGTAAAAGAGCCAAGACTCGAAGCTAACTTTCCTGTACCTAAAACATAATGTGGAGGTAATCCGCAAATTAACAGAGAAGGCATCGTGATCAAACCACCACCTCCGGCAATTGAATCAATAAATCCGGCAATGAAAAAGGCTACAGCACAAGCCAACATCAAACTGATCGTAATATCGGGCATAAATATAAATCAAAAGAAATTCAGAAAATTGTATCAATCTGAGCTGGACTAGAACGCTAACACAATAGAATTAAACGTGTTTTTTCCTTTTAGATTCTTTAGCCTTTTGTGTTTGATTCATAGCAGTGGTTCAATTCTTGTTGATCTTTTGAATCAGACTTTATCGTTACAGCGAACCACACTTCACGGTACAAAAGGCATATCAGTTCGATCGAATATTTCCTAAACGTAATGGGGTTATCCCATTTTTTAATTCAGTGTTTCAGAGTGTTCTGAATGAACCATCCAGTTATTCAGATATCGTTGAGCTAATTCAGAGGATCTTAAAATAAGAAAATTTTCCGCATTTTTATTTTCGGCTTTTCGAGTGAAGTTGTAGCTTCCAGTCAAAACCGTATCGTGGTCGATGATCATAATTTTGTTATGAGCGGTTGCATGTAGGTTATCGATTCGAGTTGGAATGCCATTGTCGACTAATTTTTGTGTTTCTTTTAAGTCTTTTGTCTTTGCCCGTGTATCTAAAATGACTTGAACTTCTTTTCCGTTTTTATGAGCTCGAATGAGAGCTTCGGTGATACTCGGTTGTCTGAAAATGAAGGCTTGAACAAAGATTCGACTTTTTGCGTTATCAATTTCCTGAATGATTGCTTTTTCGATACCGCCTAGAGGCGAAAATAAAACCTGTGCACGAACTGGAATTTCTTCGGCCACACAAATCGAAGAGATGCTCAGAAAAAGTATAGTAAAAAGCTTGAACATGTTTTGGGCTAAATCTAACTAAAAATCAATCTGTAATATATTCTCTAAAGGAATTTTTTCCTCGCTAATCAATACAATCTGTTGATGAAATTCATCAATTTTTTTAATTTGAGTCTGAATATTTTTTAGTGATCCACCATCTTTTAAGTCATCGGGAACAAAAATAGTTAATTTCACCGATAAATTTTTCGATAAAGCCTTAAAGAGTTTTATATTGAGCAACTCCAATTCCTGAATATCTAATTCAGGTCTAGGAATTGTGATTCGAGATGCTTCTTCAATGGCTGAAGAATATCCGCTCAGTGCCGAGAATGGGGCAAACTGAGAGGCTCGTTTTTCTCTTGGCATGGGTAAATGGTTTTTCGATATTGGACGAGGTAAATGGATGATGTCGTCATATGGAGTACTCATGCCTTATGCCCTCCAATTTGTTTATTTCTTTTTTGAGTAGTAGCGCCTTCTTCCAAATTCATACCACGAAGAATGGCATTTTTACCGAATCGTTTTTGAATGGATAGCATGACACTTTGAACTTTCTTTTCGTGTTCTAGATTCTTTTCAATACTAATATTCAAAGATTCTTCATTTAAATCAAAAAGATCGAGTTGAGTTTTGTTTTGAATAGTCGCTGAAACGATATGGTTGGCTGAAATATTAAGACGACGAATCAGAAGTTCCGGTTGAACGATTCGCTGGAATAATTTCGTGATACTAAGCATTAATTGCTTAGAGGAAGAGGTTGCAAAGGGAAGGTTAATCGATCCATGAGCTGGTTTTGGCATTTTCCGACCATGAGAGTCCGTAACGATTTCGCCTCTGTAGTGTTGAACTCGTTGAGAATTCGATATATTTTCAATATCGTAACCTACCGTTAAAACTAACTGAGAAGTTACTAAATTTTTATCAACTAAATCTAAGGCTAAAAGATCAACCATTTCTTTAGCAATTAATAGAGCTTTGTCAAAAGAATAGGGTTCTTGTAAGACCTGGCCAGAACCTAGAGTACTATTCTCTGTTTTATAGGCTTTAATATCAGCAATAGTACAAGGTTCCCATCCCCAGGCATGATCAATGATTAGTTCAGCATTAACTCCGAAGAGTTTGAATAATAGTTCCTCATTGTAATATTCGTTTGAAGATCCCAAAGAACATCGGGCGATGTCTCCCATTGTGTATAGACCGACTTGCTCTAGTCTTTTTGCATATCCTTTCCCAACTCTCCAAAAGTCGGTCAGTGGCCGGTGCATCCATAATTTTTTTCGATAACTTTCAATGGTTAATTCCGCAATTCGAACTCCATTTTGATCGGCCTCAATATGCTTAGCTTCAATATCCATAGCAATTTTAGCTAAGTATAAATTAGGACCAATTCCAGCAGTTGCAGTAATTCCTGTGGTATTGAATACATCAAAGATCAGTTTTCGGGCAAAATCGTGAGCTGTCAAACCATAAGTTTTTAAGTACGATGTCGCATCAATAAACACTTCGTCAATGGAATAAACGTGAATGTCTTCTGGAGCAACGTATTTCAGATAAATTTCATAAATGCGACGGCTAATTTCAATGTAGTGCGCCATATGAGGTGGTGCTACGAGAAAGTCAATTTTTTTCTGAGGATGAGTTTGTAACTCCTCGAAATTAGTAGAAGATTCAGTTGATTCTTGAACTTTCCGAAAATGATTTAATTGATTAATTTTTTGCTCTACTTCAAATAAACGAGGCCGACCACCGATACCAAAATTTTTTAATGCAGGAGATACTGCTAGACAAATCGTTTTTGAAGTTCGGGTTTTATCTGCAACTACCAGTAAGGTTGAAATTGGATCTAAACGTCGATCCACGCATTCAACAGATGCATAAAAGGATTTAAGATCAATGGCAATGTAAATCACTTTGGCTACGGTTTTTAAGTGAATACAACAACTCCTAATCGTATCAGGCTTGAAATTAAATTCCTACTAATAAACTATTTTTCTGAAATCTAAAAGGATACAAATTGTAGGGAGGATAAAAAAAGCCGAATAGGGAATCTATTCGGCAAAAGTCCTTCTCTTAGAGAAGCATGGAAATTAAAGTATTGCTATTTCTGTTTTTTGATTTCTTTGAATTTTGCAATCGCTTCAGCCATTTCTGCTGGATTTGCCATCAGAGCTGGATCAATCATCAAATCGGCCTCTTCTTTGGTCATGATATTCAAGGCAATCACAGCGTCATAAACTGAAACTCCGTGAGTTTCACAGTAGTGAGCAACTCGAACGCCTTCGGGGTAGTTGAGCGTCGCGGCGACCACCGTGGACAAAGCAATCGATTGATTGGCTTCAAATTGACAACGTTCACGGTTTGCCGTAATGCCGTCAACACAATCTCGGCGCAGAATAACTAATTCTTCAGCGACTAATTGAAGATTTTCAAATAGACACTTATAGAAGGTAGCATCCCAAACGTTAAGGTCTAATTCGCCTTCATCGTAAGCCATTGAAATCGCAACATCATTTCCGACAACTTGATGGGCAATTTGAATTACCATCTCTGGCACGGTCGGATTAATCTTACCGGGCATAATAGAGCTTCCGGGACTTAGGGCAGGAAGTTGAATTTCCATGAAGCCGGCTCGAGGTCCAGAGCTCATGAGTCGAAGATCTTTACTGATCTTAGATAGGGAAGTTGCTACTTCTTTGATCAGCCCAGAGACTGTTACAACAAAGTCTGAATTTTGGAAACCATCAAATAGGTTATCCATAGGATGAACGGCTTCTCCATACTGTTCTGTTAGAAACTCATAGAGTGCTTCCATATAACCGGGTGCGGATCCAAGACCCGTACCGACGGCACTACCGCCCATAATTAATTCAAAACATCCAGGACGAACCGCTTCTAACTTTTGAACCAATCGTTTCATTAAACTGGCGTAACCTGAAAATTCTTGTCCTAAAGTAAGAGGGAGCGCATCCTGCCAACAGGTACGTCCTACTTTCACGACATCTTTAAATTCTTCAGCTTTTTGAGCAAAAGAATTTTCTAATGCCTTTAGTTCTTTGATAATACGATCCAATCGGGGAGCAATGGCTAGGTGAGTGGCCGAGGGAATCGTATCATTAGTAGATTGCCCCATATTAACGTGAGTATTCGGGTGAACCTTATCTTGTCCTTTGTGTCCGGTTAGGATTTCGTTTGCAAGGTTACCTAAAACTTCATTGATATTCATATTGACACAGGTGTAACCACCACCTTGCCACATATCAAGAGGAAATTGATCATCGTATTGACCTGTAAGTACTTTATCGCACGCTTGAGCAATTGCCTCAGCAATATCGGCATCCATGGCACCTATCTTTGCATTAGCACGAGCACAGGCTTTTTTGATTTGTGCTAGAGCTCGATGCATATCTGGGTAGAGAATAACAGGGTAGCCCGCGGCTCCCGATACCTTTACCATACGATGCGTTTGAATACCATAATAAAGGTCGTTGGGGATACTCATTTCACCAAGACAATCTTTTTCAATACGAACGTCAGTCATTTCAACTCCTTAATTAATAAAAATAAAATCTGTAATCAATAGATCGAAGGTAATCGTTATTGCCAACGAACATATTTAGTTTTAGAAAAGTAAAAGAAAAGAGCTAATTTCATTTTTATACTTTCCCAATCAGTGAAATCGTTTCATATGTGGCTTTTTCGAGTGACTCTAAAATGCTCCACCATTTTTGAGAATGATTGAAACAGCCAGCCGTTCTTAAGCAAGAAGTAAATTTGTTTTTACATTGTTCCAATGTAAGTGGTTTTTCTGGGTTTCCTTGAGCTAAATCATTTGAAAGATGATGTATTGAACCGTCTTTCAGATAAACAGTTAAACGAATCGGAGCAGTACCAATGAATCCTAATTTTTCTAGTTCGGGATCAATAAACATCTCGATTCGATTCATAAGATCTTGAACTCGAGAATCAAGCACTTTTTCATCGGTAAATGAATCAATTCCGATTGGTCACCAAATAAGGCGACTTGCAAGTGCGTATTCCAAAGAGAATTTAGCTTGAACAGCGTTTTGTGGTTTGCGGCAGTTAAGTTCTCTAGGACCTAATAAACTGACACCAGCTTTAATTAAGTCAATATCATTAAAAGTTAAATAATGGCTTTCAATAAACTAATTCCAGACGTCGATACAAGGGTGAGAGCCAGAACAACAAGGATATTGTTTAAAAACGAGCCCGTTTTCTCTTAAATCCCAATACGATCCAATGTTGGTTTGAATTTCTTTTGGGTCTATAGTTGTTGCTAAACACTGTGCAAAACCGTCAACTGATTCAATAACTTTTGGATTACCTTTAATACCACATAAGGCTAATCGTGCGCAGTCAATACCGGACATCGTACACAATCCTGCATGTAAAGCTTTGGTTTGTGTACCGAAGTT
>JAFTYR010000005.1 GCA_017461315.1 Burkholderiaceae bacterium | reverse complement strand
TATGATTTATTTGGCTTTAATTCGAGAAACTTTGTTTTCGAAGTCTTCAAGACACTTAACAACAACTTTATTTAAAGCTAAAAGTGCAATCAAGTTTGGAATGACCATTAGACCATTAAAGAAGTCAGCCAAGGCCCAAATCAAATCCACTTTAAGGACTGCACCGACAACAATCAAGGCGCAAAAGCAAACTCGATATGAATTAACGCCTTTGTCACCAAACAAGAAACGTACGTTTTGTTCACCAAAGAAGAACCAGCCGATAATGGTTGAATAAGCGAAGAAGAATAAACAGATTGCAACGAAAGCAACACCGAATTGTCCAAGACCATCGTTATAAGCTAACTGAGTTAATTCGATACCCGTTGTCTTATAGTCAAGAACTCCAGTTACCAAAATAACGATACCAGTTAATGTAACAACGAATACGGTAGCAAAAACACCGAAAATTGCAATCAAGCCCTGCTCGGCTGGATGTTCTACTTTAGCGACAGCGTGAGCGTGAGGGGTTGAACCCATACCGGCCTCGTTTGAGAACAAGCCACGAGCTACACCAAATTGAATCGCTTTAGCAACGGTAAAGCCGAGAGCACCACCGGTCGCTGCTTGTGGATTGAACGCAGCTTCGAAAATCAATTCAAAAGCCGGAATCAACTGATCGATATGCATACCGACCACAATACAGCCACCGACGAGATAAATCATTGCCATGAACGGAACGATTTTTTCAGCAACACTCGCTAATCGTGTGATTCCACCAAAGAAAATGAATCCACTGATAACCGCCGTTAAGATACCTGTAGCAAGTACCGGGATACCAAAAGCATGATTCATCGCCAATGAAATCGAATTGGATTGGGTCATATTACCCACACAACCAGAGGAAAGAATAATGGCGATTGAGAAGAAAATCGCTAAGGGTTTAAATTTCTTACCTAAACCAAGTGTGATGTAGTACGAAGGTCCACCAACAACATGTCCGTTTTTATCGGTAGTTTTATAGGTCTGAGCTAAGACGGCCTCGGCAAAAATAGTTGCCATGCCAAAGAACGCGGCAAGCCACAACCAGAAAAGCGCACCAGGGCCACCAGATACGATCGCTGTTGCGGTCCCGGCTACGTTACCGGTACCGACCTGAGCGGCGATTGCGGTCGCTAATGCTTGGAATGAACTCATTCCTCCTTTGTCAGCCTTTTTCCCAAAGAGAGAAGCACCATTAATCAGAAACCGCGCCGCGAGGCCAAACTGTCGAATCTGCACAAAACGCAGACGAAACGTATAAAAAATACCCGTTCCACACAAAAGTGGAATCAAAACAAAAACACCCCAGAGGACTCCATTTATCTCTGAGATAACATGTGTTAGATAGTCCATAACAAATATTTTTAAATCAGTACTCTACATTTATCAAAAAAACACGCGCTGGTTACCCTGAAACGAGGCTAACCAGCTCTCTCAATAATGCATAGATTCGCTATGTTTTATTGAAAATTTAATTAATCTTTTCTCAAATTTAATATGGCATTCGGTAAGTAAGGTGAACACCAAACGATGCCTTTTTCAAACCAAGGAACCATCTCCGAGTTTTTCCACCATACTTGTGAGGCAATAAATTGAGTCGCACCTCCTACATAAATTAGAAAGCCCACCACAATCAAACCTCGGAAAAAGCCAAAAAGGCAACCAAGAAGTCGATCTTCCATGCCTGCAGAGATTGTCGATAAGATCGAATGAAAGATTTTACCTAAAAGTCCAGAGATAAAAACACAAATTGTCACAATTAAAATAACTGCGATGAGCGTTTTTATCATAGGACCAACGGATTGAAGTGGAATCATTTCTGCAACATCTGCCGAAAAATACATCGACATAAAAAACGCAACGATCCAACCCGCTAATGCAAAAATCTCCCGAGACATCCCTCTAAAAACACCTACTAAAGTAGAAATCAAAAGGATTCCCGAAAATAACCAATCTAATTCGTTCAAATTATTTCACCTGTTGTGCGTATCCAGAACTAATTCCAACCATCCCTAGCTGTGCTCGAGCTTCCTCAGCCATCTTAGCGGACTTGAAAGGCCCTACTCGAACTCGGGTGATTTTCCCTTTTTTCACTGACACTTCTTCGGTATAAACAGGTAACCCGAGAGCGGATACCTTCTTCTTAAGTGCTTGTGCTTTTGATTTATCCGATGTCGCAATCAACTGAATGACATAAGATCCTTTTGGGAGCGTGGTCTTTTTTTCCGATTCTTGTTTCAGTTCTTTTTTAGGTTCAACCTTTTCTTTTTTAGATTCAACCTTTTTTGGTGATTCCTGTCGTTGTTTTTCAATCGTCTTCGGTTTTTCAGTTGATTTTTCGGATACCTCTACTACTTTAGGGGGCTTAACGACCGTTTCCTTCTTAACGGCAACGGTCTTCTTCTCTGGAGCAACTACTACCTTTTTCTGATTCACATCGTGTCCAGGAACCATAATTTGAGTAACACTAACAGAACCTTCCGAAGGAATCGTTAATGGAACTGTAATGGTCGGTGGAGGCGCTTCTCTATCAAGGAAGAAAGGAATACTTACCAGTAATGCAACTAGAATAATCACAGCACCAATCAATCGGCGACGCAATGAAATCCTTTTAGCAGAAGAATAACTGTCTTTGACAGGTTCTTCCTGTGCCGACTGCTCAGATACTGTTTTTTCAATTGTGTGAGATTCGGTAGAGAATTTGATCTCTTCTCTTTGAAAAGAAGGTTCTTTATTTGGAAAATAAATCTTTTCTTCAGAATTAGAACCTCCCATACTCGGTTCTTTAACCTCTGGAGTTTCACTTTTCTTCTTAGACCAAAACACCTACTTTTCCTCTACTTAATCGTCAAATGCAATGCTTCGATGGCACTGCTGACTGTCAAAAATGAACCAAACACTATTATTCTATCAGTCGGTTTCATTTTGTACTGAATCGTCTCTAAAGCTTGAATCATCGAAATGCATTTCTGAATCTTTGAGGCCTGTACGCCGAAATGAACTAAAAATGATTCTAGGTCTTCTGCTTTACCACCACGAGGACCATCAAGATCCAACAAGACCCACTCATCGATCGAATCTTTCATGATTTCACAGACACTGGATCGGTCTTTATCAGCGAGCATCCCAAAGATTGCGTATGTTTTTCCCTTGCAAACGGATTCGTTTAAAGCTTTTTTTAGAGCACGAGCGGCGTGGGGATTGTGTCCTACATCCAAAATAATTTCTGGATTTTGACTCACTCGTTCAAATCGACCCGTCACGTGCATAGACATCAAACCGTTTTCGATATCCTTTCGTTGAACAGGAAGTTCGTTTTGAATCGATAAAAGAACGGCAAGAGCCCCAGAAACGTTACGAATTTGATGTTCTCCCGGTAAAGCCGGCATGGGTAAATCTGCAAATACTTTTTCACCTAGAACAAAAGTCCATTTTGAGTTTTCGGCATCAATCTGGTAGTGATAATCTCGACCGCTAAACACAGTCTTAGCCTGAATTTTGTTGGCGTATTGCACTAGTGTTTCAGGAGGTTGTTCATCGGCACAAATGGCTACTTTTCCAGGACGATAAATATGAGCCTTTTCCCAACCAATCGCATCTCTTGTATTACCTAAAAATCCAGTATGGTCAATATCAACTGTAGTCACAATGGAAGCGGTTGGTTCTAATGTATTAACAGCATCTAAGCGTCCACCTAGACCAATTTCTAAAATTAACACATCTAAATGCTTTGAGTAAAAAAGATCCAAAATAGCTAGAAGTGTGAATTCAAAGTATGAAAGCGTTGTTTCATCACGGCATTCTTCTACTTTAGAAAAATGAGGAAGTAATTCCTCATCACTGGCCATCACTCCATTGACACGGACACGCTCATTAAAATGAATCAAATGCGGAGACGTATGAACTCCAACCTGGTAACCCGCTGATAACAAGATTTGTTCTAAACAATTGCATGTAGAACCTTTACCATTGGTTCCACCTACTAGGATTACAGGACAGTCAAAATGAATATTCATCACCTTGAGCATTTTTTGCATACGTTCCAATCCGAGATCAATCGATTTCGCATGCAATGACTCAACATGTTCAAGCCATTCTTTTAGTGTTTTCATTTCCATTTAAAAAGGCCTCTTACGAGGCCCTTGTCTAAATTCTAGATAATCGCTTCTTTGGATTCTTTCTGTAGTAGCGCAATAAGATGTGCAATCTCACTCTTCAAATCCTTACGGTTGACAATCATATCAACTGCACCCTTTGCTTGCAAAAACTCAGCTCTCTGGAAGCCTTCGGGTAATTTTTCTCTCACAGTCTGCTCAATAACGCGAGGTCCTGCAAAACCGATAAGAGCCTTAGGTTCTGCAATTACTACGTCTCCCATGAAGGCAAAGCTAGCGGACACACCACCCATGGTCGGATCGGTCAGAACAGAGATAAAAGGAAGACCATGTTCAGAAAGTTTTGCAATCATTCCAGTTGTCTTAGCCATTTGCATCAAGGAGAAAAGACCTTCTTGCATGCGGGCACCACCGGTTGCAGTAAAACAGACGAATGCGCAATGACGATTAATAGCTTCTTGGACACCTCGTACAAAACGTTCTCCAACCACAGATCCCATTGAACCACCCATGAATCCAAATTCAAAGGCCGCGGCCACCACCGGGATTGCATCCATAGAACCACTGATTACTACAAGTGCATCTGTTTCGCCTGTCTTAGCCTGAGCTTGTTTGACTCTGTCTGGATACTTTTTACTGTCGGAAAAATTCAATGGATCAAGAGGCTTGACCTCCAAACCGATTTCTTTACGATCCTGAGGATCCAAAATCAAATCGAGACGCGTACGGGCGTCGATTCTCATGTGGAAATCACACTTTGGACAGACATTAAAATTCTGTTTGAGTTCCTGCGCATATAAGGTAACACCGCAGTTCTCGCATTTTGTCCAAACGCCACTCGGCATATCCTTTTTGCCTTTATCATCACCTGTGCGTTTGATCTTTGGAGGTAATAGCTTATCAATCCAGCTCATCATAACGATTCCATTATTAAACTGTTGCGCTGATTTTAGCGCACAGAAGTCTCTAGTGCCTGACGTTTTTTTGTAATCCTCTATCACTAGCGCTCTTTTTTTACCGACTAATAACCAATAAACTTAAATTACAGTGGTTGTACCCTTCAGTAGAAGGTCTTTACTTTAATTATCTTTTAACTATTTTTGATCTGCGAGACGAACCTGTTGAAGAAAACGTTTCATTTTTTCAAAATCTTTTTTCCCAGGATCTATTTCAATACCACTAGAAACATCGACAGCACACGGTTTTACTACCCTAATCGCTTGAGCCACATTATCAGCAGAAAGCCCCCCAGCTAAAATGATGCGACTTTTATTTCCTTGCTGTATTAAATTCCAGTCAAAGATTTTACCGCTCCCTCCCCATTGACTACTTGGAGCATCAACCAGTAAAGCCTGAGCATCACAATATTGCTTTTCTTTTAGCAATAATTCTTCAGAATTCTGAATCGATACAGCCTTGATCCAGGGACGGGAAAAACTAGAACAAAACGCCACCGGTTCATTTCCATGAAATTGAAGGGTAGCATTAGGTAAAATTCGTAATGCATCTATGACTAAATCCTTATTAGGATTCACAAAAAGAAGAACTGGAGTCACAAAGGTGGTTAAATAACGGGCTAGCTTTTGCAATTGCTCCACGGAAACAAATCTTTTTGATTGCTCATAAAGCACAAAACCAACCGCATCAACCCCTAACATTTGAGCTTGAATAAGATCTTCTACATTGCAAAAACCACAAAATTTAACCCGAGTTCTCATAAAACTAGAAATTTTCTACAAATGAACCAAAGGGAGAAACTGCATATTGTGGTAACCCAAAACGCTCTGGATAACCGACTCCTGTAAGATAAAGACCGGAAGGATAAAAAGTGGGAGCCGCAATTGATCGATCCTTTGCCTCAATCAGCTCTCCAATCCAACTTGGCTCACGTACTCCAGTTCCAACATAAACTAAAGAGCCAACTACATTTCTAACCATATGGTAGAGAAAAGCATCCGCCCTAATTTTTAAGCAAATCAAGCGACCGTAACGCTTAACAGAGACAAACTCCACGGTCTTGACAGGAGTCTTTGACTGACAACCTGAAGCACGAAATGAGGTGAAATCGTGTGTACCTAATAAGAAATTAGCCCCCTGTTGCATGGCGTTGACATCAAGAGGACGAAATACCCAACCCGTTTTACCATCCAATAGTGGGGAGCGCACCGGTTCATTTGAGATCCAGTATTCATAGGATCGGCTCGTTGCAGAAAAACGAGCATGAAAATCATCAGGAACTTCTTTAGCCCAACGAACCGCTACCGATTTAGGTAAAAACGAATTGAGCCCTCGGATCCAAGAAATTTCCTGACGTTTGCACTTGGTATCAATATGAACGACCTGAGAACTTGCATGCACATCGGCATCAGTGCGCCCTGCGCACACAGCATTGACACGATCTCCAGTAAATTGATACACCGCCTCTTGAAATTTATCTTGTACGGTATTACCAGAAGGTTGGGTTTGCCAACCATCAAAAGACCTTCCATCGTACTCAATGCCTAGTGCGATACGCATATAGATTACAGTCCTTTCTTGAAGTCAACCAAAATGCGCAACATACGACGGAGGGGTTCCGCAGCGCCCCACAGCAATTGATCCCCACAAGTGAAAGCAGTAACGTATTCCGGACCAAAATTCATCTTATGAATACGGCCAATCGGAACAGAAAGCGTACCAGATACCTTCGCTGGAGTCAGTTCATGAATAGAATCTTCCTTGTTATTTGGAATCACTTTTACCCAGGAATTAGCTTCTTTTAAAAGTGTTTCAATTTCTTCACAAGAAATATCCTTCTTCAATTTAATAGTTAGTGCTTGAGAATGGCATCGCATGGATCCTATACGAACACATAAGCCATCAACAGGAATGCAACCCGCCTCTCCAATCGGAGGAAGTCCTAGAATCTTATTAGCTTCAGCACCACCCTTCCATTCTTCACGACTTTGACCACCAGCAACTTCCTTATCAATCCAAGGAATTAAGCTTCCTGCTAAAGGAACACCAAATGCTTTAGTTGTAAAGGAATCAGAACGAATCGCTTCAGAAACTTTACGGTCAATATTTAAAATCGCTGACTTAGGATCTGCTAGCTCTTCGCTAACAGAGGAATAGATCTGTCCCATCTGTTTAAGAAGTTCTCGCATATTAGGGGCACCAGCACCACTGGCTGCCTGGTACGTCATAGACGAAATCCATTCGACTAAATCGGCTTTAATGAGACCGTGTAAAGCGATCAACATTAAGCTAACCGTACAATTACCGCCAATAAAGTCTTTAACACCATTTTTAAGACCGTCCTGGATTACATCAAGATTGACAGGATCTAAAACAATGATGGCATCCTTTTCCATGCGAAGAGTACTCGCAGCGTCGATCCAGTAGCCCTTCCATCCCGTGTCACGCAGGGGCTGGTAATGTGCCTTAGTCCAATCTCCGCCTTGACAAGAAATGACAACATCACACTGGGCTAATTCATTAAGATGGCTGGCGTCCTTCAAAATAGGATCGGAATTAGGAACAGTCGGTGCTTTCCCACCTGCATTACTGGTCGAAAAAAAGGTTGTATGAACATGATCAAAATCTTTTTCTTTGATCATGCGGTCCATAAGAACAGAACCGACCATACCACGCCAACCGACCATACCTAATTTCAACATAATGGTATCTCCAATAAAATAGATAAATTATCTAAGTGCCTTTACGACTGCATCACCCATTTCAGAACAGCTAACCTTTGTACAACCTTCGCTCCAAATGTCGCCTGTACGGTAGCCTTGCCGTAAAACTTGTTTGACAGCTTCTTCGATAGCAACTGCTTCATCTGGCATATCTAATGAGTAACGAAGCATCATCGCAGCCGATAAAATCTGAGCCAAAGGATTTGCAATATTCTTACCAGCGATATCAGGGGCAGATCCATGACTTGGTTCATATAGACCCTGTTTCTTTTCATTCAACGCAGCGGAGGCGAGCATTCCAATGGAGCCAGTAAGCATCGCGGCTTCGTCAGAAAGAATATCGCCAAACAGATTCCCTGTGACAATCACGTCCAGTTTCTTTGGAGCACGGACGAGTTGCATCGCAGCGTTGTCCACATACATATGTTCTAGTGTTACTTCAGGATATTCTTTTGCAATACGATTCATCGTGTCGCGCCACAACTGGCTAGTTTCCAATACGTTAGCTTTATCAACACTGACTAGGTGTTTTTTGCGACCCATCGCAGTCTGGAACGCCACATGTGCAATACGTTCAACTTCAGGTTCGCTGTATCGCATCGTATCAAAGCCTTCTTCTGCTCCAGGGAAGAAACCATCTGGACTCTTACGACGACCACGAGGCTGACCGAAATATACATCTCCCGTTAATTCTCGAACGAGTAAAAGATCTAATCCTGCAACCAATTCTGGCTTCAAAGAAGAAGCGGACGTTAATTCTGGGAAGCAAATGGCTGGACGTAAATTAACGAAAAGTCCCAACGCTTTACGAAGACCTAAAATTGCTTGTTCTGGTCTTAAATGACGCTCCAAAGTATCGTACCTATAGTCACCAACAGCACCAAACAATACGGCATCAGATTCTTTAGCGAGCTTTAAAGTACATTCGGGCAAAGGGTGTCCGTGAGCTGCGTAGGCCACGCCCCCTACTAAACCACTTTCGTACTCTAAAGGCAATGACATAGCACGCATTACCTTCAGAGCTTGTTCCATAATTTCATTACCGATACCATCACCAGCAAGAATTGCTATTTTCTTTACCATTTTCTATCCTATAAAGATTTTGCAAGCCAGGGCTTGCCTGCCAAACGTTTTTGTTCAAAGTCTCTAATTTCATCAGCGTGTTGTAATGTGATACCAATATCGTCTAAACCATTCAGCAAGCAATAACGACGAAATTCGGGCACCTCAAATTGGTGTTCTTTGCCACTTGGTTCAATAACCAACTGTCGCTCTAGATCAACGCAAAGTTCATAGCCTACGTTTTCTAAAACTTCTTGGAACAAATAATCCACTACAAACTCGGGAAGAATGATTGGCAACAAACCATTTTTAAAACTGTTGTTATAGAAAATATCGGCAAAGCTCGGAGCAATTACAACTCGGAAACCATATTGAGTCAGAGCCCACGCTGCGTGTTCTCGAGAAGAACCACAACCGAAATTCTTACGAGCCATCAAAATGGTGGAACCTTGATAGCGCATCTGATTTAAAACAAAATCAGGATTCGGTTTACGTGTAGCGGGATCCATTCCCGGTTCACCCTTGTCCAAATAACGCCATTCATCAAACAGATTAGGACCGTATCCGGTTCGATAAATAGACTTAAGAAATTGCTTCGGAATGATGGCATCGGTATCTACGTTGGAACGGTCCAACGGACAAACCACACCCTTGTGGACAGTAAATTTTTCCATTGTAACTACCCTTAAAAAAGTTTACGAACATCGACAAAGTGTCCCTCGATCGCAGCGGCGGCAGCCATTGCGGGAGAACACAAGTGAGTACGGCTCTTATTGCCCTGTCGACCTTCAAAATTACGGTTACTGGTTGAAGCACAACGATCGCCAGGATTTAATCGGTCTGCATTCATAGCCAAACACATTGAACAACCTGGTTCACGCCATTCGAATCCAGCTTCTTTGAAAATCTTATCTAACCCTTCCGCTTCAGCTTGGGCTTTTACAAGACCAGAACCCGGTACAACGAGGGCTTGTTCAACGGTCGAAGCAACTTTCTTGCCTAGTTTTTTCACCACATGAGCGGCGCTTCTTAAATCCTCAATACGACTATTGGTACAGGAGCCAATGAAAATCTTATTCGGACGAATTTCTTCTACTGGAGTTGCTGGATTTAAACCCGTATAAACGTAAGCTCTTTCCCAACCTTCCCGACGTACAGGATCCTTTTGATCTTCCGGACACGGTGTCTTTTCAGTAATGGAAGCCACCATTTCTGGAGAGGTTCCCCAAGTGACCATTGGTTCAATTCTGGAACCATCTAATTCAACTTCAAAGTCGAAATAGGCACCTGGGTCACTATGCAACGTCTTCCAATAAGAAACAGCTTCATCCCACTCTGCACCCTTAGGAGCTAATGGACGATTTCGCATGTATTCAATTGTTTTTTCGTCGCAAGCCACCAAAGCACAACGAGCACCAGCTTCAATGCCCATGTTACAGAGTGTCATGCGTCCTTCCATTGAAAGATGTTGGATAGTTGAGCCGGTAAACTCGATCGCGCATCCCGTACCACCGGCTGTACCGATTTTTCCAATAACAGCCAATGCAATATCTTTAGCGGTTACACCAGATTGTAGTTCACCAGTGACGTTGATACGCATATTCTTCATTTTCTTTGTCAGCAACGTTTGAGTTGCCATGACATGCTCAACTTCACTCGTACCGATACCGAAAGCAATTGCGGAACAAGCACCATGCGTACTCGTATGGGAATCGCCACAAACAACTGTCATTCCTGGCAAAGTAGCACCTTCTTCGGGACCCATAACATGGATAACGCCCTGTCCCTTACTTAAGAATGGAAAGTACGCTGCGCAACCATTTTCCTTAATATTTCGATCTAATGTTTCAACCTGAAGCTTAGAAATTGGATCGGCAATACCATCTAAACCATACTCCCAGCCGGTTGTTGGCGTATTGTGGTCTGCGGTGGCCACAATGGAACTCTTACGCCACAGTGAGCGTTTTTGTAAACGAAGCCCTTCAAAAGCCTGAGCGCTGGTCACCTCATGTACTAAATGACGATCGATATATAAAGTAGCTGTTCCGTCTTCTTCCATACGGACAACATGTTCTTCAAAGATCTTGTCGTAGAGTGTTTTAGGAGTGCTATTTTGCATATTCTTTTAATTAATTAAAGTTTGAAAGTTATTTCCTTTGAGTATGCCATGCTTATTGCAAAATAATTCAAAGTATGGATGCTATTTCAGCATACTTTTCATGGCACCTAAACGAAGTGCATGATCCATAAGTACAATAGCTAGCAGTGACTCTAAAACTGGAACGGCTCGTATGCCAACACAAGGGTCATGACGTCCCTTGACTGAAATAATCGTACTGTCCCCATTTTCGGTCATGCTTTTTTGCTCTAAACGAATCGACGGGGTTGGTTTAATGGCTACACGAACATTAATTGGTTGGCTAGTCGATATACCCCCTAAGATTCCGCCACTATGGTTTGATAAGAAATAACCAGGAACCTTAGAATCCATTTCATCGGAATTCTGACTTCCCTTCATATTAACTACATCAAAACCATCACCAATAGCGACCGCCTTTACGGCATTTAGCCCCATGAAAGCGTGAGCAATGTCTGCATCGAGTTTGTCATAAATCGGTTCCCCAAATCCGGCAGGAACACCAATAGCCTGAACAAACACCTCCGCTCCAACAGAATCTCCCGAGCGACGAACCTCGTCCATTAATTGTTCTAGTTGAGGAATTTTTTCAGAATCAGCACAGAAGAAAGGGTTTTTATTAACCGAATCCCAATCATTAATCTCTAACTTCACACCACCAATATTAGTAACGCAAGCCCGAATCAAAATGTTGAATTTTTCCGCCAACCATTTTTTAGCAATAGCACCCGAAGCTACCGTCGGTGCGGTCAGACGAGCGGAACTTCTACCCCCACCTCTTGGATCACGGATACCGTATTTTTGAAAATAACTCCAGTCTGCATGAGCTGGGCGAAAACTTGTAGCAATAGCAGAATAATCTTTGCTCTTCTGGTCAATATTACGAATAAGAAGTGCAATGGGAGTACCCGTGGTTTGTCCTTCATAAACACCAGATAGAATTTCTACTTTATCGGTTTCTTGACGTTGGGTCACGTGACGACTGGTACCTGGTCGTCTTCTATTTAGTTCTAATTGGATGTCCTCTTCTGACAGTTGTAGTCCTGGAGGACAACCATCGACCACACAACCAATAGCTGGTCCGTGTGATTCTCCAAAATTTGTGACAGTAAAAAGCTTGCCTATGGTCGATCCCGACATAAAAACCCCTCAATAGTCAACTTTATAATCTTAATCAAGAATGATCGTTTTATTACAAGTTACGAAAATCTTTTTATACAAACTCTAAATTCTTGTATTGTTGGATCGAGCGTTGGCGATACAATGTCACAAAGTCGTATTGGAGCTGTTTATGACAAGTAATGAAGATTTATTCGATGCACAGTGGAGTCTGGCAACACTAAATGATGCAAAAGAAGCTTTAGAAGCACTGATTGCACAGATTGAAGACAATCCCGATGAAGTTCAAGAGATCCTTGAAGAAGACATCGCAAACGTTTATGCCAAGTTAAATTACGCATTTAATAGCGCTGAACTCGGTTCCAACGCTTTGATGCAAATGGAAGACGATGACTTAATCGCCTTCCCCGCTGTATTACCGTTTAAACACGGTAAGGTTAACTCACAAGAAGCAGAAGAAGATTTAAATTAATTTAATTTGAGAATGATTCTCATTTATGATACTATAAATCATCTTTTTTGAGGGGATGAGTATGAGAGTCTTCTTTGATGCACAGTTAATTCGTTTAACCCTCGCTCCTTTTTGCACTGTTTTACTTTTGGCATGGCTATTGGGTTAAATTGTCATAAGGGTATCGTAAAGTTACCCTTTTCTTTTGCTTGAAATACTTTGATTCATTTTATTGAAATACGTATACAAGCATTTCAACCGTACAAACAACAAACCGCTAACAAGATGAATCCTATTAGCGGTTTGTTTTACTCATTTAGCTACCTTAAGACACAAGTCCTAAAGTATTTAAACTTTCACTTTGCTTATTAAGCCATTGCCTTGATTGCAGCAACAAGACGAGTCTTATGGCGAGCAGCAGCGTTCTTGTGGAGAACCTTCTTATCAGCCATAGAATCAATTACAGATTGTGCCTTAACAAAGGCCTGCTGAGCAGCTTCCTTGTCGCCCGCAAGAACGAGCTTACGCACAGCCTTGATTGCTGTGCGATAACGAGAACGCTGAGCAGAAAGATGCTTATTGCGAGCGACAGACTGAAGCGCACGCTTACGAGCTTGTTTCGTATTTGCCATTTCTTAAATTTCCTTGCCTAATGCTCGTGGCATTGTTTTGTTCTTACCGGTTGCCACTAGCATTACTTCGGGCTCGGCCGGTTATATCAATAAAAAATCAAATGACTCGTGCTTAAATCACGAATCCTCAAAGCGAGAGAATATATCAAAAATGAGATTTTCTTTCAAGATCAATATCGTTTTTTCTTAAATCACAAACAAAAAACAATCGTTTTTTATGAAATTTTCCTTTAATCTATACTCAAGATGAGAAAAATAAACAACATAAGGAGAGTAACTTGAGTCTTTTTCGAAGTGCCGCTGTCATTTCTGGCATGACATTATTGTCTCGAGTTACAGGACTCATCCGAGATATCCTCATCGCTCGTGTCTTCGGCGTTAGTAGCGATACAGACGCATATTACGTAGCTTTTCGTCTACCCAATTTACTACGTCGACTCTTCGCTGAAGGTGCATTCCAACAAGCATTTGTTCCCATGCTTGCCGACTCCAAGGAAAATAAAGAATTTTCAGAAACCAAACAATTCATTGATCGCATTGCATCCGTACTCGCGATGGTCGTTCTTGCAGTCAGCATCCTTGGCGTTTTTATCGCTCCTATCTTGGTCTGGATTATTGCTTCAGGTTTAGCGCAACAATCTCACGCCTTTAATATTGCTACTGAATTGACCCGTTACATGTTCCCATACATTTTTTTCATGTCTATGGTAGCTTTCTGTTCAGCGGTTCTTAACACCTGGAAGCACTTTGCAATTCCAGCTGTGGTCCCTGTTCTATTAAATTTATCGCTCATTTCAGCAACTTTATTCATAGCACCAAAGCTCGATCGCCCCATTTATGCTCTGGCGATAGGAGTCATGTCTGGAGGCTTGTTGCAACTTTTAGTTCAACTTCCTTCTCTTAAGAAAATAGGTTTACTTCCTCATCCAATCAACCCTTTTTCTGCCATAAGAGATGCCTCAGTACGAAAAGTTATTAAATTAATGGCGCCTGCTCTTTTTGCTGTTGGTGTAGCCCAAATATCGATTCTAATCAATACTAATATTGCTTCTTTCTTACAAGAAGGATCAGTCACTTGGTTAGCTTATGCCGACCGACTCATGGAATTTCCGACAGCACTTCTTGGAGTAGCCCTTGGTACCGTACTACTACCTAGTTTATCTTCGGCTTATGCCAAAAAGGACCTTGATCGCTACAACAAATTACTTGACTGGGGTTTGAAATTAGTCGTCGTATTTGCTGTTCCGGCCTCAATTGGCCTAGCCTGTATCAGCAAAGAATTGATCGACGTTCTTTTTAGAAGTTCTCGCTTCGTTTCTTATGATATTGAACAAACCTCTATGGCCGTGCTTGGCTATTCCTGTGGATTAATTGGCCTTATTGCCATTAAGATTCTGGCCCCAGGCTTTTATTCTCAAAAAGACATAAAAACCCCCGTCAAAATCGCTTGTGTTGCCCTAGTTGCTACGCAAATGCTCAACCTTATCAATGTTCCTCTTTTTGCCCATGCTGGTTTGGCTTTATCCGTTGGTTTAGGCGCTTGTATTAACGCCTTGCTATTGTTGGTAGTACTTTATAAAAGAGGTCAATACCGTCCCACAAATGGTTGGAAAAAACTTTTTCTAACAGTGTTTATTGGATGCATCGTTTTATTCACAATTCTTTATGTCTGTGAACAAAATCTTTTAAGCCTGAATTCTTTGAACGGACCTTATCAGTTGATTGTTTTATTAGCCACAATTGCTATTGCTGGTTTTGCTTATCTTTTAATACTCTTTATTTTTGGATATCGAATTAGTGACTTAAAAGCTTCGGAATTAGAATAAAAATAAAGTTTATCGTCTACATCTCTTTCTTCAATATAGGACTTTGTGGACTTAGCTCGATAAAGTCCTTTTTAATTTTTCCAATTTAACTAAACGTAGACAAAAAAAGTCATAAATTCTTTTGTAACTAACCCCTATTACCCGCTCGTCTCCTATAATTGATCGAATGCGTTAAACGCAAAATAAGATTTAGTCACTTTAATCTAAAAAAGGAAGTTTTCTGCAATGACCCACTTGCTTAACACATATGGTCGTCTCCCAATCAGCTTTACTCATGGACAAGGTTCTTGGCTTTGGGATAAGGACGGAAATAAGTACCTCGATGCCTTAGCCGGAATCGCAGTCTGTTCTGTAGGTCATGCTCATCCCCGTCTGGTCAAGGCGATTTCAGATCAAGCTTCTAAACTCCTTCATTGTTCGAATTATTTTGAAATTCCACTACAGGAAGCAGTTGCCTCAAAATTAGTTGAGTACTCGGGGTTGTCCGCAGCTTTTTTCTGCAACAGTGGATTAGAAGCTAATGAATGCGCCTTTAAACTAGCTCGTAAGTATGGACACGATAAGGGAATTGAGGTTCCCAACATTATTGTTATGAAACATGCATTCCACGGTCGCTCCATTGCAACCCTATCTGCAACAGGTAACCCGTTGGTCCGTTCTGGCTTTGCTCCATACACAGAAGGTTTTATCCATGTGGAAGAGCAAAATACTGAAGTTATCCGTGAAATTGCAAAAAACAATCCTAACGTGGTTGCCGTTATGTTTGAACCCGTTCAAGGTGAAGGCGGTGTTATTCCTATTGATTTACACGTCATACAAGAATTACGTCAAATCTGCGACGAAAACGACTGGTTACTCATGGTTGATGAAGTTCAAAGTGGTATGGGTCGAACTGGTAAATGGTTTGCTCATCAATGGGCCGAAGTTAAACCTGATGTTATGACACTTGCTAAAGGTTTGGCGGGTGGTGTACCAGTTGGAGCCGTTGTATGTAGCGAAAAAGCAAAACAAATTTTTAAACCTGGTAATCACGGTACAACGTTTGGTGGAAACCCACTTGCGATGCGCTCGGCTCTCGAAGTCATCAACATCATCGAAGATGAAAAATTAGTAGAAAACGCTGAAGTGGTTGGTAAACGATTAAAGAAGGCTCTCTCCAAGTCCTTAAATGGTTTCGCAGGCGTTCGTGGTATTCGAGGTAAAGGCTTGATGCTCGGTATCGTTTTGGATCGCGATGCTCACGATATTTTAGATTCAGGTCTTAAAGCAGGTTTAACCTTCAGTGTTACAGCGGGCAACGTCATTCGCTTAGTCCCACCACTTAATTTAAGCGAAGCCGAAGCCGATGAAATCGTTTCTCGAATTACGCCTGTCATTCGTGCATTCCTCGCACAGCCGAAAATTTAATCGGGGATTTCATGACTACGCTTCGACATTTTTTAAGACTGTCTGACTATAGTGTGGAAGAACTTCGTTCCATTTTAGCCAGAGCGGGTGTTCTCAAAAAACAAAAAGAGTCTGGAGAGGTTTATCAGCCTTTCGTTGGTAAAGTTCTTGCTATGCTTTTTGAAAAAGCTAGCACTCGTACTCGAGTTTCTTTTGAATCGGGATTTTCTCAATTAGGTGGTTCTGTTATTGATTTAAATCCTAAAGATTCACATCTAATCAATCACGAAACATTTGAAGATACCGCCCGTGTCGTATCTCGTATGGTTGATTTGATTATGGTTCGTACCTTTGAACAAAAGAGATTAGAGTCTTTTGCATCTGCTTCAGTCGTTCCCGTCATTAATGGTTTGACTAATGAATGGCATCCTTGTCAAATCATGGGAGACCTATTCACGTTCAAGGAACTTAGGGGAAGTGTTCAAGGCTGTAATGTTGCTTGGATCGGGGATGCGAATAACGTGCTTTACACCTGGTTGGAAGCTGCGGACATTTTCGATTTCCACATCAATATCTACGCTCCTGTCGGCTTTAAGATAGATGCAACACGTATGCCTTCTACACGTTGTTATGACTTTTTCTTAACACCAGAAGATGCCGCTCGTGGCGCCGATCTCGTCACCACAGACACATGGACCTCTTCCGGATACGATACAAGGAAAGAAAAAAATCGTCCCGTTTCAGCACGCTGGCAAGTCAATGAAGCCATCATGGAAAAAGCAAAATCGGATGCTTTGTTCATGCACTGTCTTCCAGCCCATCGCGGGGAAGAAGTCACCGCAGAAGTCATTGACGGACCACAGTCTGCTGTTTGGAGCGAGGCCGCTAACCGCCTGCACGTACAAAAAGCTATTATGGAATTTCTACTCTGTCACTAATAGTCTAAATTTTCAACTTTTATAAGAAGAAAGAAAGCATTTTATCGTTTCTTTCTTCTTATTTTTTTATGAACAATTTCATTATCCGATCAAATAATCACGACTTCTGGTTCAAGTTTAATACCAAAATAATTCTTAACATGAAGACAAATATCTTGTGCCATGGCATAAACCTCTTCACCGCAAGCCTGTCCATAGTTAACAATAACGAGAGGTTGACGTTCGTATGTACCAACATTTCCCATACGAAGTCCCTTTAGACCGGCTTTATCAATTAACCAAGCCGCGGAGAGCTTAACCCGATCCTCATCGACCGGATACGAAACCACATCAGGAGCAATTCGAAGAATTTCCCTAAACTTCTCTCTACTTAGAATCGGATTCTTAAAGAAACTTCCAGCGTTTCCAATTCTTTGTGGATTAGGTAGCTTGCGAGATCTTAATGCGACCACAGAAGCAAACACATCTTCTACATTAAGACGAGGCGGGCGATAGGAGTCGATTTCACGTTTTAAATCGCCATAATCTAACAACGGAATCCAGTTTTTTGGAAGTTTAAAGAGCACCGAGATGATGACATACTTATGATTTTCAGGTTTCTTAAAAATAGACGAGCGATAGCCAAACTCACACTGTTCTGCGGAAAATTCAACTACTTCTCCACTTTGCATATCAAAGCATTCAACCGAAACGATTCGCTCAGCGACTTCAATACCATAAGCTCCAATGTTTTGAATCGGAGAAGCTCCTACCGTTCCAGGGATAAGAGCTAAATTCTCAAGTCCGGTTTTTCCTGCATCCAACATACGGCGCACAAAGCTGTGCCAATTTTCACCGGCTCCTGCACGAATATAATGGTAATCCGTATCCTCGTTAACGACTGTGATCCCACGCATCTCCATTAAGAGAATAAGTCCCGGAAAATCTTGTCGGAATAACACATCCGATCCTCCTCCTAGAACCATAAAAGGTTTTTCAGGAGTTTGAGATAAATAATCTCGAATTACTCGGAGATCTTCAAGTGAATTAATTCGAACAAACTCCGATGCTTTGGCACTTACACCAAATGTATTAAAGCGTTTAAGTTGAAAATCCTGCAAGATTTCCGGTACCATTTTTGCTCCAGTTATGTCAAACCTGCAATGCAGATTTCACGCGTTCAATGATGCTTAGTTCATCCATTCCACAATCTTGGAATAACCTAGCTTTATCACCGTGTTCCACAAACTGATCCGGTAAACCAATTTGAAGTGTGCGAACCGGTATACCTAAACGAGAAACAACCTCTAAACAAGCACTTCCTGCACCGCCAAGTATGGCATTTTCTTCTATGGTTACAAGTAAATCATGTTCTTTAGTTGCTTTCTCAATTGCCTTTTCATCAATAGGTTTTACAAACCGCATATCGATCACAGTAGCATCGATCTTATTGGCAACCCGCATCGCTACTTCTACCATAGAACCAAAGGCGAGGAAAGCGACTCGATTTATTTGTTTTTCACTACTACGTAATGTTCTTGATTTACCAATTTCTAACGCCTTGATTTCTGAATCAATCACGACTCCTAGACCTTTGCCTCTGGGGTAACGAACCGCTGATGGTCCGTTGGCTTCTAATCCAGTTTGCAACATACGACAACACTCATTTTCATCCGAAGGTGTCATGAGAATCAAATTAGGAATGCATCGTAAAAAACTCAAATCAAATGCACCGTGATGGGTTGAGCCATCGGCTCCTACGAGACCACCTCGGTCAATTGCAAAAAGAACGGGGAAATTTTGAATACAGACATCATGCAAAATCTGATCGTATGCCCGCTGAGCAAATGTGGAATAAAACGTAGCAACGGGTTTCATACCAGATTCAGCAAGTCCTGCTGCGAAGGTCGCGGCGTGTTGTTCGGCGATCGCAACATCAAAAAAACGATCTGGAAACCTTTTCTGAAACTCTACAAGCCCAGATCCCTCTTTCATAGCGGGCGTAATCGCAACTACTTTTTCATCTTTTTCCGCAACCTGACAAATCCAATCACTAAAAACCTCCGTGTAGGTTTTAGCATGAGGCTTTGAAGTTACGCCTACTTTAACATCAAACGGTGAAATACCGTGATACTTTGTTGGATTTCGTTCAGCCAACTCATAGCCGTGTCCCTTTTCTGTAACAACATGCAATACAAGAGGACCTTGCAGATTCTTCATATTTTGCAAAACGGGAATTAAGGCTTCTAGATCATGTCCATTAATTGGACCATGATAATTCAATCCAAACTCTTCAAACAACGTTGAATTCGGTGCTACCCAACCTTTACTGTACTCTTCTGCGCGACGTGTAAATTCCCACAACTTTGGAAATGGCTTTACGATTGATTTACCCAAATCTCGAGCCTGAGCATAAAAACGCCCACTCATAAGTCTTGTGAAATGCTTACTTAGTGCACCTACCGGAGGAGAAATTGAGCAATCGTTGTCATTTAGAATAACTAATAGGCGAATATCTTTCATATCGCCTGCATTATTTAGGGCCTCAAAAGCCATTCCTGCAGTTATAGCACCGTCACCGATCACCGCAATGTGATTTCTTTTGTGATTGCCTTGTAACTTGGAGGCAACCGCCATACCTAGAGCTGCGGAGATTGAAGTCGATGAATGTCCCGTACCAAAGCAATCGTGAATACTTTCAGATCTCTTTGGAAAACCACAAATTCCTCGATATTGACGCAATGTCGGCATTTCATCACGTCGTCCGGTTAAAACCTTATGAGCATAAGCCTGATGACCAACATCCCAGATGAGTTTGTCATCTTCGGTATCAAATACATAGTGAATTGCGATCGCTAACTCGACACAACCGAGCGAAGACGATAGATGCCCTCCCGTATGGGAAACAACATCAATAATGTACTGACGAAGCTCTACAGCAAGTTGTTTAAGCTCTGGTAGTCTAAGCTGTTTTAAATCTGCCGGACTATTAATTGTTTTTAATAACTTATACATGACAACCTTAGTATGAGCGCTTAATTATATAGTCAGCGATATCTGCAAGATGCTTTGATTTACCTTGAAGGAGTCCAAGAGAACAAAGTGCATCTAACGCACGATTATGTTGTTCTACAACGAGTTGGCGTGATCGATCTAAACCAAATAAAGAAACATAAGTCGGCTTATCGTTCTTTTCATCTTTTCCTGCTGTTTTACCTAAAGTAGCCGTATCTTCTGTGACGTCCAAAATGTCATCTACGATCTGAAAAGCCAAACCAATCGCTTCGCCATACTCTTTCAAATTCTTTAAAAGATCGGATGAAATAAACTCGGACTGACCACTCATTGCTCCCATCAAAACAGAGGCTTTCAAAAGTGCTCCTGTCTTCATGGCATGCATTCTTTGAAGATCTTCGTATGAAATAGCCTGACCGACTACAGACAGATCAATAGCCTGTCCACCACACATTCCCGTTGTAGAAGAAGCCTCAGCCAGTAATCGGACCAGTTCCATACATTGTTCAGCCGGTAGTCCAGTTCGAAGCAATAGAAGAATCGCTTCAGGCTGTAAGGCATCCCCTGCGAGCATAGCAGTCGCTTCGCCAAATTTAATATGTACAGTCGGTTTGCCATGACGCAACGTATCATTATCCATACAGGGAAGATCATCGTGTATGAGCGAATAGGAATGTACACATTCAACAGCAAGAGCAACTAAATCAACAACATCTTTACATCCGTCGGTAATTTCCGAAGCTGCGTACACCAATAAGGGACGCACCCTCTTTCCTCCTCCAATAACAGCATATCGCATCGCTTGATGTAATGCTGTTGGAACAAGATCTTCGCTCGGCAAGAGCCGTTCTGCCACGGATTGAACTCTTGCCTGATGTACTTTCATCCACTCTTTAAAATCTGACATCATTACTATCTGACTTAAGATTATTCTCTGTAAGATCTGAGAGTTCTCCATCAAGCTGTTGAATTTTGCGTTGTGCCGTATTTAGCAATTTCCGGCAATGTCGACTTAACTCAACACCCCTGGCATAGGCATCAACCGAGTCGTTCAGAGACAAACCACCCTGGCCCATACGAGAAGAAAGTTCTTCTAATTCAGCCAAAGCTTCTTCAAATGTCATATTTTGGATCGATTTTTTACCCATCTACCAACTCACAAAAATGCTAATGTTGAACTTTACCCGATTCGATTGGTATTGACCACACCTTCTGAATCATTTCTGTTAATAAAACGAATCCATTTTATTTTTTTGATACATCACGAGATTCTAATCAGAAATTTATCTCTAAACATCGTCCAAAAAGCAAACAAATGCATTCATATCAACGATATTGACTCTATATTGTAATCGCAGTCTTCTTTACGATAACTGATAAAATTTTGCTATTGATTATGGAGAGGCACTATGATTTACACGACTTTGATCTCACCGGCAGAATTACATACTTTGATCCTTAATCACAAAGCAAGTCAGGAAGACAATTTACTCATCATTGATTGTCAATGTAACCTTACGGATCGAATGCTTGGAAAACGTAACTACGATAATGCTCATATTCCAGGATCTTTGTTCATTGATTTCGACGAAATCGTTTCCGGAAAAGCATCGCTTGGAACGGGGCGTCATCCACTTCCTGATCGCCAAACTTTCATTGATGAAATGCAAAAGTTGGGTGTTGGTAATAATCGACAGGTTATTGTCTACGATCAAGGTGGTCTTGGATTTGCTCCTCGTCTTTGGTGGCAGTTACGATGGGCAGGCTATGAAAAAGTAGCTGTTTTAGACGGTGGCTTTAAAGCTTGGAACAACGGTTGGCGTCCGATCTCAACAGAAGTTCCTTCTGCTAAAACCAAAGGTAGTTGGGATTCCTCTGTTTTCTTAGAAACTCCTATTGAGATGGTTTCACTCCAAAGAAATTTAACTGAAAAAAAATATCTTGTTGTTGATGCTCGTCCTACCTCCCGATTCCATGGAGAAAACGAAGTTTTAGATCACAAAGCCGGACATATCCCAGGTTCTTTAACAAGATGTGGATCTCTTAATCTTGACGAAACAGGAAAATTTAAACCTGCTCCAGTATTACGGAAAGAATGGTTGGATCTAATTGGATCTTGGAGTGTTAATCAAGTTGTGAACTCTTGTGGTTCGGGCGTTAATGCTTGCCTGAATCTATTAGCAATGGCTTATTGCGGGCTTTACGGTGCAAAACTCTATCCGGGTTCCTGGAGTCAATGGATCGATGATCCAACGAATCCCATTGAAGTACCCTAAGGTTTAGTGTGAATGACCAACACAAAATCCTCCGGTCGCAATCATGGCAAGTGCCACACCAACCAAAATAAAGAAGAATTGGGTACCAAATCTTTTTGAGCTTTTGCGATTGATCTCGGGGATCAGATCAGAAAGTGCAATGTAAATAAAACTCGACGCAGCGATCGCAAAAGCATATGGCATCAAAAATTCAACTCGATCCAAAATAAAATAGCCCGCAATTCCACCAATAATCGATGTCATACCTGAAATTAGGTTATAGGCCATTGCACGGATCTTACTATACCCACAATGTAAAAGAATAAAAAAGTCACCAACTTCTTGAGGAATTTCATGAGTCATAATGGCAAGAGCCGTTACCCATCCTAAATTGCTATCCACCATGAAAGAACTAGCAATTAAAAGACCATCGGTAAAATTATGAAAGGCATCGCCAATCAAAATAGCCTGTCCTCCTCTACCGGTCCAACCCTTTACTTCATTTTCTTTGTGGGTTAGTTGCTCTAACGTAAAAACAGCTAGAACTGTAATTAACATAGTCCAACCGATTAGCGATAAATTCCCATGTATTTCAAAAGCTTCAGGAATTAAGTGAGTGAAAGCAACGGTTAGAAGGAGACCTGCAGAAACACAAATCATCTTTGCAAAATGACGGTCTACAAGTCTAAAGCTAACTAGTCCGGCAATGAGTATGGACAGTACCGTGAGAAACAGTGTTGCCAGTATGATTTCAAATAAAACAGTCATGTCTTTTATTCACATCCTGCGGTGGCCCAACTTATAAATTGCCACCAAGTACCTTACGCTTTCCCCAGGCTCGTCTAAAACACTCTTCAATTGGAACAGGAGGCGTCCAATTTAATTCCATTTTTTCTTTTTGCGTATCTACAACCATACTGCCAAAAAAGAAATCCTCCCAAGATTGTCGTCCAATGTAGCTATTAAACAATTTAAGTAGCGCAACAGGAAATCCCCATAGACAACAAGGGCGAGAACCGGTTCGGGCAAAAAGCTTAAAAATTTCTAAAGTCGACAGATCTTTTCCATCGCTTACGAAAAAAAGTTGATTTGCCGCCTTCGGGTTCTTAATACACAGACTTAAAAAATCCGTAAGGTTATCAATTGCCACGAGACTACGTTGATTTTTATTAGCCCAACGTAAAGGGAGTGGTAAACAATAACGCACCATAGTTCGGATTACCCCAACCAGCCCTTTACATTCTGGACCATAGACCGTTGGGATACGAACAATAACGACCTCCATACCGGTTTCTTTTGCAATCTTCTTTAATTCTTTTTCGGCATCGAGCATCGAAATTCCAAAAGCCAATTTAGGACGAGGCAAAGAATTTGGGAAAAATTTTTTATAGGGAGGAGTCGTCTCCCCATTAGCTTGGGTAGAACTTAAGAAGATAAAGCGTTTGACCCCTGCTAGATGAGCCTGACGAGCCATATAAGCAGTTCCAATAACATTGACTCTTCGGAATGCAGACTGATCGATCCAACCTTGATTTCGGCGAGGTGAAACCATCGCCGCGCAATCCACAACCGTATCACAGCCTTCAAACGCTTTACTGTAATCTGGATTATCTTCTAAGTTTCCAACCTTAAAGACTTCAAGTTCTTTAGATTTAAGAACACTGCCTCTACGAGCAGAAGCTCGAACAATAAAGTCAGACTTTTTCTCTAGTAAAGATAAAATCAGTGCATTTCCAACGTAACCGTTCGCTCCGGTAACTAGAACTCGGTTTTTCAATTTCACTCCACCAAGTTTAAATTTTCATCACGTTCTGACGGTAGAACTTTAACTCTTCAATAGAGTCGTAAATATCTGATAACGCTTCGTGGCGACTACTCTTTTGGTAATGCTTAAGAGTGCATGGAGACCAACGACGAACAAGCTCTTTGATAGACGAGACATCGACATTTCGATAGTGGAAATAGGTTTCTAGTTCCGGCATCCAACGAGCCATAAATCGTCTATCTTGCCCAATCGAGTTACCACACAATGGACTCTTACCAGCTGGAACATATTGTTCAAAGAAGCGAAGTAACTGCTTAGTAGCTTCTTTTTCATCAATCTCACTTTTTTCGACTCGAGCTACTAAACCTGAACGAGTATGTGTTGTTGTATTCCATGCATCCATCTTAGCCAGAGTCGCTTTAGTTTGATGAACTGCAATGACTGGACCTTCTGCAATAACGTTCAGTTCTGAATCAGTAATAACCGCAGCGATTTCGATGACTCTATCGACTTCGGGTTGAAGCCCAGTCATTTCAAGATCCATCCAAATTAAATTATTTTCGTTATATTTTTCACTTCTTTCGGTACTCATACTTATCTGACTCCGTCACCTGAATCGTCTCAAAATGGAAATGATCAAAAAGAAAAGAGATCAAAATATTTAATATGAAAAGACTCAGATTAATTTTTTTAGCTTGAGTTAAAATTTCCCAAAATTTTAAAGCACTATTATGTTTACGACATTTGGATTTACTTTTCTTTTTTTTCTAGTACTCAATTTTTTTATCAAATTTTGGTTGGATTGCCGGCAAATTCGCTCAGTACGGTCTCATAGAGATTGTGTTCCTCACGCTTTTGTGTCCAAAATTTCATTGTTTTCACACCAGAAGGCTGCAGACTACACCATAACCTCCATTCGTTTTACACAAAAAGAACGCTTTGCATCGTTAATTTTCTTAATGATTTCAACTTTCGGGGGTCTAATTAACTGGTTATCTCAGACTTGTGAAAATTTAGTCGGTCCAGGAATTGTCTCTCAACTCCTTATTGTTGTTAGTTTCTCAGTTGTTAATACCTTATGTTTTCTTCCCTTTTCCTGGTATAGTCAATTTAGTATTGAAGAGCGTTTTGGTTTTAATACCCAGACCAAATCTCGGTTTTTCAAAGACCTTGGACTCAATATTATTCTATCCGCAATTATTGGTCTGCCATTTTTAACGCTTTTATTTTATCTTTGGGAAGTTGTCGGACCGTCTTGGTGGATCTGGGCCTGGCTGTTCTATGTCATATTTAACCTTGCGTTACTTTGGATCTATCCTACTTTTATCGCTCCTATCTTCAATAAATTTACACCGCTTCCTGAAGGGGAATTAAAAAAACGAGTCGATAGCCTTTTAGATCGTATCGGATTTGAAAATAATGGCCTTTTTGTGATGGATGCATCTAAACGTAGTGCTAAAGGTAACGCCTATATGACCGGATTCGGTCGTAATAAAAGAATCGTCTTTTTTGATACGTTGTTATCTAAGTTAGAACCCGCAGAAGTTGAAGCCGTTCTTGCTCACGAATTAGGACATTACAAATTAAAGCATATCCAAAAAAACATGCTTGTATCCTTTACGGTTAGTTTTGTATTTTTTGCCCTATTGGCTTACCTAGCACAGTGTGCATGGTTTTATGAAGGTTTAGGAATTAGCTATCAGCCAGAGAATTTCCAGGCAAGCGCATTACTGTTATTTTTCTTTGTTCTTCCTGTTTTTCTATTCCCTTTAACTCCTCTTACTAATAAACTATCTCGTAAGCATGAATTTGAGGCCGATCACTTTGCTGTTTGTAATAGCGATGGTGATTCCCTCATTAGTGCACTGGTAAAGTTGTTTAATGACAATGCTTCGACCTTAACGCCGGATTCAATCTACTCGTTGTTTTATTCATCTCATCCAGATGCATCAACCCGTATTGAAGCAATTCGCAGAAACGAAACACGAAATACTCATGTCTCAAAATAAAAATTTTCAAGCGAGAGTGATCGCTACTCACGGTCACCACAATCTGATTCAACTTGATGATGCTTCAACTATGGAAGCTCGTCGACGCGGAAAGAAAAAAGATTTGGTGGTTGGTGATCGAGTTGTTTGTCAATTGAGTTCGGATCACCAAGCCGTGGTGGAATCTATCCTACCTCGTGAATCACTTCTTTTTCGAAGCGATGAAATACGTACCAAACCTCTCGCTTCTAACATTGACCAAGTAGCTGTTGTTTTTGCGACTCGTCCAACCTATAACCCAGTTTTTATTTGGAAGGCGATTCTTGCTTCAGAAACCGCCAATATTCCTATCATCATTATTCGAAACAAGTGTGATTTCACAGAAGACGAACCTGAAGTTCGCCCTTTTATTCAACACTTACAAAATTTAGGTATTGAAGTTATTGAAGTTTCTGCTGTTAATAATCCGCAAGAAACAGAAAAAATTCTCCAACCCATTTTTGAACATAAAGTGACGCTTCTAATTGGACAATCTGGAATGGGAAAATCAACCATCCTTAATTTATTGATCAAGGAAGCGAAACAAAGAACTCAAGAATACTCCGTTGCTTTAAATCTAGGAAAACAAACAACTACTTCGACTCATTGGTTCGATTACTTAGAGGATAGTGCAATTGTAGATTCTCCAGGATTTCAGGAATTTGGTCTGGCTCACCTAACGATTAATGACATCATGCGAGGTATGCCTGAAATTTATCAACGTGTTGAGGAGTGTCGATTTACTAATTGTCGACATCTAGAAGAACCAGGTTGTGGGATCAAAAAAGCAGTTGAGGACGGTGAAATCGATCCGAGACGTTATGCATTTTATCGAGAACTTGTAGAAAAAATCTAAAGCGTAAACGACAAAAAACGCAGAACTTCCAAAAGGATTTCTGCGTTTTTTTGATTGAATACCAAAATTGGTATTCAATCCGGCTGAAACATTGATCGTATTAGGCCTTACGAACCAACTTTTCTTTAATACGAGCGGCCTTACCAGAACGGCTACGTAAGTAGTAGAGCTTGGCACGACGAACATCACCATGACGCTTAACTTCGATGCTAGCAATCAATGGAGAGTAAAGTTGGAAAGTACGTTCAACGCCTTCACCGCTAGAGATCTTACGAACAGTGAAAGCAGAGTTCAAACCACGGTTACGAAGGGCAATAACAACGCCTTCGAAAGCCTGAACACGTTTACGGTTACCTTCAACAACGTTTACGTTAACAACAACGGTGTCACCAGGATTAATACGAGGGAAAGTCTTGCCTTCAGAAAGGCGAGCGATTTCTTCTTTTTCAAGTGTTTCAATAATATTCATTTTTAACTCCAAATGACCATCATCATGTAGTTCTGTTTTTCTTAATCTACCGAGAGGATGGATTTTAAAAACCGAGCCTTACGGTTCGGCTAGCTGATCAATCGTTCGAAGATACTGCTCATCTTTTTCAGAAAGCAAATTCTTCGAGCGCGCTATTGTAATCAAATCTGGACGTTTTGTGTGAGTTATTTTTAGAGCTTTTTCACGCGTCCAATCTTGAATCTTCTGATGATGCCCACTTAAAAGGACTTCAGGTACTGATTTTCCACGCCATACTTCTGGTCTTGTATAGTGTGGAGCATCTAATAGTCCCGTAGCAAATGACTCATCTAAGGTCGACATATCTTTTAAAGCCCCTGGAAGCTGACGAACCACAGAGTCAATTAAGACCATCGCTGCGAGCTCCCCACCCGATAAAACAAAATCACCAATAGAGATCTGTTCATCGACATAGCTTTCCAAGAAACGTTCATCAATCCCTTCGTAGCGACCGCAAATGAGAATTAAATCTTCATTTTTAGCTACCGTTTGGCGAACCCATTCGTCATTAAGTTTCCTACCATTTGGTGCAAAACTAATGACCTTACCTTGATTTCCCGAATTTCGAATCGCTTCAATAGAACAAGCGAGTGGCTCAGCCATCATAACCATACCAGGTCCACCCCCAAAGGGACGGTCATCAATCGTTCTATGTACGTCAGAGACAAAATCACGTGGATTCCAAATTTTTAGATCCCAAAGTCCTCTTCTACGAGCTCGAGATGTAATACCCTCTTCAGAGACCGCAGAGAACATGGATCCAAAAAGACTAACGACATCAAAACGCATAATCTACTTCCAGTCAAGTTCCCAATCTACTTTAATCATTCTTTCTGTCACATCGACAGAAAGAACGTAATGGTCAATAAAAGGAATCAAAAAACGAGATTCTGAACTACGCACATCAAGAATATCTTGTACACCGTTCGAATCTAATGCCTCAACTATTCCTAGAACTTGATCTTTAGTATTGATAACTTGACAACCGATTAAATCGACCCAGTAGAATTCGCCTTCAGCGGGTTCTGGAAAATTAGCTCGCATCAAACCAACGGCGCCTTTAAGCGTTGAAGCTTCTTCGGGTGTTTCAATACCTGCAAACTTTGCAACAACACCATTGCCGTGTGGTTTTACTTGCTGGACAGCTAATTCCTTAAAAGTTCCATCACGGAACATGTGCAACCATTTCTTAGATGCAAGCAAAGCCTCACCGTCTTGAAATGGATCGATACGTACCCAGCCTTTTAATCCGTATGCACCACGTAAAGCGCCGAGCGCAATCGGCTCGGCGTTTTGTTCAAAATTGTTTTTCACAAGAAAATATCAATTAAGCAACAGGAGCAGAAGTCTTCTTGAATTCTTTGTAAAGACGAGCAACTGTATCGCTCATCTTAGCGCCCTTGGCAATCCAAGCGTTCAAGCTAGCTTCGTTCATGAATAAACGAGTTGCAGCGCCAGAAGCCATTGGGTTGTAGTAACCGATACGTTCATTGAAACGACCGCCAAGTGGATTGCGGGAATCTGTCGCTACGATATTGTAGAAAGGACGCTTCTTAGAGCCACCACGAGACAGACGAATAACTACCATTTTTAAACCTCTACTTATTATGTATTCAAATAATCTTTTACGCTTGACGTAAATCACGTCACAGAAGGCGTGCATTTTATATTAAATTTTCAATAAAAACAATCTCAAACGCACCATTTTAAAAAAATATTTTTTTGTCAAGTGCTTTTTGATTTTTTTATTGTTTCCGCTTCAAGATGCAAAACACCCCGTCGATAGTTCAATCAAACTGCTAGACGGGGCATTCTTCTAAACTATACTGAAATTAGAGCTTAGCCTTCAATTCTCTAATCGTTGTCATAGCATCGGCGACAAGACCATAATCGGCCACTTCGAAAATTGGGGCCTCTGGATCTTTATTGACCGCAACGATAACCTTGGCATCTTTGATACCAGCAACGTGCTGAATAGCACCTGAAATACCAAAGCCAATATACAAATCAGGAGCGATTATTTTACCGGTCTGACCAATCTGCCAGTCATTCGGTGTAATTCCAGCATCAACTACAGCACGAGTAGAACCGACTGCAGCTCCCAACTGGTCTGCCAAAGCTTCCATTTCTGCAAACTCAGCTTCATTAGCCAAACCATGACCACCAGCGAGAACACGTTTAGCGGTTTGCAAATCAGGTCGATCCGAATGAACGGTTTCGTGAGAAACAAAAACTACTCGTTCATCTTTTTTAACAGCTTCGATCGTTTCAACTGTTGCAACCGTGTTGTCTAATGCCACTGGATTAAATGCGGTTGGACGAACGGTAATAACCTTTTTAGCGTCGCTAGAACGAACGGTTGCGATAATGGATCCTGCATATAAAGGACGCTTGAAGGTATCACCATCAATAACGGCAATAACTTCAGAAATTTGGGCTACATCAAGCTTGGCAGCGACTCGGGGCGCAGCGCTCTTACCGCCCGGGTTAGCCAAAAAGAGAATATGGCTATATTGACCAGCAAGCATAAGCACTTGAGCTGATAGATTTTCAGGAAGACCTTTTGCTAAACATTCGGCTTGAGCCAATAATACTTTACGGATACCGTGCAACTTAGTAGCATCATCAGCAACTTTCTGACATTCATGTCCTGTTACAAGAAAGTCAACTTCTGAAGAAATTTCCAAAGCACAGGCAACTACGGAACGCATAGCCGGGTTTAATTCCAATGTGTTATGGTCAGCAACAACTAATACAGACATTTCTTAAACTTCCCCTAATTAAAGTACTTTGGCTTCATTCTTTAATTTTTCTAAAAGCTCATCGACACTTTTTACGATGACACCTGTCTTGCGAGATGGAGGCATTTCAACAGCAACACATTCGATACGGGACTTCAGTTCTACACCTAAATCTGTCGCTTTCTTAATTTGTGTTGGCTTTTTCTTTGCTTTCATCATCATAGGCAAAGTGACATAGCGAGGCGCATTCAATCGCAAATCAACTGTGACTACAGCAGGTAAGACCACTTCAACTGTTTCTAAACCACCGTCAATTTCACGAGTGACACGCACTTTGCTACCTTCTAATACGAGGTTGGAAGCATGGGTTGCTTGAGGCATATCACACAGGGCAGCAAGCATCTGACCAACCTGATTGCAGTCATCATCAATGGCTTGTTTACCCGTTAAAATCAAATCTGGCTTTTCTTCGTCTACCACTTTTTGCAACAATTTAGCTACTAAAAGCGGTTCAACCTGAGTTTCTGTTTCAACAAAAACAGCACGATCGGCACCCATTGCCAAAGCAACTCGAAGCACATCTGATGCCTTTCCTGCACCTACCGTAACCACGACGACTTCCTTAGCAAGTCCTTTTTCCTTCAGTTTTACGGCTTCTTCAGTTGCAATTTCGTCAAATGGGTTCATTGACTTTTTCAATGCACTAACGTCCAATTTACCTTCAGGAGTTAGCTTTACTTTAATGTTGGCATCGACAACATTTTTTACAGCGACTAGTACTTTCATCGACAAATTATCCTCAAAATCCTGTTTCGGAATTATAGGGAATGCATTGGCAAAAAACTGACCCTTTTTTGGCTATTTGCAGAAATATTGTCTTGATAGACGTCTTAATTGAAAAATATCCCATATCCATAGGCAAGAACCGCATAACGAGCTAATTTACCGATCACAATCAAAGTAATTGAAAGCACACAAGAGATTCTTAACCAGCCTGCAGCGAGGCAAAACCCATCGCCAATTAACGGAACCCAGGAAAACAATAAACTCCAAACACCCCAACGCCTAAAAAAATCGACTGTTTTCGATTCCACTCGATTTGGAATCCATCGACCAATACCGTAAGTCACTATCGCCCCAATCGTATTACCTACAGTAGCCACCATTATGATTGACCATAAAGACTCTGGATATTCATTAACGCCCCATAGGAGTAAAACTTCGCTACCCCCTGGCAGAAGTGTTGATGAAACAAAAGAACTGGTTAATAAACTTAATAAATACGTTTCAAAACTCATCTTATTTTGTTCATTTTTAGATTTCTTTAAATTTTATGATTTTGTTTACCGTCATAATCGATGTAAGCCCTAAAAATACCGTATGATTAAGGCCTCTTGGAAATGTCTAAATGGAGATTCTTTCTTGAAACATAAAACCGAATTTTCACAAGAAGAACTCAATGAAATGACCGCCATTATTAACCAGGTCTTTCAGCATTACTACAAAATGGTAAACCACTCATTACTGAAGGCGAGTGACTTTCATGTTCCCTGGTTTATTAAACGCAAAGAGCGATTAAGTGAATTTGAAGACCAGTACGCTCCCCTTAGCGTCGCCATGCTCGTAGAGGCGATCCGCGGTGCTACAACCAAACAATTTGGTAGCCCGGAAGAGATGCTAATGGAACAGATGCGAAAAAAATTGCTTTCAGTTGATCGACAAAAAAGTTTCGATAGCTATTGGCGTTTGATTCAAGAAGAAAACGCTAAGCAAAACGATACCATTCGTCCCTTAGTGAGCGGATTGTCAACTTTGTTTATGTACAAGTTGTTTGGTCCTGAGGCAACTGATCCCAATCCTGCGGTTTTGAACAGCACTCGTCATCAAGTTGCTGTTGATTTTCAAATTGGTCGCTACTTGTTTTCTTTGATCCAGGGTGTAGAAAAGGGACTCGATCACCTTCAAAAGCAAAACAAAATTAAAAAGAAAAAGACCTCAAACACCAAAGACACCACTGTTGCGTCTAAAAAGAATTAAGGAAACCGAGCGTCAAGCTCGGTTTTCTATTTAAGGATTTATTTTGAACATTCAGTAAGGAGTTAACAACATGCTAACTGATATTGAGATCGCTCAACAAGCCAAACTAATCCCAATCAATCAGCTTGCAGAATCCATTGGTCTAAAGGAAGAAGAATATATTCCTTATGGCCGAGATAAGGCAAAAGTTGATCTTTCTAAAGACCGTAAGGCAAACGGAAAACTGATTCTTGTTACCGCAACTTCTGGTATGCCAGCTGGTTCTGGAAAAACAACAACTTCTATTGCCCTTGCACAGGGTTTAAAGAAGCTCGGTAATTCTGCTTGCCTTGCTCTTCGTGAACCGTCTTTAGGTCCATCTTTCGGTATGAAGGGCGGAGCTGCGGGTGGTGGCTACTCTCAAGTCGTTCCGATGGAGTCCATCAACTTGCACTTCACGGGCGACTTCCACGCGATCACCGCTGCGAATAACCTACTAGCGGCCCTCATTGACAACGCCCGTCACCAAGGTCAAGTTTGTCTTAAAGATGTTACCTGGCGCCGTGTTTTAGACGTTAACGATCGTATGTTACGTAACATCGTTGATGGCTTAGGTGGCTCAGCTAATGGCATTCCTACAGAAACTGGATTTGATATCACCGCAGCTAGTGAACTGATGGCAGTATTATGTCTTGCTAACGACTTAGACGACTTACGAGTTCGCCTTGATCGTTTAGTCGTTGGTATCAAAGTAGATGGATCTGCATTTACCTGCAAAGAACTAGGCGCAACTGGTGCTCTAATGGCTCTTCTTAAAGATGCAATGCTTCCTAATCTGGTTCAAACCTTAGAAGGCGTTCCAGCTTTTGTTCATGGTGGACCCTTCGCTAATATCGCTCATGGATGTAACTCTGTTGTAGCGACTCGAGCCGCAATGACCGTTGCCGATTGGGCGATTACTGAAGCTGGTTTCGGTAGCGATTTAGGGGCCGAAAAATTCTATGACATCAAATGTCGTATGGCAGGACTTCAACCAGATGCAACTGTACTAGTTACAAGCTTAAAAGCTCTAAAGTGGCACGGTGGCATTGCTCTTCCTGAAATTGGTAAACCCAATAAAGAAGCCCTTATCAAGGGTCTTCCTAACTTACACGCTCACATTGAAAACCTGAAACGTTTTGGCCAGAAAGTCGTGGTTTCCTTAAATCACTTCTACAATGATCCAGAAGAAGAAATTCAAATCGTCCGAGATGAGTGTCTTGCTCTTGGCGTTCGATTTGCGGTTTCCGATGGTTTTGCCAAGGGTGGCGAAGGCGCTTTAGATGTAGCCCGTGCTGTTATCGAAGCAACAAATGAAGCTTCCGAAGCCCTAGATTATGCTTATCAACTCGAAGATGAATTAACCGACAAGATTCAAAGTATTAATACGAGAATTTACGGTGGTAAGAATATTGACCTTTCCCCCGCCGCTCTCAAAGACTTAACTCGTCTAAAAGAACTCGGCTTTGATAAGTTACCAATCTGTATTGCAAAAACACCATTTTCTATGTCACATGAACCTGCACTGAAGGGGGCTCCTAAAGACTTTACTCTTCCGGTTCAAAGATTGATTTTGAATGCAGGTGCTGGATTTATTGTCGTGACAACTGGTGCCATTATGCGTATGCCAGGTCTTCCAAAGAAACCGGCTGCCTACACCATCGATGTCGTTGACGGAAAAATCACCGGTTTAAGCTAAGTCATTAGCTACTCGCAAGTACCGATAGATCCCATCTCCTTTTATTGTGATGGGATCTTTTTTTGATCCTGAAGCTTAATCGGACACAAAGCTAAGAGTCCTATAACAAAAAAGAGTCCCGTAATCAAAATCGCCATCCGATGATTTCCACCGCTTATCCAGGTAATTACTCCATAGGTAATGGGACCTAGAACATTAGCGATCCATACAGAAACGTTCCACAAAGAGTAAAACTGAGCTAGTTTATTTTTAGCAACAAGCGCTGCTACCATTGCTCGGCCAGAAGATTGCGAGGACCCCATCGCAATACCGGCAAAGTTAGCCGAAATCCAAAACATAATTTTTGACTCAGAAAAACCAGCAATTACTATAGTAAGTATCCAAATTAATATCGTTACTATTAAGTTTTTTTTGTGTCCAATAATATCGTGAAGGAAACCTAAGGCAAAAGCGCCAAAAGCAGCTGTGAAGTTAACAATCAAAATTAATAGAATCGTCTCAGCCATGCTGAACTTCATCACAATTTGAGCATAAACCGCCGATAGGGTTACCACAACCGCAATCCCAGCCTGATAAAAAACACCCGATAAACAAAGCCAGGCGAAGTTCTTATTTTCTTTAATCACTTCCCGGACAGTATCTTTCAGTTCTTCAAATGGATGTTTTTCTTGCGCAACTAAGGGTTTGGACCGTTCTCTAACACAAAAAAACATGGGAAGCGAACCCAACAAAAATACAAGAGCTGTGATTAGCATACAGCTACCAACATAAACTTCAGCACCCTCGTGTTTTTGGGCTTCAACTACCATTAAACACAAACCCAAACAAATAATTCCGCCTAAATATCCAAAGGACCATCCCCATCCCGATATTCGTCCGAAGCTATTTGGTAGCGCAAGTTCTGACAAAAAGGCAGAATTCAGAACGACACCCGCATTAAAAGCAATATTAGATAGGATGACAAAAATTGAGGCCCAAAGAAAATCACCAGCTTGACTCCACCCTAGGGCCCCCGTGGTTGTAATACAAATCAAAGTAACGAGTCCCAACCACTGTTTTTTATTGGCATTCCTATCCGCTCTTGCACTAATGATTGGGATTACAGCAATTGAGATCAGATTTGAGAGTGTAATCACAAGAGTCCAAACTAATGTGGACCAGCTTTCATTGTTTGTAACAACACCAACAAAGTACGCATTAAAAATGGCGGTAAGAACAACCGTCGAATATCCAGAATTAGCAAAATCATAACTAGCCCAAGAGAAAACCTCTGAGGGTTTTACTCCTGGCTTTAGTTGATTTTGAAAAAATGAAAATTTCACAATTTTTGATTTATTGAATTACGAACAAACCAACTGTCGAATAAAAGAGGCACAGCTTCTCGCTAAACTCGAAGTACGATAACCGCCTTCTAGTGCACCAATAACACCTCGACATGCGGGAATGGACTGAGCAACTGAATTCAATCGTCGTCCAATGAAAGCATAATTAGATTCGACCATTAAAAGTTGAGCCTGATCCTCTTCTCGGTGAGCATCAAATCCAGCAGACACTAAAATTAATTCCGGTTGATACTGCAACAGGTGAGGAATCCAAATGGTATCGACTACCTTCATAAATTCCTCTCCACCCATACCTTCATCAAAGGGGGTATAAATCGCATTACTGGGGCAATTATGTAAGTGTGCATACGGAAATAAATCATTTTGAAAGCCATCAATGATCAAAACGTCTTCCCGTCCACCCAAAATATTGGTCGTACCATCTCCATGATGCACATCAAAATCCACCACGGCCACCTTTTTTAGACCACAAACTTTTAGAGCATGGAGCGCTCCGACCGCAATATTATTAATAAAACAAAAACCTCCAAAATGATCTCGATGTGCATGATGTCCTGGAGGTCTTACTGCGCAAAAAGCTTGATCAAATTCGCCAGAAATCACTCGATCTACGGCATCGGTTATGGCCCCTGCAGCGTGTTGCGCCGCCTCCCAACTATACGAATTCATCGCTGTGTCCATATTAAGACGAACAGAACCTTCATAAGGGACTGAGCGAGATAAAAACGACAGGTAATCCGCATCGTGTGCCGCTAGTAGATCCGAATACGCTACCACGGGAGCCGTAACAGGAACCACCATACGATCAATTCCTGTAGTCAACATAATTTCATCAATCTTTTCTAATCGTAGCGGACATTCAGGATTGCCTTCACCCATCACATGTTTTTGAAAGGTTGGATGACTATAAAACGCTACCTTTGCAATTTTTTTCATAAAATATTGAGTCACCTACTCCAAGGTATCTTTTTCAGATTTTATCAATAGATTAAACCGATTCCATTATTTCTGTCCTTGAACCAATTTAAATCCAAAATGGATATTCCTCTGTACGTAAAAATAGACATTTTATGCCACAGTGGATGATTTATTTAAATCTTTTAATCCTATTGATATAAAACTGACTTACAATTCCTACGACAAGTAACTCAACTTGTTTCTTAGGGAGATATGTACAACATGAATAAACAAGAATTAGTCTCTGCCATTGCCGCTGACACCGAACTGCCAAAAGTTGAAGTTGAAAAAGTGGTTAACGCCCTTACTGCCAACGTAATAAAAAGCGTTGTCGCTGGTGATTCCGTTCAATTAATCGGTTTTGGCTCTTTCAATATACTAGAACGTACCGCTCGTGAAGGTCGCAATCCTTCGACGGGTGAAACTATCAAGATTCCAGCTAAAAAAGTTCCTCGCTTCGTTCCTGGTAAAGCCTTCAAAGAAGCCGTTAACACTCCTAAGTGCAAAAAGTGTTGCAAGAAATCAAAGAAATAATTTTAAATTTCTAGAAAATTATTTTTGATTCGAAAGGTCAGTATTTTCTGGCCTTTTTTATTGAGCGTACTAATACCATTACTTCTCTTTAGTTTTTATCTATTCTGTTTTTCAAACTCTTTGATCGTGCTTGAATTGGCACCTCATTTCTTTCTCTCCAAAGTTTTTTCAGGTACTCTTATGAAGCTGTACTTGGAGATTGTTTATGCGTAGACGTATTTTTTCTATTAGTGCATTAAGTGCACTCGCTTTAACCGGATTGAATTATCCGGCTTTAGCTTATGGAAGAAATACTCCTTATAGTCAACGAGACGAAGTACAAAAATTCATAAAAATTGTTTCAAACCGCCATGGAATCGAAGCTAGGTGGATTGCAAGTGTCATCGATCAAGCTACTTATCAATCTCGAATTGAACGCTTGATGACACCTCCTAAAACCGTACCTGGGAAAAAAATATCATCCCGAGATTGGAACCGTTATCGTTCTAATTTCCTAGGTTCTTATCGTATTAGTCTAGGTATCAACTTCTGGAAACTGCATCGTGATCTTTTAGAACGTGCCAAACGAGAATACGGTGTTGATCCAGCGGTTATTGTTGGAATTTTAGGAGTTGAAACGCGATATGGAGAGAATACAGGATCGTGGAAAGTTTTAGATGCACTTGTCACATTAAGTTTTGATTACACACGGCGTGCTGACTTTTTTAGAAAAGAACTGGAATCTTTTCTCGTTATTGTTTACCAAAACAAATTAGATCCAGAAGAAATCCTGGGTTCCTATGCCGGAGCAATCGGTTTACCACAATTTATGCCGAGTTCTATCGGTCGATTTGGTGTGGATTTTGATGGAGATGGACAAATCAACATTCATCGATCCTTTGCAGACGCCGTTGGCTCTATTGCCAACTATCTTTTAAAAAATGGATGGCAAGCGGATTTGCCGATGATTCTTAATGCTGATATCTCTTTACGAGTCGCTCAAAAATACGGTGGTGGAAGAAGTGCACGTTTTACTCTTGCTCAGCTCCAATCCTCTGGAGTTCGATTCCATCCTTCGAATACTCGTCTTTCACCAGAAACGAGAGTATTCGTAGCGGACTTTCCTTACTATCCTTCCGGATCTAAGGAAAGTCGTACACTTTATCGGCTTGTAACCTCTAATTTTGCAACAGTTTTGCGCTACAACGCATCATACTTTTATGCAGGTGCAGTCGCAGAACTTGGCTCAACAATTGCAAAACGGCTTAATCAACCAGGCTTAATTGGTTAAGCAGTCATTTTGGCCTTAAATACACCGACTCCGCCAACACCACCTTCAAAGGCCTGTCCTGCTTCAATAGGACCGGTTCCTGCAGGAGTTCCGGTATAAATCAAGTCACCCGCACAAAGTTGCCATGATGTCGAAAGTTCACTGATAATTTCAGCAACATTCCAAATCATATGATTACACTTACCGCGTTGACGCTCTTGATTATCAACATAAAGCCATAAATCCATTTTTTCAGGATCTGGAGCATATTCCTTAGGACGAATATCGGTAATAAGCACAGATTGATCGAAGCTTTTTGCTTTTTCCCAAGCGAGTCTTTTTTCACGTAAAGTTAAGTGCCAATCACGACGAGTAAATTCAACCCCTGCGGCGTAGCCCCAAACATAATCCATCGCCTCTTCCGTAGTAATAATGCCCTTTTCTGGAGCATTTTTACCAATTGCAATAACCAGTTCAACTTCCAGGTTTAAATTATGCGTATCTCTTGGATATGTCATCTCTACTTCTTTACCTTCATGAGAAATGACGAGGGCATCCGCAGGCTTACAGAAGAAAAATGGACGTTCACGACCTTCAGCACCCACTTCTTTCACGTGATCTGTGTAATTAGCACCAACGCAATAAACTCGATGTACCGGAAAATATTCATTCTTTCTTTCCCAAACCGGAACGGCTGGAATACAGTACGGCGCAAAAACAAAGGACATAGATATCTCCTTAGACAAAATTAAAAGTGATTCATATTAATCCGAGTAATCTTCCAATCAAATAGACCAACGCGAGTCATCTCTACAGAAAAGCTTTGATTGGGATCCTTTTTGGATAAGGCTTTGATTTCAAAATGATTTAAATTATTTAGATAACCTAATGAAAGCGTATATTTCCGTTCTTTCTTTTGAGTTTTTTCTTTACTTTGGGTGGATCCCTGCTCCGTAGCAACGGAATCTAAATTTTGTTTTTTTGTATTAGATCGATTCCGATCTAACATCAATGCATCGGACAATTTCTGTAGCGTATCTTCGCCTTCCATCATCTTTTTAATGCCAACGGGAGTGACAACATCGTCAATCAGACGATTGGAAAGTCCTTGTATCAAAGAAATCCCCAACTTTTTCCATCCCTGTCTATCATCAATTTTGGCCAATTTAAGCTCGATAGCCTCAGAGACATCGTTTTTTAAAGACTGTCGTACGGATTTGAAATCAATATATTGAGATAAAACAACATCGTCTTTCGCATAAAACGCTTCTTTTACTGTTTTGACAACACCGTAAGGCGTCCAATACCAATACGAAAATCCAGCTATAAAAATCAAAACCACTACGATAAAGAATCGGTATCTTTTAATCATACGTCCCATATACCTCTTTCTTTTTTTCAATCCGAATTCGTCAAATACTCACTAAAAGGGTTTTCATTTGTTATACCTGTACGACTTTGTTTCAACTTTCACAATTACACACAGACGTACAAGTAGCGTTGTCGACATAATAAACAAATAAAAAGAAGTTTATTTTTATCACAAAAAAGTTTGTGTTCATAGGATTTTGACGATTCGTCAACCTACGCATTTAAGACAAATAAGTTTTTCTCCTCTGGCTTATTTGTCGTTAAATGATTGGTATCAAGTCCCTCTAGTCTTTACGGCAAGACTAGAGTTCCTTTTATAACTTAAGACTTGCTTATTGATTTCCTTGGAATTCTTCAATCAAAGCTTGCTCAATCCAACTACCTCCTAAGGCCTGATAGATACGAGCAATAGAGGCTAATAAATCCGCATTCACTTGAGCTAAATTTAACTCTTGAGGTAAAAGAGACTGTTCTGCTTGTAAAACAGTCACATACCCGGTGTAACCGCCATTGTATTGTTCATAGGCTAAATGCTTATAGATCTTTAAACTCTCGACTAATTCAGTTTTATCCTTTAGTTCCTGCAATAAATAAGCTCGGGCACTAAGCGCATTATCAACATCAGCAAAAGCCTGAGAGACAGCCAACTGATAAGATGCTAACAGAGCTTGTTCTTCCGCTTTAGCTAAACGTACGGTAGCCTCTACAGCACCCCAATGAAAAATAGGGCCTGTAATAGATCCTGAAAAATTCCATAAGTGTGAGGGTGATTTAAAAAGACTTCTTAACTCATCACTCGAAAAACCGTATCCGGCTGATAGTGAAATAGATGGGAAGTAAGCGGCTCGGGCCACCCCAATGTTAGCGTTCGCCGCGATCAACTGCTCCTCTGCTACCACAATATTCGGTTGATCCACCAATAGTTGACTTGGTATTCCTTGGACTACTACAGGAAACTTCAAATGGGACAAAGACTCTCTTTTGGGCATTTGATCCACTGAGATCCCGGTTAGTATCGACAAGGAATTCAAAAGTTCGACTCGATTTTGCTCTAGAGGAGAAACTTGAACTTTTGCACTTTGCCATTGTGATTTAGCCTGCATCACCTCCATTTTCGAGAGATTGCCATACTGAAATCGTTTATTAAAAAGATCATAAGTTTCTTTATAACTTTGAGCGGTTTCTTTAGCGATACGAATCTGTTCATCCACTTGAAGAAGATTCAAATACGTTATAACGGTAGAGCCAATCACAGAGGCGATGGCTCCACGGTACGAGGCTTGAGCCGATCGAAGATTGGCTTGAGCAGATTCGGTTTGCCGACGAATTTTGCCCCAAAGATCTAATTCCCAGGAAGAAGCGCCTAGTATCTCGTAAGAAGAGTTCGTCTTCCCTTTTAACTCAGCACCTTGCAAGGTATTCTCACTTGCACGATTCTTTAGTGTTTCAGAGGAATAATTCAGTTGAGGAAATAAATCCGAACGTGTAACCGTAAGAGAGGAAGCGGCCTTTTCAACATTTGCCATGGCTTGTTGAAGCGATCGATTATTCGACAAAGCGGAGCTAACTAATCGATTTAATGCCGGACTTTTGTACTGCATCCACCATCTCGCTTGTAACCATTGCGATGCATCTTGAGCTTGTCCTGTAATTGGACGATACTCTTTAGGGATCTCCAGAAAAGGACGCTGATAATTAGGTCCAACCGTACAAGCAGTCAACAAAGATAAAAACAATACCGACAAGGTTAACGTTTTTTTCATTGACGTTCTCCTAAATTTTTCTCTTGACTCGAGGCCAACGCACTTGAATCCGAATCTTCAGATGGAGAATTAGTGATGGTTATTTGCCCCTTTGCTGTCACTTCAATCTTGGCATTGACATCGTAGGCCTTACCACTCGAACATAAAATGGCTTTTCTAATTTTCTCGGTCAAAGGGATATTACGTTTAGCAAGTTGAATAGCATCTTGAACAGCCTTCTTCCCGGCTCGTTTTTCTGCCCACCGTTCAAACCAAACATAGAAAATGGGGACAAATAACAGTGCTAAAGTGGAAACCCCAATCATGCCACCGACAATTCCGGTACCTAGAGAGTGACGCGACGCAGCTCCCGCTCCAGTTGCAAACATCAATGGTAATGTACCACCGATGAAGGCTAAAGACGTCATAATGATGGGGCGGAAGCGAATTTCTCCCGCATTAACTGCGGCGTCCAAAAGTTCTAAGCCTCTATTACGTAATTCAACGGCAAACTCTACAATCAAAATAGCGTTCTTCGCCGCTAACCCAATCATGACCAGTAAACCAATTTGGAAGTAAACATCGTTAATAAGACCTCGAGACCAGGTTGCAATCAGCGCTCCAATTAGACCAAAAGGAACCGCTAGCAAGACAGAACCCGGTAAAGTCCAACTTTCATACTGAGCTGCGAGGACTAAAAACACTAGTAACAATCCGAAAGCAAATGCAACGGCCGATGAAGCACCCGAAGACTGTTGTTCATAGCTGATACCACTCCATCCGTAGCTATAGCCCTTAGGAAGTACTTTAGAAGCTACCTCTTCTAACGCTTTCATTCCATCCCCAGATGAGTATCCAGCAGAAGCATTACCGATAATCTGCGCTGCAGGGAACCCATTGTAGTGAGGCAACTGTGTTGGGCCTCTAACATATTCAGCCGTTACCACTGAAGACAAAGGAATCATATCTCCTGAGGTATTTCGAACATACAGGCGACCAATATCACTTGGTTGAATTCGATATTGAGGATGAGCCTGCATAATGACGTACCAGATATGTGAGAACTGACTAAACTGGCTCACAATAGAGGATCCAAACTGAGCCTGTAAGGTTCCAAAAACATCTTGAGACGTTATACCCAATAATTGGGCCTTATCTCGATCATAATGAATTTTTAGTTGCTGATTATTAGCATTAAAAGTCGTCGTTAATCCAGTTAATTCAGGTCGCCTCTTGGCTTCAGCTATAAATTGATCGACAACCGTCTGTAAGGCTTCTGGATTTGAACCATTGGTGTCTTGAATCCAGAATTCAAAACCGCCTGTGGTACCGAGACCAGGAATGGCTGGTGGTGTAATCGGAACGAAAATTCCATTTAACTGATGTGTAAAACCAATTCGTCCAATTTCACCTTTAATTGTGGAAGCGCTCAGCAATTGAGAGGTTTTTGAATTTTTATAACGTTCATCGAAAGGTGTTAATGTCATAAAGAAGGTTCCACCACTAGATTTGATTCCACCATCTAAAAGTGAGAAACCTGCGATCGAATTAGCTGTCTCAATTCCATTAACCGCTTGTATATTCTTTTCCAGAATATCCATTGTTTCAGAAGTTCTTTCTAAACTAGCACCACTCGGCATGATAAGAGCCGCCATCAAATACCCTTGATCTTCTTCCGGTACAAATCCCGTTGGAGTCACTCGGAAGAGTTGTACGATGACAAATACAATATCTACCAACGAAACTACTAATAAAAAAGTTCGACTGAAAAGATTTCGGATACAACTCACGTAGTGTTGTGTTAAACGAGTAAACCAATTATTGAACCAATAAAAGAAACCTTTGACTGGTGGTTCTCGGTGTTCTAACCATGTTGCACATAATGCAGGCGTTAAAGTTAGTGCAACAAAACCAGAAATCGTCACTGAGATTGCAATCGTGATTGCAAATTGCTTATACAGCATCCCAATGGTTCCAGAGATAAATCCTGCCGGAATAAATACACTACCTAAAACAAGAACGGTCGCAATCACGGGCCCCGTGACTTCACGCATCGCTGAAATCGTTGCATCAACCGAATTCATATTATGTTCAGCAATATTACGTTCCACATTTTCAACCACTACAATGGCATCATCGACAACCAAACCAATGGCTAACACAAGGCCAAATAAGGTCAATTGGTTAATCGAAAAACCAAGTGCATACATACCAATAAAAGTGCCGGTTAAGGACACGATAATGGCTGAACAGGCAATTGCAGTGGATTTAAAGTTTTGTAGAAATAAGAAAATTACGGCAATGACTAAAAGAGCCGCTTCCAACAGAGTTTTAAGAACCTCTTGAATTGAAATTTTGACGTACGTTGTTGTATCAACCGCAATACGATAATCCAACCCATCAGGGAAACTCGTCTTTAAAGTATTTAGAGTTTCTTTTACATCGCTAGCGACATCTAATGCATTAGCTCCCGCTTGTAAATACACCGCGATAAACGTGGTGGGACGCCCGTTCATATTGGAATTCACATCGTAGCTTTGGCGTCCTAAAGAAACATCAGCGACATCCTTGAGTCGAACAATGGCACTTTCATCTTGTGATGCACGTAGAATAATGTTCTCATAGCCTTGTGCGGTAACCGCTGGTGACGGAGTAACAATAGGAAATGTTTGAATCGTATTGGGAACTGATGGAGAAGCCCCTAAATTTCCAGACGCAAAACGCTGATTTTGAACTGATACGGCATTTTGAACGTCACTCGTAGTAATACCTAAAGAAGCCATTCGATCTGGATTTAACCAAATACGCATCGCTTGGTTTGCAGAACCCATCACAGCGCTTTGACCAGCACCGGGGACCCTTTTAATCGCATCTAAAACGTAAACATTGGCATAGTTACTGATGTACTCGCGAGAATATCGATCGTCAGTACCGTAAATACCAATGAGCATCAAAATAGAAGAAGATCGTTTTTCAACGGTTAAACCATTGGTAATTACTTCTTCAGGAAGCTGTGGTTGCGCTAAGTTGACTCGATTTTGAACTTGAACCTGGGCAATATCAGGATCGGTACCAATACCAAAAAAGACGGTAATCGACATCGTTCCAGATGATGAACTGGAACTTGTCATGTAGATCATGTTGTCAACACCGTTAATCTGAGTTTCAATCGGTGAAGCCACCGTTTCAGCCACTGTTTGAGCGTCCGCTCCAGGATAAGTTGCAGATACAGTAATCTGTACTGGACTCATATTTGGATATTGTTCAACAGGTAGTTGCAACATAGAAAGCAAACCACCAATTACAATAACCAGTGAGGTAACGATCGCAAAAATCGGTCGTCTAATGAAAAATTCGGAAATCATATAAGACCTCTTATTGCTGATTAACGGAATCTTTGGTCTTTGTTTCTTGATCTTTATTGCTTAGTACCGTAACGGGGACTTCATTACCAAGCATCAACATTCCGGAAGTCACCACTTGATCTCCATCTTTAAGACCTGAAGTAATGACCCAATTACTACCAACCCACTCCCCGACCGATACCGGTCGATATTCAGCGCGCTTATCTTTATTAATCACCCAAACATAATGACTTTGAGCCCCTTGCTGAACTGCAACTTGAGGAACTGAAATGGCATTACGATAGTACGCACCTTTTAATATCGCTCGTACATACTGCTGTGGTTTTAAGGTTCCGAGAGGATTTTCGATTGAGGAACGTATTTCGAATGTGCCTGTATTCGGGTTGTAATTTGGACTTTGAAAAGTCACTACACCTTCTTGCGGTAAAACTTCACCATTTCCTATTTGAATCTGAGTAGTGAAACGTAAATCTTGAGGTAAAACCAAGCGCCCCTCTTGGACTTCTTGAGTTAATTTTTGTCTTTCATTTTCTGACATCGAAAATACAATCCACATCGGAGACATGGTGTAAACTGTTGTCAGATGCGAGTTACTCATATTGATATAGGTCCCATCGGTTTGAAGGGCTGAGCCAACGAGTCCTGTAACAGGAGATGTAATCGTGCAATAAGAAAGATTTAATTTAGCGCTTTCAACTTGGGCTTTAGAAATAGAAACTTGAGCTTCTGTCGTATTAAATTGAGCTACTGCGTTATCTAAGTCCGTTTGACTTAAAGCCTTGATCTTAGCTAATGGTCGAATTCGATTTAAGTTTTGTTGCGCTGATAGGTGAGCCGCTCGGCTTGACTCCAACGCCGCTTCTGCCTGCTTTAACTGAACCTCAAACGGTTTCGGATCAATGGTAAACAGTACGTCTCCAGCCTGAACCATACCTCCTTCCGTATATTGGCGTTTTTCTAAAAAGCCTGATATTCGGCTAAAAATATCGACTTTACGAGAACTTTCCGCCTTGGCTACATAACTTAAATCTGCTGGAATATCCATCGCCCGGACTGTTACGGTAGTTACAGGAAGAACCTCTGAATGAACCTCAACATTCTTCTCTTTACAACCACTTAAAAGTGACGCTGAAAATATTGCAACAGCACAAGGCAACAGTGACAATCTAACGGTATTACTCACGATCATGCCCCTTTTCTTTTAACAAGATCTACGAACAGCCCTGAAAAGCTGAATTGATTCTAAATAGAGGAATCAAACCGAAAGATCGGATAGCCACCAATTTGAGGAAATTCTTTAAGGAACTTAAATCGACTTATTTTGCTCTACACGATTTAGTTTTTGATTTGAAGAGTAAAGACCATCAAAATAAGGTCAATGATTGGAATGCTAGACAGGTATTACAGCCTTGTTTTGTCAAATTAAGACCACTTTTAAGTTTGAAAAAGGGAAAAGATTATCCCTCATCTAAATTAATCATCAATTCCAACATCCACGTTAGAAGCCTTGATTAAGCCAGCCTTTAAATCTAATGATTCGGCATATGTGGTTGTAATGGAAGAGCCAATCTGTAGGCTAAAAGGCATTTCAAAAGAGAAATTTTGTTCTATTTCAATCCTATTTCTCAAAGATTCATAGAATTTTTCTTAATATTTACTTTGATCGTTTAGTTAAAAATGATCGTTTATTTACTTTCTTGGAAAAAATTCAGAAATATCGTCTTCAATATTTTTCAACTTAGGGAAATACCTCCGTGTGTCATGACATCTTTTCGTATCCTGTCGAAGAAACGAGCAATTAAGTCATAGACTATATAGAGAGAAGTTTCCTTTTTATCCCTTATTTTGCTTCTGGCGATAAAGGTTGCTCGAAAGTCGTTCGATATGACTACTCGATTGTGCTGTTTTGGATCTCGAAATCCAGTTTCAGTGGTTGATTCAGTCATCCGATTAATCCTACAAATACATTTACGAAGATAGGAATCAAAAATAGCCTTCCAAAATGAATCTAAACACATAATAATCCCCTCAAAAATGAGGGGATTCGTCAACAGTCTAGGGATCTAAGAATCAATAATTAGGCTTGACTAGAGCTTAGAAACTTGAATTCCGCAAAGTCGTCCAAACGTGAAAATATCGCAGATAGCATTTCCGCCTAAACGATTGGTTCCATGAATTCCTCCAGTGACCTCACCAACCGCATATAAACCATCAATCGGTTTACCGTATCTGTCGATTACCTGACTCTGTGGATTGATGACAACACCACCCATTGTGTGGTGAACACTCATTCCTGAGTATCCTGCCCAGAACGGTGCTTGTTCTATCTTGGTCAAATTACGAGGTGCCTTGCCTAACTTGTCTTGTTTGGCGTCAACGCCGGCATTAAATTCATCAATGGTGGCCCTAAGAGCTTTAGGATCGACACCCATCTTCTGGGCAAGTTCTTCGATAGTATTGGCTGTCCAAGCATCTCCGGTTTCTAAACCCTTCTTGGCCATATCCTGGTGTCCTGGGTTCAAATCGTTGAATCCTCTGGTATCAACAATGGCGAAACCTGTCTGTTTTGGAAGAGCTAGTACGGCATCGCGGATGTTATCGCGTCTTTCGTCCTCACGAATAAATCTTTTACCGTCGGGTCCAACCAATATGAAGTTTTTAGCATATAAATGAAGGATAATTCTCTGTTTTCTTCCCGGAGGACAGCCAGGATTACACTGAATAAAGTCCATACCAACAGTATCTGCTCCAATATCTTGCATTAATGGGATTAAATCGCCAGTAGAGCAAGGTAAGTTAGTAGTAGTTAGATTCAGCATACGTGGATCATATTTAGCACGCATTTGAGGATTAGCACCATAACCTCCCGTAGCAACTACTACAGCCTTATTGGCTTTAACTGTCTTATGGTTGCCGTTTTTATCTATATATTCAGCACCGATAACTTTGCCGGAGAGCTGATTTTCTCTAAACAAACGGACAACTCTGGAATTTGTGAAAATTTTGACGCCTTCTTTATCGCACTGCGGTTTTAGAACCTTGATGTAGTCACTGCCTAAAGAACCAAAAGGAGCATGACAACGAGGATAAAGTCCACCGTAAATTTGATAGACATCATCTTTGAATTTCATACCCATATCCTGCAACCACTTAATAGCATCATAAGAATTAGCAGTCATGGTCTTAACAAGTTCCGGATTAGCTCGTCCATCGCCACCCATTAGCGTTTGTTCTGCATGTAAATCAGGGCTATCTTGAATTTTTTGACGATTCTGACGAACTGGGTCTACGGAGTTAAATCCACCACCCGAGATAGAAGTGTTGCCTCCAATAAATAACATCTTTTCAAGAATAATAATATTCTTAACACCATTTTGTGCAGCAGAAACTGCAGTAGCTAATCCACCGCCACCAGCACCGATAACTAAAAGATCGGCTGTTTGATCCCATTTCTGTGGAGTAGCATCAGCCGCATAAGTGGCAGAAGGCAATGCTATGGAGGTAAGTAAGCCCGCTGTACCAGTAGCGGCACCACCTAAAAAACTTCTACGAGACAATTTTGACATTTACTTTCTCCTTTAGACAATTTAAGGATTACAGCGAAGGGACTCAGTTACTGATTCATGTATTATAAGTCCAGACTCCAACGCCTAGTGGATAAATAATTTTAATAACTCCTTGTTTTTGTGGGATTAAAGTTGCTGCAGATTTTTTGAAATGATATAAAAGCCTCCATATCATCCGATAGACGCTACAAATGGCATACCCCGTACTCTACCCGAAAACCACCTCCGCTACCGAATCGAAAAAGATAAAGACGGACGAGCTTATATCGAGGACTACCAAAACGTCTGAAGTCATGAAATTAAACAATCTTGTGCCATGAATAAAGACTTTGTCAGTACCCAAACCTTTCATGAAAAGCACCCCAAATACAAAGACAAAGTCCTCTTTCTCGAAAATTCTGATTTAGTTGAAAAAGAAAATTTTGAAGAGCTTTTAGATTTATTCGATTTACCGGATTCGGAATACTTTTCCGAATTTAACTGTACGCTACGATATAGCAACACTTGGACTTGTTGGTTAAGGCCAATCAATTAGGTCTTGTTAAAGATCTTCGTGAAGTTTTTAGAAAACAAAATGACAAAAAGGTTCTTGGTTAGAAGGGACTCAGTTACTGGACGATCGGCTGGAATATCGGAGAGTTTTTGAATGTTCATTTTTAAGCTTCCTAGTGATTGAGCCGGGATACTATCCCAGTAACGGATCCGTTTAGGTCTGAGCATAACAGCAAGTGAATTGACGAGCGACATCGGTATAACCAATTGGATAATGATCAAACCAATAAGCGATGGCTTTATGTAAGAGTGGTTTATTTTGAGGCAGGATCCTTTGATGGATCCATTCAAAATTATTGTTGTCTACGTAAATGGACTAATCACGAATGGATCCGACGGATACTCCGAGTTCTTTAGCTAAGACTTTTTTAGGAAGAAAATGTAAAAGACCTTCGCAGGCTTTCTGTTTGATATGGATGGGAATATGCATGGACTGGCTCCTTGAGTGTCCAAGAATTCCATACCAGTTCAAAATAAAAAATCTCAGATGTCGTTGGACTATCTGAGACTACCTTCTGGCGGAAGAGAGCTCCCAAATTCAATTAAACATCAACAAGTTACATGCACTAAAACAAAATTGCACACATAAACGCACACATAAAACCTTGCGTTTAGGTGGTATGAGATAAAACTGATTAAGACTGTTAAGTGTTTGAAATGATTAGGAAAATAAAAAATCTCACGTTGCATGAAACAACATGAGACTAGTATCTTGGCGGAGAAAGAGGGATTCGAACCCTCGAGACCGGTTTTGCCAGTCTGCACCCTTAGCAGGGGTGTGCCTTCAGCCACTCGGCCATTTCTCCGCACACTCACTACCAATTTCGGTAACGAGGCTCGAATTTTATAGGAATTAAAAATTTAACGCAAGTCTACCGACTCATATTTAGAGAAATATTTTATCTGCTGAATAAATCTAAGGTTCTACCGGAAGGAACCACTCATAAATGCACGATTTTGAGCTTCTCCAATCGCATCTAATAAACGAATCGATTGAGGAGATCCAGAAGGATAAAACGACAAGAGTTTGGTCCAAGCTTCTACCGCCTTGTTGTATTGACCGTTTTTATAGGCCACCATACCGGAAACTTCCCATACCTCAATATTATTAGGATCTTCTTCTATAGCTCTCTCTAATTCTTTTTCAATTTTATTTTTATATAACGGATCTTCAGTCTGAAGCATCAAAAAGACTTTTTCTAAAATCAGGGACGAATTCTTAGCAATCTTGTTAGGAGAAAGTTCAAAAACTCGATCCATGACTTCTAAGGCTTCTCGCCATTTTTTTTGATTTTCTAAAATTCGAGCATACGTCAACCAAGCTCGCACATCGTTAGGAGATTCTTTAAGATATTTTTTTAATGTACTTTCATCAATAGAGACCATCTCCTCGCGATCTAATCGATTATCTTCAGTAATAAACGTTCCACTTTGAGTAGATGGAAAATAATTAGATAAAGAAGGATTTCCTATCTGAAAGTACAAAATCAGTGCAACGACTGGAATAGTAGTGAATAGAACAATTAGTGTTTGTTTTTTTAGACGATCACGAGTAACAACCTCTTCTACACTCGTCTCATTAATAATTCTTCTTTCGATCTCTTCAATGCTACGGCTGTAAGTATCTGTCGAAATGGCCTTACGATCTAATTCTCGCTTTAATTCATCAATTTGATCTTGGTAAACCAAGCGATTAAGCATATTAGGATGATCTTCCCTTTTTCTATCAATTGGCTTTAATAATCCCCAGGCTATTGCACCGAGCAAAACTAAAATCATGAATGCGATACAACACCAAAAAAGCATGAACGATCTTCCTATTAGGATGGTCTAAAACTTGAGCAAGAAAAAAGGAAGAGGAACTTATTTAATTCACTCTTCCTTCATTTTAGTCAGAGGAAAACATGGTTTCCACTGTTTGTTTTTAATTTACTTTGAAGCAACTTTAGTCTTAGCGGGCTTTGGGTAAAGCTTCGCAGCTTCGCTTCTCAGTAGAGCAGTTGCCTTCTTAGAAGCTTCAACAGACTTAGCTAAAGAGGCCTTTGCCTGTGGAAGGTTATGGAACCAAGCACCGTTAGCGGCAGTCCACCATTCCCAATTTGAGTGAGCGATGGAATGAAGTTCTTGAGCCTGCTTGATCACATCGAGAGAGACACCAGCGGCCTTGGCTTCACGGAATGCTTCAAACATTTGAGTCATGGATGCTTCAGCTTCTCTTAACTTGCTCATGTAATGAACGTTCATGGACTTAACAACCATCTTCATTTGCTTTTCAGACTTATCCTTGTGGCACTGCAAGCAAGTTTCTTGGATGTAGGCACTTGGAGTTGTAGCCCAGTGAGAAGTATAGGTCTTACCAGTCTTTTCATCTTTAACCTTAGGCATATGGCAAGATGCGCAACCGATACCCATTTGATCATGCTTAGAGTTCCAGTAAATTTCTACATCAGGATGTTGCATCTTGGTAAGAAGAGCACCAGTCTGATTGTGTTTGAAATCCTTGAAGGAAGCATGCTTGTAGTATTCATCAATCTTAGTGACATCAACCAATGGGAAGAGATTGGTTCGGATATCATCCATCTTGATTGGCTTACCTGTTGCAGGATCAGTACCTGGATTGCAGTTGTATTCAACGTGGCACTGAGCACACATTAACTTGGAATCCGGTTTATCTAAAATACCAATCTTACGTGTGAATCCACGTAGACCCATGTCAACAACCTGCATACCCGTCTTATTCTTAGATTCGGAATACAAAGTTGGAAAGTCGGTGCGAGTCATCGCCTGGATCAAAGCATCACGTACAACGCGTGGTTTTGCACTGTGTGGATCGTGACACATATTACAGTTCACGGCGTGGTTAATGTTCTTAACCAAATCAACTGGATTGGAAGCACGACTCCATTTTGCACCACTCTTAGGATCGCCCATGTAGGCCCAATCCATCATGACGTCAGTGGACTTACAGGTCCAGCAAACGGGGTTAGCAGCCGCAGCTGTGCCAGGCTTATGAGGTTTCTGAAGATTGTTTTCCGGGACTGTATCTTTGATTTTATCCCATACACCGATGAAACCACCTTCATCACCACCGAATAGCCAACCATCCTTAGGTTCAAAACGACCACCGAAGGCTCGATCGCAAATAAACTGGTCAATCGCTGCGAAGGCGTGAGAACGAAGCAAGTTATGTTCTTTTACGAAACCGTGTGCACCTAATGCTTCATCAAAGAATGGGTTCGGTGCGATATTGTTAAGATTCTTCTTGGAATCGCGAGGTACACGATGATCGTTAACCTTGTACATCGTATTGAACTGATCGGTATGGCAAGTACCACACTGTTGTGGACTCATCGAAACCGTTGGATGATCTTTCTGATTCTTAAGATGCTTGTCTGTACCATCGTGACAAGTTGTGCAAGAAAGATCTTTATGCTTATTGCCCGTATGCATTTGAGCAACATTCGCATGACACGCAAGACACATAGCTTGATTGCTATTGGCTGGAGCAGCGTAAGCTGAAACCGAACCATAAAGAGCCAGTGCCATCAATGTTGAAAGAGCAAAACCAGCTTTCTTCATAAGGTTCTCCTTTAGAGCCTTTAAGGTTTACTTAATTTGGGGTTATTGTGATATTCACCGATTTCAAAAATTAAATCAATCTTAAATTTCAAACTATCCCCAAATAATCAGCTTATTACCCCTTTAGATATAAGTGGAAATACCTATCTTATTCAAATTCGCAAAAACTAACGATTTCATTACTTCAAAAAGCATTCCTTGATATTAGAATCAGTGGAACTGAAACAAAAGGAATAAGAATGAAAGCCAAACTACTTTTAGCATCTGCACTACTCGCCACTACTACGTTAGCCATGGCTGAGCAACCGATTGCCACAGTTAATGGACAGAATATTTCCAAAAAACTCCAAGACTATTGGGTTGCAGAACTTGTTGCCAACGGTGGACAAGATACTCCAGAAGTTCGTGCTCAGATTCTTGATAATTTAGTGGCTGGAGTCATCGTTGAACAAGAAGCAAAAAAAATGGACGTTGAAAAGCAACCCAAGGTTCAGTTTGCTTTGCAATACGCTAAATTCCGAATTCTCCAAGATGTTCTAACACAGGAATACCTCAAGAAGCATCCAATTACTGAAAAGCAGATCAAGGCTTATTACGATGAACAAGTCGCAAAACTGGATAAAAAACAGTATGAAGTTCGTCATATCCTAGTCAATGACAAGAAAACAGCCGATGAACTTTTAGCCAAAATCAAAAAAGGTGAAAGTTTTGAGTTACTTGCAAAACAACACTCTAAGGATGAAGGTGCCAAGGACACCGCAGGTTATTTAGGTTGGTACAGTCCTTCAAGCTTTGTTAAGCCATTTGCCTCTGCTCTAGAAAAAATGAAAAAAGGAGAATTAAGCAAGGCTCCTGTTCAAACAGAATTTGGTTGGCACATTATTCGAGTTGAAGATACGCGAGATCAGCCAATTCCATCATTTGATTCTGTTAAAAAGCAAATCACGCTTAATCTCGAGCAACAGCAACGAAATCAATATATTGAAAATCTTCTAAATAAAGCAAAGGTAGAGTATCCCGCAGTACCCTTAAAGAAGTAATCAATACTCTTTTCGACTTCAATATCGCTGATTAGAATTAACTAGTCAGCGATCTTTTTTTGGTGAACAAATATGCCTCAAACCACAATACCTAATATTCAATCTTCAACTCCTGTCATTGGATGTCAACAAGTAACAAATGGTTCCCCTGATTCTACAGCTAAGGTTTATTTCACTAAGCATATTGACGCAGAACATCTTATTGAACTTTATAAGCGTATCAATCAAGAAATTCAGGGAAAAGTAGCGATTAAATTACACACCGGAGAGCAACATGGGCCCAACATTTTGCCCCGTAAAATGGTAAAAACATTCCAAGCTCAAGTTCCTGAAAGCACAATTGTCGAAACCAATACCCTTTATAAAGGGGACCGCTACACCACAGAGCAACATTTAGAAACGCTCAAAGTAAACGGTTGGACTTTCTGCCCAGTTGACATCATGGATGCAGAAGGAACGGTTAACCTTCCGGTTCAGGGTGGACAACACTTCCAAGAAATTTCCATGGGCAAAACGATCGTCAATTACGATTCAATGGTTGTACTGACACACTTTAAGGGACACGCCATGGGTGGTTTTGGCGGTTCTATGAAAAATATTGCGATTGGATGCGCAGATGGCCGTATCGGTAAACAACAAGTACATGGCGTCAGCGATGTGTCGCTTCCTTGGGATCAATGGCCTGGTAAAGAACAATTAATGGAACAGATGGCCGAATCGGCTAAAGCCGTTTGTGATTTCTTTGGTAAACACATTTGTTTTATCAATGTCATGCGTCGTATGTCGGTTGACTGTGATTGCGCGGGACTCTCAGCGGCAGAGCCTACAATTCCAGACATCGGTATTGTCGCCTCAACTGATATCCTAGCGATCGACCAAGCCTCCGTTGACCTTGTTTTCTCCATGACTCATGAAGAAAACCATGATCTTGTCGAACGAATTCAATCTCGACATGGATTAAGACAACTTTCCTACATGAACGAATTAGGAATGGGCAAAAAACAATACGAATTAATTTCTATTGATTAATCTTCTCTACCCCAAAGACTCCATTTACTCTTACCTTGAATAAACGGAGTCTTTTTTATTAACTTAAATTCATTTACTGAGTAATAACTCGATCCAACACGATCTTGATTGAATCTGAATTCAATCGAACCGGTTTTGTGGTTAAACCTTCTAAGTCACCCGCTTGTGGCATGAGACTATTCGGTTTTCCTAAGCGAGCCGTAATAATCACTTCCTCATGTTGATCTAAAGAACCAGACCCCATATCCATGGGAGGCACCATCGTATTGTCTAACTTAAATTGAACCGGAAAATCTAAAACAACAACACGCATTTGGACAATCGGTGCCCAATTTCCTGAAACGGGACGAGCGCTCACATAAAGAACGGATCGATCTTGAATCTTCTCAACTAAAGAAGAGCTTATTTGAACCACGCCCGATAGAGTATGAGTTACTTCTTTCGATTGGTTCGGATTCACTTTTTTACGAGTCGGAACAGGACTTTGTCCTAATGGTTGCAATTCCTCTTTAATCATAGAAGGCATCGACATCGAAGGCATTTCCACTTGGGCACCAAATACCAAAGTATCTTTAACCGGCCCAATGATATGGCCTAACTGACGAGCCTCTTGAATACTTGCTTTAACCCCATCAATCATTCCATCACCACTTGGAATCACTTTCAATAAACGTTCCCAGTACATAATAGCTTGGCGATAGTCTTTATGGTTGAACTTATCCGTTCCTGCCATAGCTAAAGCTTTCCAATTCGTTGAATCAATTCTTAAAGCCTGTTGAATCAATTCCCAAGGACGACCTGAAAGATCTTGACCCTGAGTCATCGCCATGGCATCAGCTAGATCCACCATGATGGTTGGATTTCCAGGTGCTAACTGGTTTGCTTTATCAAAAGCTTGAACTGCATCGGAGTAACGCTGAGTCACAAGCATCGTGCGTCCCAACATCATCCAACCCTCTAAGTCCCCTGGATTTTGGCTAAGATGCTGAGTCAGTTTAACGATAGCTTGATTGATATCCATCATTTCACTACTTTGCGCTTGACCTCCAAACTGACGGCCTGTTTCATAATCCATGATTCCTTCGTAAACACCACCGTCTAAACGGAAGTTTCCTAATGGTTGCGTAGAAATCCATAGAAAAGCCGAAAATAAAGGTACGATCAAAACAAGTGCAAAGGCTGTATAGACTCCGATCTTAGAATCTTTTTCCGGAAGTACTAAAGTCGGAGCTGAATCTTCCAAAACACGTCTTTCAAGTTCTGCTCTAGTTTCATCGTATTCTTTTTGAGTGATCGCTTCTCGGGCTAATTCATCTTCGAGTTCTTTAAATTGATCACGATAGACAGCAAGACTTGCTTGAGGAGCGGCATCTACTTTAATTTTTTTAGGTTTACGAACCAAAGGAATAATGACAATACCGAGTAAAACAAGCGTCATCACTGTCGCACTAATGAGAAAAATCGCCATGCCTTACCCCTTCCTTTTAGATTGACCTGTTTCACCCGCTAAAAGAGCCTGAGCTCTTTTCTTTTCCTCCTCAGTCAACGGACGCTCAGATGCCACTTCTTTTTGTCTCTTAGAAAGAGTCCAGAAAAGAGTAAATAGAGCGATAACGAAAAGTGCACCTGGACCGATCCAAAGTAATGCGGTACTAAGTTTGAAAGGTGGATCATAGAGAACAAAATCACCATAGCGTTCCACCATGTAGTCGATAATTTGTTCATTACTTCGACCATCCGCCACTTGTCTCATCACTTGGTTTTTAAGATCCATTGCCAACTCCGCATTAGAGTCCGCAATTGACTGATTTTGACAAACCAAACAACGCAATTGAGACGAGATTTCTGCAACACGCTTATTAGCGACTGGATCCAACATGGTTGGTTTCACATCCGCAGCGGAAATCTGTGCGACCGCATTTGCACTCAATCCCGTTGCTACAGATACCACAATCCATAGAGATAAGAAAAACCGTTTCATCATTCTTTCTCCAATTTCTGAATAAGTGGATACATGGTCTGATTCCAAACTTTTTCTGTAATTGGACCGATCTGCTTGTAGCGAATTACACCCTTCTTATCGATCACAAAAGTTTCTGGAACTCCATAAACACCAAAGTTAATTCCGACTTCTCCGGTTGGATCTGTAATAGAAAAATCGTATGGATCTCCGTTACGGGCTAAAAACATTTTTCCATCGGCATTCTTATCTTTGTAATCGAGGCCAATGATCGGCACAACTCGATCTCCTTCTTTGCCAATTTTCACTAACATCGGATGTTCTTGACGACAAGACACGCACCATGAAGCCCAGACATTCATCATCCAGACTTGCCCCTTCATACTGTCTTTTGTTACGACTTGAGACGGATCATCTAAACGAGGCAATGCAAATTCAGGTGCAGGCTTATTAATCAATGGCGAAGGAACTTCTCTTGGGTCATTAAATAAGCCAAAAAGCAAAAATGCAGATAGACCTAAAAAGAGAACTAATGGAAGAATAAACTTTAATTTCATATTCAAACTCTCTCTAAATTAACTACCTGAATGAGCTAAATTTTTTTTGCGTTGTGTACGATAACGTCGATCAAACATAGCAATTAATGCTCCGATTGACATCACAAGACAGCCCCACCAAATCCAATTTACAAATGGCTTGTTATAGACACGAACAACCCAAGCTCCCTCTGCCGTTTGAGCCCCCATAGAAACATAAAGATCTCCAGCCAGTGATGAATGAATGGCAGATTCTGTCATCGGCATTTCACTCGAGAAATACTTACGTTTCTGAGGCGTTAAAGTCGTAACTTTTTCACCTTCTTTATAGACATCAAAGGTACCTTCATCGGCAATGTAGTTAGGACCACGAACTCCTACCTTAACGTCTGTGAATTTAAAGGTATAGGAACCCACGGAAACCTCTTGTCCAGGAACCATGGTGACGTCTCTTTCTAATTGATAAGTCATCACCATGGAGACCCCTACAATAAAAACCGCAATCCCCAAGTGAGCCACCATCATTCCCCACCAAGAAGCAGACTGCTGAGCAACCTTCTTGAAGAAATTACCACGGATATTACGAGTCACTTCTCTAAGGCCTTCAACAAAAGTCAGTAAGATCCAGAAAGCCAAAAAGAGGCCAACAAAAGTCCATGTGTGCCAACCACCTCCCATCGCCCAAAGAGAAGTTCCTGCAAGTAATATGGCAACCACAAAACACCAAGCGACACGGCGAACAACATCAACGATGCTGGCATCTTTCCAACGAATTAACGGGCCGATACCCATCAAAAATACTACTGGTACCATTAAAGGACCAAATACAGAATCAAAATAAGGAGGTCCTACAGAGATCTTTCCTGCATTAAGCGCATCAATAAATAAGGGATATAACGTACCTAACAATACAGCTGACATCGATACAACCAGTAGTACGTTATTAACAAGCAACATAGCTTCTCGAGAAAAGAGTTCAAAGAATCCACCGGAACCGACCTTAGGTGCTCTCCAGGCAAATAGCAGTAAAGATCCACCGATTACGATAATCAGAAGTGTCAGAATAAATAAGCCTCGTTGAGGATCCGTTGCAAACGCATGAACGGATGTCAAGACACCGGATCGAACAAGAAATGTACCAAGCAACGAGAGCGAAAAAGTCAGCAAAGCTAAAAGAACCGTCCAGATTTTAAAAGCCCCCCTTTTTTCCGTAACTGCCAATGAGTGAAGCAACGCCGTTGCAGTTAACCAAGGCATAAAGGATGCATTTTCAACGGGATCCCAGAACCACCAACCTCCCCAGCCGAGTTCGTAGTAAGCCCACCAGGAACCCAATGCGATACCTAGTGTCAAAAACACCCAAGCAATACTGGTCCAGGGACGAGTCCAACGGGCCCAAGCGGCGTCCAAGCGACCACCGATTAGAGCTGCGACCGCAAAAGCGTATGGCACTACCATACCCACATAACCCATATAAAGAAGGGGTGGATGGAAAACCATACCTGGGTCTTGAAGGAGTGGATTTAGGTCTCTCCCCTCCGCTGCGGCCGGGAAAAGTCTTTCAAATGGATCACTTGTTAAAAGCATAAACAGCGTCAATCCAACTGAAATTAACCCCATCACACCAATGACCCGAGCCACTGTTTCTTGAGGTAGATGTCGAGAGGTTAAAGCAATTGCTAATCCCCAGACAGCTAAAAGTAAGGTCCAAAACAGGATTGATCCTTCATGTGAACCCCAGGTAGCTGAGAGACGGTAGTACCATGGCAATAAAGTATTGGAATTACTTGCCACATTTAGAACAGAAAAGTCACTGACGTAGAAGCTCCAAGCCAAGCAACCAAAAGCAAATATGCAAAAAAAAGCATTAGCAAAAACAGCCGGACGAGCCACTTGAATCCAGCTACGTACACCTAACAGTGTTCCAGCTAAAGGAAGGATACCCTGGATCAGAGCGGCGATTAGGGCCAAAATTAATGCAAAATGACCTAATTCAGGAATCATTGCTATATTCCTTAAAAAGTATTAACGCGAATTAGAAGCTGAGCGCACTTTTTTATGTGCGTCTTGCACGGCTTTTTCCGCTTCAGGAGGCATGTAATTTTCATCATGCTTAGCTAGAACCTGATCTGCATGGAATACACCCTTCTTCAATTTACCCTGAGCTACAACACCCTTTCCCTCTTTAAAAAGATCGGGCAAGCTACCTCTATAGGTAACAGGAACGGAAGCGACGGTATCGGTCACAACAAATTGAACCGTAACGCCATCACTTTGACGCTTAACACTACCTTCTTCAACAAAACCACCAATGCGGAAAGCACGACCTTCGGGCGCTTCATTCGCAGCGACCTGCGAGGGCGAGAAGAAAAAAACCAGATTTTCTTCAAAGGCGCTTAAGACAAGGGTAGCAGCGACTCCGACTATAGCTAAGCCCCCAACAACCAACCCCACACGTTTTTGAGTACTATTCATCAGATACGCTCCTCTGCTTGACGTGCACGTGCTTCTAACGCTAATTCGCGAGCAGCTCGACGACGACGCTTGATTAATCCAACCAATTCACAAATAAAACAAAATAGAACCATTCCATAAGCGCCCCAGACGTATTGTCCATAACCACTCATGTAAAAGAAATCTGAAATGCTATTCCACTGATCCATTAGACTTCTCCCTTAATTGATAAGTTCTGAGCCCACTGTTCACTTTTTTCTCTTTCAAGAATGATCGAACGCAATCGAGCTAAAGAAACTGCGATACCGTAGAACAAGAAACCGAACACCATTAAAAGCATTGCTGAGAGCATCATTGGATGAATACTAGAACCCGAAGCGGTAATTGAAGCACCTTGGTGCAAGGTATTCCACCACTGGACCGAGAAATAAACGATTGGAACATTGATTACACCCACAATCCCAATCACAGCACAAGCTTTATCAACTCGACGCCAATCATCGATTGCATTCTCTAAAGCAATAAAACCAAGATAGAAGAAAAGTAGAATCAATGCACTAGTAAGACGTGCATCCCAAACCCAGTAAGTTCCCCAAGTGGGACGTCCCCAAAGAGAGCCACTCCACAAAGAAAGGAAGGTCATCATAGCTCCGGTTGGGGCAACACTTGAAGCAACCATCGACCATAAACGATTTCCCGTCACAATGCTTGAAGCACAAAAGACAGCCATCACAACATAAAAAAGCATCCCCATCCAAGCGCATGGAACATGAGCATACAAAATGCGATAGGAATTTCCTTGTGTCGCATCGACTGGAGCAAGGAAAAATCCCACATATAGGCCAACGAGGATTAAGACCGACGCCATTAATAAAATAGGTTTGATCAATTTACCGGCAACAGGGTAAAGGCCTTGAGGGGTAAATAATTTGCGGTTAGAGGTCATATACACATCGGGGAAAAAATTATTCAACAGCAATGCGAAGCGCAGCTGCTGCTGCGACCGGCATCACCACCAAGGAAAAGAGTGTTAACGCACAAACAATTAAAAAATAAGCGGTTGAAGCCAAACCGACTGCACAGGCCTCAGAAGCTCCCGCACCAAAAATCAGTACTGGAATGTAAAGGGGTAACACTAAAAGAGAAGTTAAAACACTACCACCTCTTAACCCCAGGGTAAGAGCAGCTCCCACACTACCCACCAAACTTAAAACCGGAGTACCAATTAGCAAAGATATCAACAAAACAACGGATACTTCAGTGCTTAAGTCAAACATGAATGAAAAAACGACGGAAATGAGAGTTAAAGGAATTCCAGTCGTTAACCAATGAGAAAACACCTTTCCGAACACAATCACTACTAAGGGTTCACCTGATAGCAACATCTGCTCTAAAGTACCGTCCGCATAATCATTAGCAAATAAACGGGGTAAGGAAAGAAGTGCGGCTAACAGCGAAGCAACCCAAATTACTCCAGGTGCAATAGAACGTAACAACGCTGTGTCTGGACCGATTCCAAGTGGAACTAAGGAAACAACGACAACAAAAAAGAATACGGTGTTAATGACATCGGACTTTTGTCGTAATGCTAAACGCAGATCTCGGCAAAACACCGCCCAAAAAAGTCTTAGCATCTCGCACTCCTTTCCAAATTCTTTCCACGAAGCCACACACCACCAGAAAGATCAATTTGCATTGAATGGTTAACCGCAATTGGTACTTCTTGATGCGTTGTGTAAATCACAATGCCACCCGCGTTGACGTACTGAACAATCTGATTTGCCAATTCAGCAACCGCTTTAACATCTAATGCAACAAAGGGTTCATCGAGTACCCAAAGTTTGGCGTAAGAAGCGACATATAACCGAGCTAATGCCACGCGTCTTTTTTGTCCTTGAGATAATTGACGTACTAAATAATTTTCAAATCCTACAAGCCCAACACGTTCTAAGGCTGAAATCGCTTCTTCCTCTGTAATAACGTGCTCTCCAATTTCACAATTGATCAGTAAATTCTCAAGAACTGTTAATTCATCTTTGACCCCATTAAGATGACCGATATAAACAAGATCTTTCCAGAAATCTTCCTTTAATTTAGTAATAGGTTCACCGCCCCAGAGAATCTGACCTTGAGTTGGTTGCATGAGCCCCACAATCAATCGTAAAAGACTTGTCTTTCCTGTGCCATTCGGTCCACCAATGCGAACTAACGTTGCTTTTGGACAGCTGAAATTCAGATTTTTGAATAACAAACGATCGCCTCGTTGACAACGAATATCTTTTAGTTGCAATTGGGTAGTTTGATCGGTCATAGATTTATCTACCAGCTTTATTTTGTTTCTACGCTGTTACAGTTTATGAACAAAGCATTAATCCAACCTTATGAATTTTAAGAATGAATAACATATAAATTTCCAATCAATTACGACATAAGAAATCCACCTTAATATCTTTTGTACATCTGTAACTATATTGGTTACTTTATATACCATGTAACCAATTGATTTAATTAATTTTTTAAGAGTCAAATTGGGTTTGCACCATTTATTAATTCAGATTAATCTTCACTCATAGTTGTATTTTTGTTTTCCCCTAACGATAGAAAGGATACTTATGACAGTAGAAACAAACTATCAAATGATGCGTAAGCAAGGGGTTTCAAGAAGAAGTTTTTTGAAATTCTGTTCACTAACAGCTGCTTCGCTCGGCCTAGGTGCCCAAGGAGCCTCAGACATTGCTCATGCCATGGAAACGAAGCCAAGAACTCCAGTAATTTGGCTTCATGGTAATGAATGCACCTGTTGTACCGAATCGTTTATTCGCTCCTACCATCCACTAATCGAAGATGTCATTCTTTCAATGATTTCTTTAGCTTATGACGACACGCTTATGGTCGCAGCGGGTCAACAAGACCATGAAGTTCTTGAAGAAGTCATTCAAAAATACCATGGAAATTACATCTTAGCGGTTGAAGGTTCTCCTTCATTAGGCGATGACGGTGTTTTCTGTATTCCAGGCGGTAAACCTTTTACAGAAAAACTATTGCATTGTGCTCAAGGCGCCAAAGCGGTTATTGCTTGGGGATCTTGCGCTTCTTGGGGCTGTATTAACACTGCAAAACCGAACCCAACTCAATCGGTTCCAATCACATCGGTGATCAAAGACAAGCCGATTATTCGAGTACCTGGTTGTCCACCAATTCCTGAGGTGATGACTGGAGTAATTACCTATATGCTCACCTACGATCGTCTACCACCTGTAGATTCACAGCTTCGTCCTAAGATGTTCTATGGTCAAAGAATTCACGATAAATGCTACCGTCGTGCCCACTTTGACGCAGGGCAGTTTGTCGAAAAATTCGACGATATGGGCGCTAAACTAGGATACTGTCTCTATAAGGTTGGTTGTAAAGGACCGGTCACTTATAACGCATGTTCAGCAATTCGCTGGAACGATGGACTTTCATTCCCGATTGAATCTGGTCATCCTTGCTTAGCTTGTTCTGAACCTGATTACTTCGATAAAGGTAGCTTCTATGCTCATGAAACTACTGTATTGCCTCCGAGTTGGGGTCTAGGAATTCAGGCCACTACGGATAAAGTAGGCTTGGCGGCTCTGGGTGTCACTGGTGTGGCAATCGCAGCGCACATCGCCGCTAGTGCCGTTGCCCGTGCTCGCAGTAAAGAAGTCAACAAAGATATGGGAGTAGATGAATAATGGCAAATAGAAAGATAGTTGTTGACCCTATTACCCGTATTGAGGGTCATTTACGCATGCAAGCGGTTCTTGACGAAAACAACGTAATCGTTGATGCCATGTCTACTGGTACGATGTGGCGAGGTTTAGAGGTTATTTTGAAAGGACGTGATCCACGCGATGCATGGGCCTTTGTTGAAAGAATTTGTGGCGTTTGTACTGGTATTCATGCATTATCAGCAGTTCGTGCCGTTGAAGATGCACTTGGAATTCAAATTCCGGCAAATGCTAATATCATCCGTAACCTGATGAACGCCACACTTTACTGTCAGGACCATGTTACTCATTTTTATCAATTGCACGGCCTAGATTGGATTGACTTAATCAGTGCTCTTAACGCAGATCCAAAGAAAACGAGTGAAATTCAACAATCTTTGTCGAATCACGCTCTTTCTTCACCCGCTTACTTCAAGGGCATTCAAGATAAATTGAAAAAATTTGTCGCAAGCGGTCAATTAGGTATTTTTGCAAACGCTTATTGGGGCAATCCTGCTTATAAGTTACCTCCCGAAGTCAATCTTCTTGGAGTCACACACTACCTAGAAGCATTAGACTTCCAAAGAGAAATCATTAAGGTTCATACCATTCTCGGAGGTAAAAACCCACATCCTAACTATTTAGTGGGTGGTGTTCCCTGCCCAATTAACATGAACGATACTGGTGCTCAAGGCGTTATGATCAATCAAGTATGGATGAACCACATGATTGACGTTGCCAAGGACACTATTCGATTTATTGAGAATGTCTACTATCCAGACCTTATGGCAATCGCCTCGTATTACAAAGATTGGTTCAAGATTGGAGGAGGCCTTTCTAATCAGAATCTACTCTGCTACGGCGATTTTCCAAAGTATGCGAACGACTGGTCAGAAAGTAGTCTTTTAATGCCGAATGGCGCCATTATTGATGGCAAACTTTCTGAAATTCATCCAGTTGACTTAAAGGATCCGGAACAAATCAAAGAATTTGTAGATCACTCTTGGTATCAGTATCCAAAGGCAAAAGAAGGATTACATCCTTGGGATGGCATCACTGATCCTAAATTTGAACTCGGTCAAGGTACTGAAGGCACTAAGACAGACATTAAGTGGCTTGGTGCTGAAAGTCGCTACTCATGGATTAAAGCGCCTCGCTGGAAGGGACATGCCATGGAAACGGGACCTTTGGCTCGCATGGTTATGGCTTATGCAAAGAAAATGCCTCGACAAACTGAACTTGTCGAACAAGCTTTACGAGAAGCGAATGTTCCAGTTCAAGCGCTCTTCTCCACTCTTGGTCGCACCTTGGCCCGTTGCCTTGAAGCTCGTCTCATGGCAGAGTACATGTTAGAGTGCCTCAATGACTTAACAACCAATATCAAAAATGGGGACGAAGTCGCTGCGAATATGGACAAATGGGAACCTTCAACCTGGCCAAAAGAATGCCGGGGTGTTGGCCCAGCAGAGGCTCCTCGTGGTGCATTAGGTCACTGGTGTGTCATTAAAAATGGTGTAATCGAAAATTGGCAGGCTGTTGTACCTTCAACTTGGAACGCTAGTCCAAGAGATCCTGCCGGTCAACTCGGTGCTTATGAAGCTTCTTTATTGGGAACTCCAGTTGCCGTTGCTGATCAACCGCTTGAAATTCTTCGAACCATTCACAGTTTTGACCCCTGTTTGGCCTGTGCTACACATGTTCTTGACTTAAATGGAAAGGAACTTTGTGAAGTTAAGGTTCGTTAATTTGGGAGATCATTATGAAAATCTCAAATTGGTCATATGAAATCCTAGAAGGACCTGCAAAGCCTGTTTATGTCTATGAAGCACCCGTACGCTTCTGGCATTGGGCTCAGGCTGTCACGTTCTTCCTGCTTTGTATCACGGGATTTCTTATTGGTTGGCCATTACCGGCCAACTATGCAGACACGTGGTCGACCTACCTCTTTGGTAACATCATTGTGGTGCATTTGATCTGTGCAATGCTTTTCACATTGCTCATGATCTATCGTATCTACTGGGCATTTGTCGGTAATAAGTATTCACGCATGATTTTCATATTGCCGTTCTGGGATGCCATGTGGGTCAAAGGCATTTGGAAGACTGCGATGCATTACTTATTCATTGAAAAGCATCCACCTATCTATGTTGGACACAACCCATTGGCTCAAACCGCTATGTTTGCCATGTATGTCCTCGGTAGTATTGCCATCATCATCACTGGCTTTGGATTATATGCTCAGCAGTGGGGATGGGATACTAGCTGGATGACTTACTTTGGATGGGTAACGCATTACATGGGTGGCGCACAAGTTGTACGAACCGTGCATCATGCTTTAATGTACTACTTGTTACTCTTCTTAAGCTTCCATCTTTATATGAGTTTCCGCGAAGATATCATGGGACATGACACTCAAATCTCAACGATCGTCAATGGTATCCGATACTTCAAGGAACCCGTCAAAAAATAAGAGGACAATCCGTAATGTCAAGAGAGGTTCGCAAAGTACTGAAAACAGCTCAAAAAAAACAACTGACTGGAGTCAAATTCAGTCCTAGGATGACTCGCTCAACACGGAGTGCACCCCATCCAGGTGTTTTTCTAGAAACTCAGTTTTTGCAACCTCTTGCAATTTCTCAAGCACAACTAGCCAAAGATCTGGGTATTTCTCGACGTCGTGTCAATGAATTAGTTGTTGGTAAACGTTCAATTACCCCAGATACTGCCATCAAGTTATCTCTATATTTTGATACGGATCCTGAGTTTTGGTTGATACTACAGATGAGATGGGATCTTCGGCAAGCTTTAGAAAAATTAAAAGATGTGTCCACGGAAACATCATTTTTTTAAATGATTTTATTGATCAAGTTTTTGATTCAGACAGCAAAACGGTAGAGTTCAAATTTTTAAATCCCTCTACCGTTTTTTTTATTTAGGCGTAACTTACATTAACTACGCTACCCCTAAATCCTCTGTTTTTAAAAGTTATTAGAAGTTATAACGTAATCCAACATTAGCACGCCAATCTTCTTCTAAAGAGGCACCCGATGTACGTTCTACATCCGCATAGATGTAGGTACTCTTGTTGACGTTGTATTGACCACCAATACCAAATTCAACCCATGTATCCTTACCATCGACTTCATGAACATTGCGACCGCCTGTAACCGCAACATCGCCTAAGAATTCATGAACTGCAGAAACGCGTACATAAACATCACCCTTGTTTTCTGGGCACTTCAAACCAGCTGCAAAACCAACACGACCCATTAAGCTATCTACAGAATCAATTTCGTAGCTAACGCCACTATTTAACTTTAATGTGTCGGAGTCAATATAGGTATAAGTTAATTCAGCCTGTGGTTCGACGTAGAACTTATCATTGACAGGTAAGCGCCAGCCTAATTCGCCGGATAAGCTCAGAGCTACGTTATCGGCTGAGCCCTTCTTATTACCGTCAACTGTAACGTCCGTGTCGATCGTTGCGGCGCGACCGATTACGTCTACGAACATACCGTTATCAAACATCTTTGTGCCGTAAGCGGCCAAGCTGTATGCATCGGTTTCAGCTCCGCCACGTTTCATATCTGCGTCACCC